>NZ_JBFABE010000084.1:0-31455 GCF_040640155.1 Streptosporangium sp. NPDC023615
CGCCAGCTGGGCGGCACGGCGGTGGAACGGATGGCAGCGCAGCAGGACGACGGCCGCGGGTTCCCGGCCCGCGGCCTTCTCGTCGTCGACCGGTGACGACGCCCCTCTCCGGCCGCCGGTCGCCTCCCGGGCGCGTGGTGGCCGGAAGCGGTCGCCTGTGGCAAGGCGAAACGGTTGACTGATCAGCCAATCAGTAGTAGTGGGGGAGGGCGGTGCCGCTGCTGTAGTCTTGCGCCGTGCACAGCGGAGCAGGAGCGCGCAGCAGCCGCGCCGACCAGGCCGACCAACGGCGCGCGGAGCTCCTCGAGGCGGCCAGGCGGGTCGTGCTGGAGCGCGGGCTGGCCAGCACCCGGGTCGCCGACATCGCCAGGGCGACGAACGTGAGCGGCGGGCTGATCCACTACCACTTCGCCACCAAGGACGACCTCATCACCGAGATGCTCCGCAGCACCAGCGACTCCGAGGTGCAGCGGCTGAGGGAGATCGTGGCCGAGCCCGGCACCGCCGTCCAGCGTCTCGACCGCGTCCTGCGCTTCTACATCCCGGCCTCCCGCTCCGACCAGAGCTGGATCCTCTGGCTGGACGCCTGGGCCGTCGGGGTGCGCGAGGAGCACGTCCGCACCATCCTGCTGGAGCTGGAGGGCTCCTGGATCGAGATCCTCGGCCAGGTGATCTCCGAGGGCGTGACGTCGGGCGAGTTCACCTGCGAGGATCCGGTGGGCTCGGCCGAGCGGATCGACGGCATGCTCGACGGTCTCGTGGTCCGCTACACCCTGCACACCGGGAACATGTCCCGCGGCCGGTTGCTCCACCACGCCCGGGTCGCCGCCGCCCGGGAGGTCGGTCTCGACCTGTCGGCCTTCTCCGCCGAACCCGCCGAGGCGCCGTAGGGCGCCCACGGGTGGCCCGACGGCCGGATCGGTGGCCGGACCCGGTGGGTCACACCCGGGGGGCGGGCATGGCCGCGAGGAGGAAGGCCAGCCGGGCCGCGGCGCCGTCGATGTTCTCGCTGCTGCCGAGCCGGTATCCCCACGAGGTGATGAATCCCCCGTCGGGGGAGCAGGTCACGGTCTCGGCCAGGGTGCTGCTGAAACGGTTGCGGACGTAGACGTACGCGGGGTCGCCGAAGGAGATGCGACGGACCGACAGGTCGGCGTGCTGCCGTATCGCCACAACGAACCGTTCCAGACAGGACAGCGTGTCCAGCATCGTGCGTCACCTCCGTCTCGACAGAGAATTGCATGATCTTGGGATGCTTATCAAGCGATTGCGGTTTTAACGGGCGTTCGTATGGACAGATCAGTATTTCGGCCTCGCCCCGGAAGGCCGCCCCGCCGGGCCCCGGAACGTCCGCGCGCCACCCCCGGGGACGCCCGCGCGTAGCCTCCGGCCGGGCGTACGGTCGCGTGAAGGTCTCACATGAACGTCCGGGCGCGGGCGAACAGGTTCAGGGTGGTCGCGTGGAGCAGGTCCCCGATCTCCCGGGGGGCCTTGCCCGCGCAGGCGCGGGCGTGCGTGCCCTCCAGGACGATGCCCAGCTTGAAGCAGGCCATCACCGCGTACCAGTCGGCGGCCGACAGGTCGCGGTCGGACAGGGCGGCGTAGCAGTCGACGAGCTCCGCGGTCGTGGCCAGCCCGGTGACACCGCCGGAGATCACGCCCACCCCGTCCGGGGACGGCCAGGTCGCCAGCAGCCAGCCCAGGTCGAGCAGCGGGTCGCCGACCGTGCACATCTCCCAGTCGACGATCGCGGCCACGCGCGGGCCGTCCAGGGCGAACATGAGGTTGGCCAGGTGGTAGTCGCCGTGCATGATCCCCGGAACGAACTCCGCGGGCCGGTTGCGCTCCAGCCAGGCGGCCGTCTCCTCCAGACCGGGGATGTCGGGCCCCGGGTACCCGGCCAGCGCGCCGTACCCGTCCAGCTCACCCATCCAGCGCGGCACCTGCCGCTCCAGGAATCCCTCGGGGCGGCCGAAGCCGTCGAGCGCGCCGTGGTCGGCCCGGCCGAGCTCGGCCAGTGCCGAGGCCGCCTCCAGCCCCATCCGGTGCCGGATGGCGGGGTCGCTCGCGTGCGGCTCGGGCAGCCCGACCGTCGGGTTGAACCCCTCGACCGGCTCCATCAGGTAGAAGACCGCGCCCATGACGCTCTCGTCGACGCAGGCCGCCACCAGGCGCGGCGCGGCCACCGGGGTGTCGCGCAGGACCGCGAGCACCCTCGCCTCCCGGCGGAGCACCTCGTTGCTCCTGGCGCGCGGGTGCAGCGGCGGCCTGCGCAGCACGTACGACGCGCCGCCGCGCTCGAAGCGAACCATCACGTTCTGCGTCCCGCCGGCCACCGGCGCGACGTGCTCGAACGGCCCGCCGGGCAGCCCCTGGTCGTCCATCCACGCACCGAGCACGTCGAAGTCGATCGCGGTGACGTCGATGTGCGCGGCCGTCATGCGCCCCCCTGTACCGAATGATGTTCTGGCTGGGGTGAATCTATGATTCCCGCCCCCGACGGTCAATAGCCGCCGTTCCCGGCACTCGCCCCAGGACCGGTCCCGGCGGGCCGACCGGCACGATCCCGGACGGGGAAATTCACAGCAGGTGACGCGGGACGTCGGTGAGCGCGGCGCGCAGCTCCTCGCCGAGGGCCTTGGCCTGGGCGTCGAGACGGGGACTGGCGGCCACGCCCCGGCCCAGCAGGCCGTGCACGACGAAGTTGAGGGCGAGCAGGTTGGGCAGCTCGAAACGTTCGATCCTCAGCCCGGCGGTGGACGGCAGCAGCTCCGCCAGGCGCCCGCTCGTCAGGTGGCCCCTCAGCCAGTCGAACCGCTCGGCCGTGCCGACCCAGACGCCCAGGTTGGCGTTGCCGCCCTTGTCGCCGGAACGGGCACCCGCGATCGTGCCCAGCGCCACCCGCGCGCTCCGAGCGCCGTGACCGGAGCCGTCGCCGGGACCGTCGCCGGGGCCATGGTCGGGCCCGTCGTCGGCTGTGTCGCCGGGGACGATCCCGTGGGCGTCACCGTGGGCGTCACCGTGTCCGTGACCGGCGTCGTCCCCGGGCGCGACGCCGGTGCCGTCTCCGGTGTCGTGTCCGGTCCCGTGCCCGGCGTTCCCCACGGGCCCGGCCGGCGCGTCGGGGAGCTCACGTCCGTCGAGCAGGACACGGGCCCGTACCGTCTCCGCGGGGACCAGCGTCGGCCAGTAGACCCCGTACGGCGAGGCGTCGCCGGGCGGGGTGAGACCGTAGAAACCGGGATAGCTCGCCAGGCCGGTCTCGACCACCGCCGAGGAGAAGGCGCGCCCGGCCCTGCGCCGGTCGGCGTCCATCACGGTGATCCGCAGCAGGGCCGTCCCGGCGAGCGGGGTCAGCTCCACGTGGACCTCGTCGAACGACTCCCTCGGCACCCGCGACCAGATGGCCTCCTCGGCCAGGCGGGCCTTGGCCTCGATGTCCAGGCCGGTCAGGACGAGCGTCATCGTGTTGCGGTAGCCCGCCAGGTAGTTGACGGCGACCTTGAGCGTGTCCGGAGGGGCCTCGCCGCGCACCCCCGAGACGCGGACCCGGTCCGGTCCCCGCTGCTCCAGCCGGATCGTGTCGAACCGGGCGACCACGTCCGGGCCGAGGTAGCGGGGCGAGCCGATCTCGTACAGCAACTGCGCGGTGACCGTGCCCACCGAGACCAGCCCGCCGGTGCCCGGGTGCTTGGTGACCACGCACGACCCGTCGGCCTCCAGCTCCACCAGGGGGAACCCGCAGCGCGCCAGGTCCGGCACCTCCCCGAAGAACGCGTAGTTGCCGCCGGTCGCCTGGCAACCGCACTCGATGACGTGCCCGGCGACCACGGAACCGGCCAGCGCGTCGAGGTCGCCGGGCCCCCAGCCGTACCGCCAGATCCCCGGCCCGGTGACCAGGGCGGCGTCCGTGACGCGGCCGGTCACCACCACGTCCGCCCCGGCCGACAGGGCGGCGGCGATCGGGCGGCCCCCCAGGTAGGCGTTGGCGGTCAGCGCGGGGGCGGGCAGCGGCTCGCCGGTGTCGGCGTTCGGCGCGCCCGCCAGATCGCGGCCGGTCAGGTCGTCACCGGTGACGCAGGCGACCCGCGCCGGAAGCCCGAGGCGCCCGGCCAGCTCGCGCACGGCCTCGGCGCATCCGACCGGGTCCAGCCCGCCCGCGTTGGAGACGACCTTCACGCCCCGCTCCAGGCACGTCCCGAGGACCTCCTCAAGCTGCGTCAGGAAGGTCGTCGCGTAGCCGGGGCGGCCCTTGGCCCGGTTCCCGGCCAGGATCAGCATGGTCAGCTCGGCGAGCCAGTCGCCGGTGAGCACGTCGATCGGGCCGCCCTCGACCATCTCCCTGGCGGCCGAGAGCCGGTCGCCGTAGAAACCGGAGCAGTTGGCGACGCGCAGCATCAGACCGCCGCCTCCGGGGGCACCCAGGAGGCGGGCCGCTTCTCCATGAAGGCGGCGATGCCCTCCTGCCCCTCGGCGGAGGTGAAGCGCCGGGCCGACAACTCGGCCATCTGGCGCATGCCCTCCTCGACGCTCAGCGTCGGCACGGTCCGCACGAGCTGCTTGGTCAGGGCCAGCGCCTCGGGGCCGCCGCGCAGCAGCATGCCGGTGTAGTGGGCGACCGTGGCGTCCAGCTCCTCCTCGGGCACGGCCCGGGTGATCAGCCCGATCTCCGCGGCGCGGGCGGCGTCGAAGGTCTCGCCGGTGAGCAGGTACTCGGCGGCGGCGCGCGGGTCGAGCCGCCGCAGCACGGTCACCGAGATCATCGCGGGCACCACGCCCAGCCGCACCTCGCTGAACGCGAACGACGCCGAGGCGGGGGCGATCGCGAAGTCGCAGGCCGCCACCAGGCCCAGCCCGCCGGCCCGCGCGGTGCCGTTCATCCTGCACACGACCGGCTTGGGGCTCTCCCAGATCAGGTGCATGATCTCCGGGAACGACGCGGTCACCGGCGCCTCGTGGGCCGCGCCCGGCGCGATCCGCTGCTCCTTGAGGTCGGCGCCGGCGCAGAACACCGGCCCGGTGGCGGTCAGCACGATCACCCGGACGCTCTCCGAGGCCAGCGCCCACTCCAGGCGCTCCTCCAGGTCGCCCAGCAGACGCACCGACAGGGCGTTGCGGTTGCGGGGGGAGTCGAGGGTGATCGTCGCCACCCCTCCGGACTCCTCCGCGTGCACCAGACGATCCACCGGCCAACCTCCATCGGTTCTCATTCCGCTCCTCTCCGCGAAGGGCCGCGGCCCGGCAGGAGGGGTCACGCCCGCTCCTCGATCACGGCCAGTACCGCCCCGGCCTCGACCTGGCGTCCTGGCGTCACGTTAACCGCCGCCACCGTACCCGGCGCGGGCGCGGTGATCCGGTGCTCCATCTTCATCGCCTCCAGCACCACGACCGTCTGCCCGGCGCCGACCGCCTCGCCGGGGCCGACGTCGACCCGCAGCACCGTACCTGGCATGGGAGCGGTCAGGGAGCCGGGGGGGAGGTGGTCCACGGGTTCGGGCAGGCGCTCCAGCGGGGTGAGCCGCACCGCCCCGAGAGGGGAGTCCACGTACGTCGTCCCTGTCGTCCCCGCCGCCCCCGTCGTCCCCGCCGGTCCTGTCGCTCCCGCCGGTCCTGTGGTCCTCGGCGGGCCGTCGTAGCGCGCCACCTCGAACCGGTGCCGTACGCCCCGGGTCTCCAGCACGACCAGCGAGGGGGTCGCGCTCACCAGGACCGTGCTCGGGAAGCCCTCGGCCCGCAGGCCGTCCCTGGTGATCCGGTACGCGATCTCGGCCTCGGCGAAGAGCGCCCGCTGCGGCTGCGACACCACGTTGCGCCACCCGCCCGGCAGCCCCGCCTGCACGGTCGCCGCCTCCCGGTTGGCCGCGGCCCGCGCGAGCGCGGCGGCGAGGGCGGACAGCCGCACGACCTCCTGGCCGCTCGGCGGGCCGTGACCGGCGGCGTTCCCCGGATCGTGCGCCGTGCCGTCGGTGCCGTCGGTGCCGTCGTCCGCGGTGTTCCCGGTGTTCGCGGTGTTCCCGGTGTCCTCCGCAGGACCGTCCCCGGTATCCGCCACGGGACCGCCCGCCGGGTCACCGGGGGAGTCGTTCGCCGGACCGCCCAGGCCGTGCTCCTGGAGGAAACCGGTGTGCGTCTCACCGGCCAGGAACGCCGGATGGCGCAGCACCGCCACCAGCAGGTCCCGGTTGGTGACCGGACCGTGGATCCGCGCGCCGGCCAGCGCGGCGGCGAGCCTGCGCACGGCGTCGTCGCGGCCGGCCCCGTACGCGATCACCTTGGCGAGCATCGGGTCGTAGTGCACGCCGATCTCCGAGCCGTCCTCGACCCCGGAGTCCAGCCGGAGCCCGTACCGCCCGCCCGGCACGGGAGCGAGGCGGGAGTCGACGCCGGGCACGGCGAGGCGGTGCAGGGTGCCGCTCTGCGGGAGCCAGCCCCGGGCCGGGTCCTCGGCGTACAGGCGCACCTCCACGGCGTGCCCGGAGGGCTCGGGCGGCGAGCCGGGAAGCCGCGCGCCCTCGGCGACGCGGAGCTGCCACTCCACCAGGTCGATCCCGTACACGCACTCGGTCACCGGGTGCTCCACCTGCAGGCGGGTGTTCATCTCCAGGAAGGCGATGGTGTCGCCCGTGTCGCCGGTGTCGCCCGCGACCAGGAACTCGACGGTCCCGGCGCCCACGTACCCGATGGTCCGCGCGGCGGTGACGGCCGCGTCGAACAGCCGCGCCCGCGTCTCCGGGGAGATCGCCGGGGACGGCGTCTCCTCGACCACCTTCTGGTGCCGCCGCTGGATCGAGCACTCCCGCTCGCCCAGCGTCCACACCGTCCCGTGCGCGTCTGCCAGGATCTGCACCTCGATGTGCCGGGCCCCCTCCAGCAGGGGTTCGACGAACACGGTGCCGTCCCCGAACGCCGCCAGTGCCTCCCCGCGGGCCGACTCGACGGCCTCGGGCAGGTCGTCGGTCAGGCGCACCACGCGCATCCCGCGCCCGCCGCCCCCGGCCGACGCCTTCACCAGCAGCGGCACGGACCATCCGGACGCGGAGCCGCCCATCCGGGTGAACACCACGTCCAGGTCCCGCTCCAGGTCGTCCATGCGGTAGCCGGGACCGGCGGTGAAGCCGGGCAGCACCGGCACGCCCGCCCCGGCCATCAGCGCCTTGGCCTCGATCTTGGAGCCCATCGCGGCGACGGCCGCCGCGGGCGGGCCGACCCAGGTCAGTCCCGCCTCCGGCACGGCCCGCGCGAAGGCGGCGTTCTCCGACAGGAAGCCGTAGCCGGGGTGGACGGCGTCCGCCCCCGACCTGCGGGCCGCGTCGACGATCCTCTCCGCGGACAGGTAGCTCTCGGACGGCCTGGCGCCGCCGAGCCGTACCGCGTGGTCGGCCTCGGCCACGTGCGGCGCGCCGGCGTCCGCGTCGGAGAAGACCGCGACGGTCTCGATGCCGAGGTCGCGGCAGGTACGGAAGACGCGGCGGGCGATCTCGCCCCGGTTGGCGACGAGCAGGCGGCCGATCACCGTGGCGGGCACGTTCGCCGGTGTGTTCGCGGGCACGGTCATGGTCACGGTCACATCCGGAAGACGCCGAAGCCCGAGGGCTCCGGGACGGGGGCGTTGTTGACGGCCGACAGGCACAGGCCCAGGACCGTCCTGGTGTCGCGCGGGTCGATCACGCCGTCGTCGTAGAGGCGGCCGGACAGGAAGAACGGCAGCGACTCGGCCTCGATCTGCGCCTCCACGAGCTGCCGCATCGCCGCGTCGCCCTCCTCGTCGTAGACCTGCCCGCGGGCCTGCGCGGCGGCCCTGCCCACGATGGACAGCACCCCGGCGAGCTGGGCGGGCCCCATGACGGCGGACTTCGCGCTGGGCCAGGTGAACAGGAATCGGGGGCCGTAGGCCCGGCCGCACATGCCGTAGTTGCCCGCGCCGTACGAGGCGCCCATGACGATCGTGATGTGCGGGACGGTCGAGTTGGACACCGCGTTGATCATCATGGCGCCGTGCTTGATGATGCCGCCCTGCTCGTACTCCTTGCCGACCATGTAGCCGGTGGTGTTCTGCAGGAAGACCAGCGGCGTCCGGGTCCGGTTGGCGAGCTGGATGAACTGCGCGGCCTTCTGGGCCTCCTCGCTGAACAGCACGCCCCGGGCGTTGGCCAGGACGCCGACCGGGTAGCCGTGCAGGCGGGCCCAGCCGGTCACCAGACTCCCGCCGTACAGCGGCTTGAACTCGTCGAAGTCGCCGCCGTCCACGATCCGGGCGATCACCTGGCGCGGGTCGAACGGGATCTTCAGGTCCTCGGGAACGATGCCCAGCAGCTCGTCCTCGTCGTGCAGCGGGTCACGCACCGGCCCGGGGGAGACGCCGAGCCGGGAGTGGTTCAGGCTCCTGACGATCCGCCGCCCGATCCGCAGGGCGTCGTGCTCGTCGGCCGCCAGGTGGTCGGCCAGGCCGCTGACGCGGGCGTGCATCTCGGCGCCGCCCAGCGACTCGTCGTCGGCGTCCTCGCCGGTGGCCATCTTGACCAGCGGCGGCCCGCCGAGGAAGACCTTCGCGCGCTCCCTGACCATGACCACGTGGTCGCTCATGCCGGGCACGTACGCCCCGCCGGCCGTGGAGTTGCCGAAGACCAGGGCGATCGTGGGGATGCCGGCCGCCGACAGGCGCGTCAGGTCGCGGAAGATCCGGCCGCCCGGGATGAAGATCTCCTTCTGGGTCGGCAGGTCGGCCCCGCCCGACTCCACCAGGTTGATCAGCGGCAGCCGGTTCTCGAAGGAGATGTCGGCGGCCCTGAGCGTCTTGCGCAGCGTCCACGGGTTGGACGCGCCGCCCCGCACCGTCGGGTCGTTGGCGACGATCACGCACTCGACGCCCTCCACCACCCCGATCCCGGTGACCACGCTCGCTCCGACCGGGAAGTCGCTGCCCCAGCCGGCCAGCGGCGACAGCTCCAGGAAGGCCGAGTCGGGATCGACGAGCAGCTCGATCCGCTCCCTGGCCAGGAGCTTGCCCCGGGCACGGTGCCGGTCGGCGTACTTGGGGCCGCCGCCCGCCACGGCCTTGGCGTGCTCGGCGTCGAGCTCGGCCAGCCTGGCGAGCATCGCCTCGCGCCGTGCCCGGTACTCGCCGGCCGGGATGTCCGGCAGGGTCATGGCCGCGCCTCCTCCGTCATCGGTGATGTCGTCGTTGACGTCGCCGTCAGGTTCCCCGTGCGGCCCGTGGCCCGGCCCGCACCGGGGGCCGTGCCCGTGCCCGTGTCCGTGTCCGTGTCCGGGGCCGCGGCCCGTCCCCCCGGAGCGGGCGTCAGGCCGATGGCGCGTGCCCAGAGCGTGGAGAGCAGGGCGACCGCGGTCTCCTCGTCGGCGCGCTCGCCGAGGTCCAGCCAGACGTGGGCGAAGTGCTCGACCATCCCGCCGAGCATCACCGCGGTCAGCCTCGGGTCCAGCGACGGGTCGGCCAGGCCCTGCTCCTGCAGGCGCCGCAGTCCCTCGGCGCCCCGCCGCACGAAGACCTCGCGCAGTTCGAGCAGCAGGTCGCGGAAGCCCTCGTCGGTGATCGCGACCTGCTCCAGCATCCGCACCAGCCGCGAGTTGGAGGACCAGGCGCGCAGGTAGAGCAGGTTCGCGGCCTCGATACGGGCGTAGGGGTCGTCCCCGGTGGCGGGCCCGACCAGGCTGGCGGTGAACATCTCGCCCACCACGGCGGCCGCGACCTCGCGGAACAGCTCCTCGCGCGATCCGAAGTAGGTGTAGAAGGTGCCGTGCGAGACCCCGGCGCGCGCGCAGACGTCGTCGACGCGCACCGCGTCGTAGCCGCGTTCCTCGAACGCCTCCCGTCCGGCCAGCACGAGCGCGGCCCGGGTGCGACGGCCCCGGCCGCCCAGCGCCTCAGACTTGACGATCACGTCAGTTACGATAACCGACCGGTGAGATCATCGGGGAAATTTCCCAGGACACACGTATACGGCACTCGATGCCGGGAAGCGGCAGTGCATGAACGACAAGCCTGAGGAAGCATCGAACACGTCCGCGAACGACTCCTACGCCGCCGGTCTCCCCATGGGCATCGCCGTGGGCCTCGCCATCGGCACCGCCCTGGGGATCGCCCTCGACAACCTGGCCCTGGGCATCGGCGTGGGCATGGCCATCGGCGCCGGACTGGGGGCGGCCTTCATGGGATGGGGCGCGGACAAGAAGAAGAAGGAAGGGTGAAGGGGCCGTCCGCCGGCACCGGTCGCCGGGCGGAAGGTGTTCCACCCGGCGACCGTCCCGACGAGCCGGCCCGCGGACGTCCTGTCCGGCCCCGCGGGCCGCAGGCGGCCTAGCGGACGGTGACCCGGTCACCCCTCGGAGCGTGAACCGGCGAGTGGTTGGCGATGTACGACGCCAGCGCCGCCTCGTCGTCCGGTCCGCCGTGGTAGACGCCGAGGCTCCCGCGCCACGCCGGGAAGCCCTCCTGGCCACCCGACAGGTACCAGTTGGCCGCGATCTTGAGTACCTGCTTGTCGGTCACCGGGACGCCGTTCAGCGTGAGTTCGGTGACCACCCCGCCCTTCAGCGTGTAGCGGAGCGCGGACGAGGGCGTCAGCACCCCGATCTCCGGGGTCGCGTGCCCGAGCAGCGTCTTGAGCTGCGCGCCGGTCATCGAGTGCACGTCGATGACCTTCCTTCCGGGGGTGAGGCCGTGCAGGTCCTCGACGGTCACGGGACCGGCCTTCAGGCTGAAGCGGGGCGCGCTCATCGAGCGCTTGCTGACCAGGGCGAACTGCGCGCCGGAGACGGCCTGGACCGCCTCCCACTGGGAGTCGGCCATAAGTTCGGCCAGCGGGCCGCCCCTGTCGGTCGGCTTGACGTCCTCGGCCATGACGCCGAACCTCACGCCGGAGAGCCGCGGCTCGCACTTGAAGTAGTGGAAGACGTTGGACCTGAGGCCGTCCGGCTGGTCGATCTCGATCCGGGCCGAGCTCTCGCCCGACTCGTGGTCCCAGGTGAACGTGTCCAGCACGGTGGTGAAGACGGCCCCGTGGTCGGCCGGCACGTTGACGGTCCTCCACTCCGGGGCGCCGACCAGGCGGTACCGGAAGGTCTGCGCGCCGGCGGGGAGACCCTCGAAGTAGCCGTGAAGCCTGAAGTTCACCGGGCACTTCGACGGGTCGGTCCGCTCAAGGGCGATGGAGGCCTTGCGCACGGTGTTCCGGGCGGGGTCGTCGTCCTGCCCGGCGGGCGGCGGGGTGGCCCCGGTGTCGGGCTTGCCGGCCTCCGGCCTGTCGGCCTCCGGCGCGCGGGCCTCCCCGGCGGAGACGGCCACGCTGTTCCACACATCACCCGTGCTCTCGCCGGCACCGGTGCAGGTGACGGCGAACGAGGCCTTCCCGGAGGTCTTCCTCACCGGGCCGGCCAGGCGGACCGCACCCCAGCCACGGGCGTCACCGGTGACCTTGAGCGCGGTGGAGAGCCGGACGGTCCTGAGGCCCTTGCCGCCGACGCGGTAGGTCCTGGTGCCGCTCCTGTCCCCGTCACTGAAGGTCCACGCGTACCTCAACGCCACCGGAGCCTTGACCCTCACCGTGGTGGACAGCGTCACGGTCTTCGGGCAGGCGCCGTCATGCGTCTTCGGCGAGGCGGAGACCTTACCGAAAACAACGGGGGCGGGGGCCGCCTGCGCCCCCGATGTGAAAACGCCGGAGACAAGGGCGACAACGGCCACCAGTCCGCCGATCCGGCGTGCGGCCACGTTCGACAATTTCACAGGATTCCTCTCATTCGATCTTGGCCGGTGAATCCTGGCAGGTCTTTGTGACCGAAGGGTAACGATCCCGCTCTCACTCTTTTTTCCTGAATGCGAGAGAGGGACTCGGCCGACGGGTCTCGCGCCCCTTTCCTCCCCGTCGCCCTGCTCCACCGGGTGGCCCGGCCGGGAGAAGGGCCCCCGGACGCGGTCGCCGGGCCTCTCGCGCCCCGGCCGACCGTCTTGATTCGAGCCACACCGCATCGGGAGGAACGCCCATATCGCGGCATCCACGCCGGGACATTCGGAACGCGGGGATGAAAGCCCCCGTGGCCCGGCGATGAATGGCCACCCGGGGGACATCCTGTGGGCGCCGGTCCGGCGCGGGAATGGCGTACGGTGAAAAAGCGAAAATGCCGGAACCGGTTACAGCCCGAACACGAGAACGTCGCCCGGTGACTTTCCGGGCGGATCGCCGCTCCGGTGAGGACGCGCGGGGAACACGCGGGCGGTCCGCGTATGCCGGAGTACGGCTCTGGCGCACTCCGGTCTGCGTGGGGTCGCCTTGATCGGCCCCCAAGCCCTCGTCCTTCGCAAGCCCTCGTCCTTCGCGGGAGGGCCGGCACCTCCTGCCGTGTCCCGCCGCAGGTCCCGAAGCGGAAGTCCGTCACGTCATCGTCGAACCACCGCGAAACGCCGGAGACTGTCGGTGCCCGCGGGCGCGGAGGCAATGGCAAAGGGCGGTATACCGTAAAGACGAGCACCACGTTCACGGCCGCGGGAGTCGCTCCCGAGCGGCTCTCGCGACCCGCCGGCTCTTCCGCCGGCGGGCCGCCCTGAAAGCCGGTCAGGGCGATGACGACACGCCACCGTGATGGGGCGGCACCTCCGGGAGAGGCATGACCACAGCACGGCGGGGGAGACCCACGTCACGGCCGGCGAGACTCCGCACGCTGGCGGGCCTGACCGCGACGTTGGTCGTGCTGTCCGGGTGCGGAGAGGGAGCTTCGTGCAAGCCGTGCCCGGGGAACAGGGTGCAGCTCACCGTGCACCACTCGATGATGGGATCCGCCCGTACATACGAGCTGTGCGACGCACGTGACCTCTGTCGGGAAGGGGTATTGGTCATTCCGGGAGCGACCGGGTCCCCCACCCCCGCCGTCGAGGTCGGCACCACGGCCGGATCCCAGCTTCCGATCGCCGACGTCGACCTTCCAGGAGACGCCGTCGACTACTCGCGCGTACCCGTGCACGTCATCGTCAAGGACGGAAAGGGGCGGGTCGTCGGCCGCGGGAGGGCCACCTTCCCTCGATATGAGCCGGTCGAGGCCGAGCAGTGCTTCTGCTACGACGCGTTCGTGCAGGTGGACGTCCGTCCCGGTTCGTGACGCTCGACGCGGTCCTGCTGCTGTCGGTCGCCGCCGTACTCGCCATGGGCCGTGCTCGGGCATGGGCGGACGCGCGTGACGCCTGATACGGATCGCGCGGACCGCCGGGTGCTCAGCCGCAGTGGCCCCAGCCGCTCCTCCAGGACAGCGAGCCGTACGAGCCGCCCCACATGACGCACTTCTTGGCGGCCGGGAGGCGTACCGGGCCCGCGTAGGCGGTGAACCTGCCGGGATCGCCCCTGCCGGGGCCGCCCTTCACGCGGAGCGTCGCGTTCATCGCCACCTTGCCGGGGACCACGTACCTCGACATGGTCACGACGCAGTTCCGGCCCGCGGCGGTGTTGTGGAGCAGGTAGACGGTGGCGGCGCCGCCCAGCGCGTGGGAGCCGACCACCCGGTAACCGCCGCCGCACAGGCCGGTCGCCCTGTACGGGTTGAGCCTGCGCGGGGTGGGCTTCGGACTCGGCTTGGCGGTGGGCCTGGTCGTCGGTTTGGTCGTCGGTTTGGCCGTGGGCCTGGTCGTGGGCCTGGTGGTCGGTCCGGCGGTGGGTTTCACCGTCGGCCCGCCCGTGGGCCGGGTGGTGGGGGTGACGGTCGGCCCGGGGGTGGGCCTCGCCGTCGGTCCCGGGGCGGGCGTGGTGGCCGGTCCGCCCGACGGGCCGGGGGCCGGTGAGCCGCCGGGGGTCCCGCTCGGCCGTGCCGAGCCCGCCGGTTCCGCGGACGGCCCGGTGCCGGCCGGGGTGACGGAGGGGGAGGGGGCGGTGCCGGACTCCCGTCCCGCGACGTCCGCCCATCGGCCCGCGTCGGGCCGCAGCGACGGCTGCGCGGCGTGCCGGGCCGGACGGGGCGGGGCCACGGTGACCGCTCCGTCCTCGGCGGGGGCGGGGGGTTCCTGCCCGGCCCCGGACGGGCCGGGTGGGGCGGTCGCCCGGCCCGTGCCGGTCTGTGTCGCGGCGGGGACCGCCCCCCGTGCCGTGGTCGTCTCCTCGGCCCGGAGGAGCACCGCGGTCCCGGTGGCCGTGCCGAGCGCGGCCACCACCGCCACCCCGGCGAGCAGGAGGCCCATCGGCCGGCGCGGCCGCTCCACCCGCTCCGGCGCGGGTTCCCCGCCGCCGGGCTCCTCCCCCCGGGTCTCGCCCGCGCCGGTCAGGCGGCCGACCAGGTACTCGGCGTCGGGACGCAGGGCCGGGTCCTTGGACAGGCAGGCCGCGACCAGGTCGCGCAGCGGCCCCTCCAGGGCACCCAGCTCGGGCTCGGCGTTGAGGATGCGGTTGATCACGACGGCGATGGAGTCCTGGCCGAACGCGGGCCTGCCGGTCGCGGCGAAGACCATCGTGACACCCCAGGCGAACACGTCGGCCGCGGCCGTCACCTCGCCCGTCCCGAGCTGCTCGGGCGCGAGGTAGGACGGGGTCCCCATGGTCACCCCGGTCGCGGTCGTCCCCGGGGAGTCCAGCGCCCTGGCGATACCGAAGTCGATCACCACCGGGCCCTCCGGCCCCATCAGCACGTTGGCCGGCTTGAAGTCGCGGTGCAGGATGCCCGCGCGGTGGATCGCGGCCAGCGCGGTGGCGGTGCTGACGGCGAGCCGTTCCAGGGAGGCGCCGCGCCGGGGGCCCTCCCGCTCGACCAGAAGGCGCAGGGAGGGGCCGGGAACGTACTCGCTCACGATGTACGGACGGCTGCCGGCCAGGTCGGCGTGCAGGACCGGGGCGGTGCAGAACGGCGCCACCCTGCGCGCGACCGAGACCTCGCGCAGGAAGCGGGCCCTGGCCTCGGGGTCGCCGGCCGCCCCGTGGTGCAGCAACTTGACGGCGACCTGCTCGCCCTGCGGCCCCCGGCCCAGGTAGACGGTCCCCTGGCTGCCGGTCCCGAGCCTGCCGAGCACCTCGAACGCGCCCAGGTGACGCGGGTCCTCCGGGGTGAGCGGCTCCGCCATGATGCCCCCTGACAAACCCCACGAATGGAGCGCGAACGGAATACGTGGTGAAGAACGCTACCAGCGGGGGCGACGGTGCGGATCTCCGACGACCCCGCCGGGGATCGGGGGCACGGGACCGGTCCTGCTCCGACGAGGGCCGGTCCCGACCGGCCCGGCCGTGACGCGGGGCCGGTCCCGGACGGCCTCGCCGTGACGCGGGCCGGGCCTCAGACGGCCTCAGGTGGCCTCAGATGGCCTTGCCGGGGTTGAGGATGCCGAGCGGGTCGAAGACCGCCTTGATCCCGTGGTGGATCTCCTCGGTGACCGGGCCGGTCTCCAGCGCCAGCCAGCGCCGCTTCAGCAGCCCGACGCCGTGCTCGCCGGTGAGCGTGCCGCCCATCCGCAGGGTCTCCCTGAAGACCGCGTCGGCCGCCGCCCACACCTCGGGCGGGGGCTCGGTCAGGGAGCGGTCGAAGACGAAGACCGGGTGCAGGTTCCCGTCCCCGGCGTGGGCGACCGTGGCGATCAGCACCTCGTGCGCGGCCGCGATCTCCTCGATCTTCTCGATCATGTAGGGCAGCGCGGAGCGCGGCACGCACACGTCCTCCACCAGGCACGTGCCCAGCCGCTCCTTGGCCTCATAGGCCATCCGCCGGACCGCGATCAGCTCCTCGGCCTCCTGCGGGGACGACGACACCGCGACGAAGGCGGCGCCGTTCGCGGTGCAGAGCCCGGCCATGCGCTCGGCGACGGCGGGGCCGTCCACCGCGTCCGACTGGCCGATCAGCATCGCCCGCGTCGACTCCTCCAGGCCGATGTTGCGCCAGTCGTCGATGGCCTTGAGCGTGGTGCGGTCCAGCATCTCCATCAGGGACGGCTGGCAGCCGTCCGCGATGATCGCCGAGACGGCGGCCGCGGCGTCCCTGAGCGAGCCGAACTCGGCCGCGATCGTCGCCGGATGGACCGACGGCGCCCTGCGCAGCCGGACCGTGGCCGCCGTGATCACCCCCAGCGTCCCCTCGGAGCCGACGAACAGGCCGGTCAGGTCGTACCCGGTCACGCCCTTGACGGTGCGCCTGCCGGTGTTGATCACTCGTCCGTCCGCGAGCACGACCTCCAGTCCCAGGACCGAGTCGCGGGTCACGCCGTACTTCACGCAGCGCAGCCCGCCCGCGTTGGTGGCCAGGTTGCCGCCGATGGTGGAGATCTCGTACGAGGACGGGTCGGGGGCGTACATCAGCCCGTGCTCACGCGCGGCCCGGTCCAGGTCGGCGGTGATGACGCCCGGCTCCACCACGGCGATCTCGTCGGCGGGGGAGAGCTCCCTGACGGCCGTCATCCGGTGCAGCGCCAGCACGACGCAGCCCTCGACGGCGGTGGCCCCCCCGGCCAGGCCGGTCCCGGCCCCCCGGGGCACCACCGGGACGCGGTGCGCGGTGGCCCAGGCCATCACGGCGACCACGTCGTCACGGGTCTGCGCCAATACCACGGCCAGCGGCCTGCCCGGTTCGAGGAAGGTCCGGTCGCGGGCGTAGGAGTCGGTCACGTCGGGGTCGGTCAGCACCTTCTCCGGGGTGAGCGCGGCGACGAGTTCGGAGATAGCGGTCACAGCTTGGACTGTACGGCCCGCGCCCGGAGGACCGTCCCGCGCCCCCGTCCGCCACGCCCGGCCAGGTCAACCGGAAAGTCCGCCATTTAGGACGAAAGCGGGCTTTATTGCAGTTTTACAACATCATGCATTCGCTTGACTCTTTCTTTACTTTCTCGTCTAACGTCCCGGTTCGGCGCGCTTCATTCCGCGCGCCGGAGAAGTCCGTGCCCGGCGAACCCGTGGCACAGGGAGGGGACGACGTTGTCCGGCAGAGTCAGCAGGGGAGGCGCTCGCAGGCGCCTTCTCGCGATCGTTCCCGTGGTCGGCCTGGCCGTCACGGGACTGGCCGTGGGCGGTGCCTCGGCCAACAGTGACGACTCGGTCGCGCGGTACCAGCCGACCGCGGCCGACTACTACATCAACTACGCGCCGCCCAGGGACGAGCCCGAGGTCCACGACCCGGCCGTGCCGTCGGCCAAGGCGCGCAGGGGCGGCAAGGCCAGGCAGATCGACCGCAAGTACTCCGAGGGCAACCCCGCCGCCGCGCGCGTGCTGGCCTCCCGGGAGGCCGAGGCGATCAGGACCGGGCGCAACCCCATCGACTTCATCTTCAAGAAGTCCAAGACCGTCAGGACGGCCAAGCTCCTGACCCTGCTGGTCGAGTTCAACGACAAGGCCAACGACGACTTCTCCGGCTTCTCCCGCCCGCTGGACGTCAACAGCGAGGACCCGGCCGAGTGCGTCACCGAGCCGCCGGGCACGCTGCTCAACGGCCCCCTGCACAACAAGATCCCCAACCCGGCCACGCTGGCGCACAAGGACAACAACAGCTTCTGGGTGCCCGACTTCAGCCCCGAGCACTTCAACAAGATGCTCTACACCAAGGAGGGCATCACCCAGCGGGTCCGCACCGACCTGACCGACCCCCGGGACGGCAAAAAGGGCATCGACATCTCCCGTCACACCATGAAGAACATGTACGAGGAGATGTCCAAGGGCGCCTACACCGTCACCGGGCAGGCCAGCCCGTGGATCAAGGTGCCGCACTCCGAGGCCTACTACGGCGCCCGCGCCTGCGGCCAGCCCGTGCAGGACATGAGCGGCCACCCGAGCAACCCGCGCGGCGCCGGCCAGCTCGCCATCGACGCGGTGAACACCCTGGTCGCCACCGACCCGAGCTTCCCCTGGGCCGACTACGACGTCGAGGACGTGGCCGACTCCGACGGTGACGGCAACCTCGCCGAGCCCGACGGCGTCGTCGACCACCTGGTCCTGGTCCACGCCGGCAAGGACAAGTCCTCCGACGGCGGCGCCGAGGGCACGTACGCGATCTGGGCCCACTCCAGCGCGGTGGCCGGCGGCTACCAGGTGCCCGGCAAGAACGTGAAGATCTCCAACTACATCGTGCAGCCCGAGGACTCCGGCGTCGGCGTCTTCGCCCACGAGTACGGCCACGACCTGGGCCTGCCGGACCTCTACGACACCAGCGGCCAGGCGTCCTCCGCCGTGGACTTCTGGGACCTGATGTCCAGCGGCTCGCACAGCGGCCCGATCTTCCAGTCGATGCCCACCCACATGGGCATCTGGGACAAGTGGATCCTGGGCTGGGCCGACCCCGAGGTCTTCAACCCCGGTGACCGCGCACGCCCGGTCCCGATCGGCCAGGCCTCGCGCACGCCCAAGCTCACCGAGGACGGCGTCCGGATCAACCTGGCCAGCGCCCCGCTGAGCATGGTCGAGCCGCACAGCGGCACCAAGGCGTGGTGGTCCAACCTCGACCAGGAGTGGGCCGACGTCAAGCTCACCCGCGACGTCCAGGTGCCCGCCGGGTCCGACGTGAAGTTCTGGGTCTGGAACAACTACGAGATCGAGCAGGACTGGGACTTCGGCTTCATCGAGGTCTCCACCGACGGCGGCGCCACCTGGACCCAGCAGAAGGTCTACACCGAAGGCGGTGCCCTGGTCTCCACCGACGACGACTACGCCGACCCCAACAAGAACCTCGCCACCTTCGGCAACAAGAAGTACGGCCTCACCGGCACCACCGACGGCTGGCGGCACGACTACGTCGACCTCACCCCGTTCGCCGGCACGGCCGTCAAGCTCCGCCTGACCTACGACACCGACGCCGCCTTCTCCCCGCGCGGCTGGCACGCCGACGACTTCTCGGTCACCAACGGCACCCAGACCGTGTGGAGCGACGACGTCGAGGGCGGCGCCAACGGCTGGACCGCGACCGGCGGCACCTTCACCAACACCCACGGCCAGGGCTGGACGATCAACGACGGCAAGCGCGAGATCTCCCGCTTCTACCTGGCCGAGTGGCGCAACCTCGACGGGTTCGACAAGGGCCTGCAGTACACCTACAGCACCAACTACTCGCGTGAGGGCGCGTGGAAGGTGGAGAAGGTCAAGTACAACGCCCCCGGCCTGCTCGTCTGGTACCGCGACTCGACCTACACCAACAACTCGCTGGCCAACAACCTGGAGCTGCCGCCCAGCATCGGCTCCAAGGGCAGCCTGATCCTCGTCGACTCCCACTTCGACCCGCTCCGGCGGACCGGCACCGCGGCCGAGAAGGACCCCACCACCCTGAAGAACATGCAGGGACGCGTGCAGACCTCCAACGCCGCCTTCTCCTTCGCCAAGACGTACCCGTTCACCGAGTGCTTCGAGGCGCCCGAGGAGCCGTTCAGCGAGTACTGCACCAAGACGGGCGCGCTGCGCGGCGTGCCGGAGTTCACCGACGCCAAGACCTGGTACCCCGGGTTCGAGGCGCGCGGCACCAGCCTGTTCTACCGCGACTTCGACGCCTCGGTGGTCGTCCCCTCCAAGGGCGACCAGATCTACAGCACCCGCGTGGTCAACGAGAACGGCACCCCGGCCACCGAGCTGTACGGCACCGACATGGGCAACGGCCACGTGCTCGGCTCCGGCAACCCCGGTGACGAGGGCAAGGCGCTGGGAGTGAAGATCAAGCTCCTCACCCCGTTCCCCGGCAACCTCGGCGCGATCGTCCAGGTGACCCCGCCGAAGAAGTGATCCCCTGACCCCCTGAGCACCCCCCAGGAGGGCCCCGCCGTCGCCGACGGCGGGGCCCTACCATGTTGACGGGCACGACCCGATCGAATAGGGGCAGCGTGGGAGAGCTTCGAAGCAAGGCCGAGCACACCGAGGCCATCAGGACCCGGGGCAGGATCTGCGTGGTCGTCAACACGCGCTCGCGCCGCGGCCGGCGCCGCTACCCCGAGGTGGTCCGCCTGCTGCGGGCCGCCGGGTTCGACCCGATCCGGCTCTTCCCCGTGGTCGACCCGAAACGCCTGCGCGCCACCCTGGAGGAGGCCCTGGCCGCCGGACCCGACCTGCTCGTGGTGGGCGGCGGGGACGGCACGCTCAGCGCCGCCGTCAAGCACGTCGCCCACCGCGACGTGGCCCTCGGCGTGCTGCCCCTGGGCACCACCAACAACTTCGTCCGCAGCCTGGGCGTCCCGCTCGACCTTCCCGGGGCGATCCGGGTGCTGCGCACCGGCAAGGTCGCCGACATCGACCTGGGCGTCGCCGGGGACCGCGAGTTCGCCAACCTGGCCAGCTTCGGGGTCTCGGTGGAGGTGGCCGGCACGGTGAGCAACACGGTGAAGCGCCTGCTGGGCCGCGTGGCCTACCCGCTCACCGCGCTGACCGTCCTGCCGGGCCACCGGCCCTTCCGGGCCTTCCTGACCGTGGACGGCCGCCGCCACGAGCTGCTCACCCACCAGCTCAACATCGCCAACGGCCGCTTCCACGGCGGCTGGCAGGTCGCCAGGGACATCAGCATCGACAACGGCCGCCTGGTCGCCTACCAGCTCGGCTCGGGCAAGCGGCTGCGCCTGGTGGTGGAGACCCTGCTGCGCGGCGCCGGCGGCCGCTGGCGGAGCCTGGCGGGCGGCCCCTTCGTGGTGGGGCGCGAGATGCACCTGGAGACCGATCCGCCGATGGCGGCCGACATCGACGGCGAGGTCCGCCTGATGACGCCGATCACGATCCGCACCGTCCCCAACGGCCTGCGGGTGATGGTCCCGGAGGGGTTCGTCGACTCCTGAGCGGCCCATCGGGGCGGCCCCGGAACGGTGTGACGGCACGGCGCCGCGGGCCGCCGCTGATTGGAGGCGGTGTTCCCGGGTAGTGGACCGGTCTCACGAGAGGGAGGGACACCATGGCTTCGATCATCGCTCGCGTCAAGAATTACCTGCGCACCCCGCAGGGGCAGCGGAACATGGAGAAGGCCAAGACGATGGCCCGCGACCCGCGCAACCAGCAGAGGATCCGCGGGCTCCTCAGCCGTTTCCGCGGCGGCTCCACCCACCACCGCTGATCGTCGTCCGGCGCCCCGCCGGGCCCGTCCAGGGCCGGGCGGAGCCTCGACGCGTCCCGGCGGTCCGCGGTCACGTCATCCGCCGGTCATCCGCCGGAACCTCGCCCTGATCCTGCCCAGCAGCGGTTCCCGCTCCGGCGGGGAGGCGGGGGCGCCCGGGACGCCCGGGGCTCCGGGAACGTCGGAGACGCCTCGGGCGTCCGGGACGCCGGAGCCAGCGGGGACGGGAACCGGGTCGGCGGCAGGGGCCCGGCCGGAGACCGGAGGCGGGCCGTGACCCCCGGGGTCTCCCCGGTCCTCCCGGTCCTCCCGGTCCTCCCGGTCCTCGGGGACCGGATCGGGGACGGCTCCTGGGACGGAGGCGGGCCCGGGGACCGGCTGCCCCGTCACGGCGGGCACCGGAGCCGCGGGCACCGGACCGGACCGCCGTGCCCCGCGCAGGTCGGCCAGTGCCTCGGCGGCGCAGGGCCGCTTGCCCGGCGCGTGGTCGCGCATCCGCCGCAGCAGGTCCATCACCTCCACCGGCGCCTCGCCGGAACCGGGTTCGGCGTCCGGGTCGGCCGCGGGGAGCCTGCCGGTCAGCACCTGGAAGGCGATCACCCCGGCCGCGTACACGTCCGAGGCGGCCGTCATCCGCTCCGGCATCGCCTGGCACTCGGGGGCGGCGTAGTGGGTGTCGAGGACGTTGGGCAGCTCGTTGGCCACGGTGTGCGCCCGCGGGCCCGGCTTGGCGTAGTCGAACCCGGTGAGCATCGCCCGCCCCTCCTCGGTCACCAGCACGCACGCCGGGCTGAGCGCCCGGTGGATCACGTTGTTGGCGTGCACGTGGGCCAGGGCGAGCAGCACGTCCTCCACCACGTCCAGCCGGGCCTCGGCCCCGAGCGTGTCCGGCGGCCCCTCCGGGGAGCCGGACAGGTGCAGGTGCAGCGCCCGGCCGTGCACGTCGTCGAGGACCAGCACGAAGCGGCTCTCGTCGTCGACGGCGAAGAAGTCGCGGGCGCGCACCACGCACGGGTGCGCCGGGATCCTGGTGAGCGCCTGGTAGGCGTTGGTGATCAGCCGCCGCTCGGCCGCCCTCGGCTCCTCCTCGGCCAGCGGGTCGGCCCGGTAGACGCGCAGCAGGACCGTCTCGCTGCCGGGCACCGTCGCGTTGATCGCCCGGTACTCGGTGACCCTGGTGTCGCCGCCCAGCTCCTCCTCGACCTCCCAGCTGCCGAACCGCGGCGGCGCCGTGGAGCGCCGCACGCTCCCGTTGAGCGCCTCGATGATCGCGGTGCCGTACGGGGCGGTGTCCGTGGTGTGACCGCGCCTGACCCGGGAGACGTCGGCCAGCGTGCCGATCAGCCCGTCCAGGCCGGTGACGTGCCGGGAGTCACGGCCCGCCGGGTCGACCAGCTCGGCGTCGGCCCCGGTGAGCACCACGAGGCTGTCGACGTAGACCCGGCCCAGCTCGCGGCGTTCCTGGGTGAGCAGGCCCTTGAGCGCGCGCCCGTTGCCGCGCAGCTTGGTCACCGGCGAGCCGAACGCCTGGCGCCGCTGCGGGAACCAGCGCGTCCCGGCGACCTCGATCCGGCCCCGGGTGCCCTTGACGTCGATCACGCAGAGCGAGTGACCCGTCAGGACGATCACGTCCACCTCGAAGGTGTCGTCGTCGCGGGGCACCTCGATGTTGTGCAGCAGCAGCCAGTCGTGCGGGGCGTGGTCGCGCAGATGGGCGATGACCCGTCGCTCGGCGTCGTTGACCGGGCTCCCGCCGCCGACGATCTGTGCCATCTGTCGCGTGCCGCCTTCCTGATCGCGCTCACCGTGCCACGCAGTATCCCAAGAGGCTCATCCTCACGCGCGCCCTCGGCTTCCCGTCCCTCGGACACGCGGGCCTCCCTACGATCATGGCGTAGTCGCGGCGTCGTCCGGCCACGCGATCGGCGAGGGCGCCGACGGGGACACGCGGCCTTCCCGCGGCCCTTTCCCCACGGGGTTCCGGACGCCCCCTTCCCCGGGGTGCCGCGCCGCCGGCCCCGCACCCCCCGGTCACGGCCGCGGAACGATGTTTGCCGTGGCCGGAGTGGGTAGACGCCTCTCCTGTAGGGGGAGGAGGCACACCATGACCAACGCCAAGGACTCGCTGCCGACGGCGGAGCTGATCCGGCAGCTTTCCGAGCAGGTCACACGTCTCGTACGGGACGAGCTCAAGCTGGCCAAGATCGAGCTGACCGAGAAGGGCAAGCACGCCGGGATCGGTGTCGGACTGTTCGGCGGCGCCGGGGTCGTTGCCCTGTTCGGAGGCGGTTGCCTGGTCGCCGCGGTGGTCCTGCTGCTCGCGCAGGTCCTGCCCGCCTGGGCGGCGGCGGCGATCGTGGGGGCGGTGCTGCTGGCCGTGGCCGGGGCGCTCGGCTTCTTCGGCAAGCGCCAGGTCACCGAGGCCGTGCCTCCGACTCCCGAACGGACCATCGAGAGCGTCAAGGACGACATCGACGCCGTGAAGGAGAGGGCGCACCGATGACTGAGACAGACCCGGGCGGGGAGCGGCCCCAGGCCGAGGCGGGCACCACCGGCGCCCGCCGCAAAGAGGTCGGCGAGCCCGTGACGCCGGAGGAGAGCGGGTCGCTGAACATCCCGCCGAACCAGCCGGACGCCACGCCCGGCGAGGACCCTGACGCCCCGGTGCCCGGGCACGGCGGCACGCCCCGGCCCCCGGGGACCGCGCTCACCGCGGTCCCCGACCCGGACCCGGCGGACACCACCCCGTACGCCAACACCGGGAGCACGGTGAGCAGCGGGGCCGCCGGCGCCGCCGCGACGGAGACGAAGATCGGGAAGACCGTCGGAAGCGACGGCGGCGACGCCGAGAGCGTGCGTCGTGACATCGAGGAAGCGCGCCGCGAACTGGGCGACACCGTGGAGGCACTGGTGCACAAGACCGACGTGAAGGGCCGTCTCCAGGAGACCGCCGGGCAGAAGGTCGAGGACCTGCGCAAGGCGGGCGCGGCGACCGCGACCACCGCCACCGAGATGGTGGAGCGCGTCAAGGCGGCCGCCCCGGAGATGGTCGGGCGGGTGCGGGAGGCGGCCCCCGAGGTCGTCGGCCGCGTCAAGGAGGTGACCCCCGTCGACATCAAGGACGCGGCGGGCAAGGTCACCACCGAGGCCGGCAAGCGCCCCGTCGCGACCGCCGCCGTGCTGGCCGCGCTGGCGCTGATCTTCTTCAAGGTCCTGCGGCGGGGCAAGAGGAAGTAGATGTCCCGCAGCACCGGCGGAGCCGCTCCCGACACCGTGCGGGGGCGGCTCGCCCTCGTCCCCCAGACCCCCTCCGAGCTGCCCGGGCGGGCCTGGTGGGGGGTGCTCAAGCGCACCGTCTCGGAGTTCCAGCAGGACGGGCTGCCCGACTGGGCCGCGGCCCTCACCTACTACGGGGTGCTCTCGATCTTCCCCGGCCTGATCGTGCTGGTCTCCCTGCTGGGCCTGGTCGGCCAGGACGTGATCTCCACCATCCTGGCGCAGGTCGCGATCCTCGCCCCGGGTGACGTCACGAAGCTGGTGAGCGACCAGATCGCCCAGCTTCGCGGCAGCGGCGGCGCCAGGGGCGTCCTGGCGATCGTCGGCCTGCTGGTCGCCCTGTGGTCGGCGTCGGGCTACATCGCCGCCTTCGTGCGCGCCGGGAACGCGATCTACGACATCCGCGAGGGACGCCCGCTGTGGAAGCTGACCCCGCTCAGGGTCGGGCTGACGCTGGTGTTCGTCGTCCTGATGGCCGCCGGGGCGGTGGCGGTCACCTTCACCGGCAGGCTGGCCGAGCTGGCGGGGGACGCGCTGGGCGTGGGGGAGACCGCGGTGGCGGTCTGGGACTACGCCAAGTGGCCGGTGCTGGTGCTGATCGCCACGGGGCTGGTGATGCTGCTCTACTGGGCCGCGCCCAACGTCCGCCAGCCGGGTTTCCGCTGGATCAGCCCCGGCGGCCTGCTGGCGGTGCTGCTCTGGGTCCTGGTCTCCGCCGGGTTCGCGCTCTACGTCGCCAACTTCGGCTCCTACGACAAGACCTACGGCACGCTGGGCGCCGTCGTGGTCTTCCTGGTCTGGCTGTGGCTGTCCAACATGGCCCTGCTGCTGGGGGCCGAGTTCGACGCCGAGCTCATGCGGGGACGCCAGATCGTGGCGGGCCACCCGCCCGAGCAGGAGCCGTACGTCGAGCCCAGGGACGAGGCCGAGGACGAGGGGCCGGTCCCCGGTCCGGGTGAGCGCTGACCCGGGCCCAGAACCGGGTCCAGAACCGGGTCCCGAACCGGGCACCGGTTTCGGACCCGGACAGTGACTTCGGCTCATCCGAGACAAAGAGAATCGCTGGATGTACATAGATATGCCGGAGAGTAAGATCCGCGTACGGTAAGTCCATGCCTGCCGGGGTAATCTGACCGTTTCCGGGTGGGCGGGCGGACCCCCTCCTCTCCGCCCGCCCGGGTTCCCGGGCCGCCGCGGAGGAGAGGTGGATGTCCCGGTCCCGCCCGCGCGGCCGTCCGGCCGCATGTAGCGTTCTCGGGAGCAGGACACGTTCCCGGGGGCAGGACACATCGGAGGTCTCATGCGCCGTGCACTCGGGATCGCCGTCGGCCTCGTCCTCGTCGCGGCCGCCCTGACGCCGCCCCAGGCCCAGGCGAGCTGCGTCACGGAGGCCAGGAAGTGCCGGGGAGGGCCGCTGATCGACATCGAGGTGGCGGCCAAGGCCGTCCCCCACGCCCCCGGGAGCGGCCGGATCTCCTACACGCTCGACTACACCATGGCCCTGACCCCCTCCTTCGCCCCCTACTGGGGCGACTTCTGGGTGGGCGGCCGCTTCCCCCGCGGCGCGCGGGGCCCGGCCACGGCGACGCTCCTGGACGTCAGCGGCAGGAGGCTCGCCCTGCTGACGTGCCGTGAGCACGCCGACGGCGTCTGGTGCGCCGCCGGGAGCCACCTGCCGCACCGGGGACGCGTCGTGTTCACGGCCCGGCTCGCGTCCGGTGGCCCGGCCACCGCCAGGCTCGGCTTCGACAGCTTCGAGGGACTCGACCGCGGGCAGTCCGAGCGGCGCCGCACCCGCGCGCAGGCGCGCGAGAAGTTCTGCAACCACCGTTTCACCACGACCGTCGCCATGACGCCGGACTCCTGAGGAGACGAGTTGAACGCCGTACTGACCGGTGTGCACCATCTCAAGCTGTGGGTGAGCGACCTGGAGCGGAGCCGATCCTGGTACGAACGCGTGCTCGGCCTGGAGCACCACATCAGCTTCGAGGACGACGACGGCGTGATCCGGGGCATGAGCTTCACCGTCCCCGGCGCGGACTTCCAGATCGCGCTGCGCGAGAACCAGGCGCTGGCCAGGGCCCTGCGCGACGCCGACCCCTTCGCCCTCCAGGTCACCCGCGACGGCCTGGACGCCTGGGTGGCCCGCCTCGACGCCCAGGGCGTCCCGCACGGTCCGATCTTCCGGGCCTCGGCCGGCCACGCGCTCGGCTTCACCGACCCCGACGGCGTGCAGATCCGCCTGTACGCCCCCGACGAGGACCTCCACGCGGCCCAGGTGGACGCCGAGGGCGTCTACCGCTCCGCGCCGCCGGCCCGGGAACCCGCCCCCGGACCGGACCCGACCTGACGCCTCGCCCGGCCCGGGGCGAGCCGCTCAGGAACCGGTGGCCATGTCGAAGAAGCGCCGCTCCAGCCGTACGGCACGGCGGAAGACGTCGAGCACGCGCAGCCGCCCGGCCTCGTCGAGGCCGGGCCCCAGCCGGTCCAGCTCGCCGCGGAGGAACTGCACCCAGGCGCGGAACTCCGGCCCCTCGTGCAGGTCGATCCACTCACGGTGCACGAAGTTCTTCGGGAGCGGCTCGACGGCCCGGCTCGCCCACCCCAGGTAGGACCACTCGGCCACGCAGAGCAGCGCCAGGATGACCGGGTAGTCCAGTCCGCGCCTGGCCTCGTCCATCAGGGCCCTGAAGTCCTCCGTCACCGGCTCCAGCCGGGGGGAGGCCAGGTCGGCGGGGGTGACGCCGAGCGCCTCCAGGGCCCGGTCGAAGTACGTCAGCTCCTCGGAGGTGGCGGTCTGGCCCAGGAAGCGGCCGAACGGCACCCGCGACTCGAAGGTGTCCGCGCTGGCCACGGCCGCGCCGAGCAGGGCCGTGAAGGAGTCCACGAACTGGAGGTCCTGGAGCAGGTAGTGCCGCATGGCGGCGTCCGGGACGTCCCCCCGGGTGATCGAGGCGGCGAACGGGTGGCTCACCACCGCGGTCCAGTCGGGCTCGCTCAGCGAGCGCAGCCACTCGCTGAAGGAGGCGTCGGAGGCGCTCACGCGCCACTCGTCGTAGGGAACGACCTGCTCCACCGGTCTTCTCCTCACCATCCGGCCCACGGGGCCCTCCGCGCGCCGGTTCCCGCGTGCCGGTCCCGGCGCGACGCCGTCAGCGTGAATCGTAGTCCGCGAACCCCGGCCGCGGCGGTCGCGGTACGTGCCGGGGCGTGACAGCGGAAGGGGCGGGAGCGGCGGGAAGGGGGAAGGAGCCGGGAGCGGGGGAGCCGGGGCGCCGGGTCCGCCCGGGGCCGGCGTCGATGTGACCGGGTGGGTATTGACCGGTAAAACGCCAGGCGAATAGCGTCGGGGCGCCGCCGTCCAGGGAGAGACCGTGACCGTGCACGAACCCGGCCTCGGCCGGTACTACGAGGACTTCGTCGTCGGTGACGTCTACCGGCACCCGCTCGGCCGCACGATCAGCGAGGCCGACAACACCTGGTTCACCCTGCTGACGATGAACACCAACCAGAACCACTTCAACGCCCACTTCGCCGCGCGCGCCCCGGTCGGGAGGATCATCGTCAACTCCGGGCTGACCGTGGCGATCGTGCTGGGCCTGTCGGTGATCGACGTCAGCCAGACCGCGCTGATGAACCTCGGCTGGGACGAGATCAGGCTCACCCATCCGGTGTTCCTGGGTGACACCCTCTACGCCGAGTCGATCGTGGTCGAGAAGCGGGAGTCGGGGTCGCGGCCGTACGCCGGGATCGTCACCTGCCGGACCCGCGGGCTCAACCAGGACGGCGACGAGGTCATGTCCTGGCGTCGTACGGTGATGGTCTACCGCCGCGACGCCCCGCACGACAAGAACTACTTCCCGCAGGCCAGGACCGGCCCGCTCACCCCCTGAGGACCCAGGGCCGCCCCTCGGGCCCCCGGCGGTCTCCGGCGGCCCGACGGGCCCAGGCCCGGAGGGTCCGGGGGACCCGGACCCCCGGGAACCCCCGGGGGAGCCTCGGGGCCTCCGAGGGCCTCGGGGGATGCTGGAACCCCCCCGGGCGTCTCCTCCCTCTCCGAAAGGACCTCGTGATGGACTTCGAGCTCAACGAGGAACAGCAGTTGTTCCGCCGGACCCTGCGGGAGTTCGTCGACAAGGAGATCGTGCCGGTCGCCCCCGAGTGGGAGCGGACCGGCCGCTACCCCACGGAGATCGTCGAGGGCTTCGGGCGGATGGGACTGTTCGGGATCACGATCCCGGAGGAGTACGGCGGGCTGGCGCTGGACCGGGTGTCGTTCGCCCTGGTCTTCGAGGAGATCGCGCGCGGCTGGATGGGCGTGGCCGGGGTCCTCGGCTCCCACTCCCTGGCCTCCTGGATGATCGCCAAGTACGGCACCGGTGAGCAGAAGGACGCCTACCTGCCCGACCTGGCCACCGGCGCCCGGCGTACCGGCATCGCGCTGACCGAGCCGTCGGCCGGCACCGACCTGCAGGGCATCGGGACCCGCGCCGTCCGCGACGGCGACCACTACGTGATCAACGGCACCAAGACGTGGATCACCAACGCCCGGCACGCCGACCCGATGCCGGTGCTGGTCAAGACCTCGCTGACCGACCCGGCCCACCGGGGGATGTCGCTGATCCTCGTCGAGGCCGGCACCCCCGGCTACACCGTCAGCCGCGACCTGCCCAAGCTCGGCTACAAGGGCACCGAGACGTGCGAGATCGTGCTGGAGGACGTGCGCGTCCCGGTGTCGGCGCTGCTCGGCGGGACCGAGGGGCGGGGCATGCAGCAGGCGCTGTCCGCGCTGGAGCTCGGCCGGGTCAACATCGCGGCCCGCGCGGTCGGCCTGTCCCAGTGCGCCTACGACGCCGCGCTGACCTACTCGCGCGAGCGTCACGCCTTCGGGCAGCCGATCGCCGACTTCCAGGCCGTCCAGCTCAAGCTCGCCGACATGGCCACCGACATCCAGGCGGCCCGGCTGCTGACCTACTGGGCGGCGGTCCGCTCCGAGAGCGGCGCGGTGAACTCCGAGGCCGCCATGGCCAAGTACTTCGCCTCCGAGGTCGCGCTGCGCGCCACCATGGAGGCGATGCGGATCCACGGCGGCTACGGCTACTCGCAGGAGTTCGTGCTGGAACGGCTCTACCGCGACGCGCCCCTGATGGCCATCGGCGAGGGCACCAACGACATCCAGCGCATGGTCATCGCCAGGTCGCTCATCTCCGGCAGCGCCAAGGTCGGCTGGTGAGGCGGCCCTGCCCTATCCTGGCGTGATGCCGGATGGGGAGTGTCTGTTCTGCGCCGTCGTGGCCGGGGAGCGTCCGGCCACCGTCGTCCTGTCCGACGACGTGACCGTGGCCTTCCTGGACACGCGCCCGGTCTTCAAGGGCCACGTGCTGGTGGTCCCGAGGACCCACGTCGAGACGCTGACGGACCTGCCGGTGCCGCTGGTCGGCCCGTTCTTCGAGCGCGTCCGCGCCGTCGCCTCCGCCGTGGAGCGGGGGCTGGAGGCGGGCGGCACGTTCGTCGCGATGAACAACCGGATCAGCCAGAGCGTCCCGCACCTGCACGTCCACGTCGTCCCCCGCAACCGCAAGGACGGCCTGCGCGGCTTCTTCTGGCCCCGTACGAAGTACGACGACCTCGCCGAGGCCGAGTCCTACGCCCGCCGCGTCCGCGAGGCGGCCGGTTCCGCCCCGCCGGCCGGCTGACCCTCTCCCGGCTCCGCCAGGGCCCGGCGGAGCCGGAGCGGGACGAGCCGGGCCGTGGAGGGTTGCCCGAGGAGGACCCCGAGGAGGGTCAGCGCCAGGCCGCAGAGCTGCCGGGCGCTGAGCGCCTCCTGGGCGGCCAGCGTGCCGAGCAGCACCCCGGTCACCGGGTTCAGCAGCCCCACGAGTCCCACGGTCCCCGTCGGCAGGTGCCGCAGGCCCGCGAACCAGGCCACGAAGGCCAGAGCCGTCGCGACAACGGTGACGTAGCCGAACCCGAGGACCGCCGGCCCGTCCAGGGCGGGCGGCGGACCCTCCAGGACGACGGCGAAGGGCAGCAGGACGAACCCTCCGGCGACGAGCTGCCACGAGGTCGACGACAGCAGGTCCACGCCCTCGGCGTCCGCGCTGTTCCACCGCTTGGCCAGGACGTAGCCGATCGACGACATCAGCATGGCCGCGACGGACGCGAGCACGCCGAGGGGGTCGACGGCGGTCACGCCGGTGAACAGCATGAGACACACCCCCGCGACGCCGACGCCCGCCCCGGCCAGGTGCGGGATCCGAGGGCGTTCCGAGAGCATCGACCAGGCCAGGAGCATCATCACGACGGGCGAGGTCGCCATGATCGTCGACGCGAGGCTCGTCGGGAGCAGCTGGGCGGCCACGTAGATCAGCGCGAAGAACGCGCTCATGTTGAGCGTCCCGAGGACCGCCGACCTCCACCACCACGCGCCGTGCGGCAGTCTCCTGCCCAGCAGGAGGAGCAGGAGCCCCGCGGGCAGGGCCCGGACGGCGGCCCCGTACAGGGGGGTGTCGGGCGGGAGGAACCGGTGGGTGACGAAGTAGGTCGTCCCCCAGGCGATCGGCGCCGTCGCGGTCACCAGTACCCGGCGGAATTTAACTTCCATGGAAGACATTATAGCTTCCATGGAAGCTATACTCGTGCCATGAGCGAATCCCTGGATCACGTGGCCCGCATCCAGAGGGAGTGGGCCCGCGAGCGCCCGGATCTGGACGTGAGCCCGCAGGGGGTGATCGGGCGCCTTCACCGCCTCGCCGGCCACCTCACCGAGCAGCTCTGCGTCGTCTACCGGAGGTACGGGCTCGCCGAGGGGGAGTTCGACGTCCTGGCCACCCTGCGCCGCGGGGGTCCGCCCTTCGAGCGCGCGCCCGGGGAGCTCGCCGCCTTCACCATGGTCACCACCGGCGCGATGACCAAGCGCGTCGACCGGCTCGAACGCGACGGGCTCGTCACCCGCCGCCCGAGCGAGCGCGACGGCCGGGGACGCGTGGTCGCGCTCACCTCCGCGGGCAGGGACCTGATCGACCGGGCGTTCGCCGACCACATGCGCAACGAGCGACGCCTCCTCGACGACCTGCTCCCCGAGGAGGCCGCGCACCTGGAGACGCTCCTCACCACCTGGCTGGCCCGCTTCGAGACCCCCGGGAAGGCGGAGACGACGGTTCCGCGCGCTATCTGCACACCGACTGCCGGGTGAACCCGAGACTC
>NZ_JBFABE010000085.1:0-27443 GCF_040640155.1 Streptosporangium sp. NPDC023615
GAACTGCCTGTACGAGGGCACCTGGAAGGTCCTCTACACCTCCAAGTGAGCCACGCCCGGTGGGCCCACCCGGGGGCGGGCCCACCGGATCGAGACCCCCGCGGGTCTCCCGGCGGATCCGGCGGTGTCCGTCCCCGCGCGGGTCCGCCGGCTCGGCGTGGGGGAGGGCTCAGAGGGTGGGCACGACCGGGCGGATGGCGCCGTTCGCGTCGAACTCCATCCGGTCGACGGCCACCTCCCGGTTGGTACCGTTCCCCGCCGGCACGGCGAACCGGTGGTAGACGACGTACCACGTGTCGGTGCCGGGCGCCCGCACGACCGAGTGGTGCCCGGTTCCCTTGATCCCGGCCTCCGGCCGCTTCTGCAGCACGACGCCACGCCTGGTCCAGGGCCCCAGCGGGCTCGTCCCCGTGGCGTACGCCACCCGGTAGTCCTCGCTGCGGGTGTCGTTCTCCGACCACATGAGGTAGTAGGTCCCGTCGCGCTTGAACACGAACGGCGCCTCGTTGTAGCCCGACGGGGTGATCACGCGCACCTGCGCGGGATCGAAGGAGGTCATGTCGGCGTTCAGCGGCACGACGCGGGCGGCGCCCTGCCCCCAGTACAGGTAGGAGCGGCCGTCGTCGTCGGTGAAGACCATCGGGTCGATCGCCTGGCCGGAGTAGCGGCCGGCGGCGATCAGCGGGCGGCCGAGCGCGTCCCGGAACGGACCCGTGGGCGAGTCGGAGACCGCGACCCCGAGGTGCTTGGCGGTGTTCCCGGAGGCCGCGCCGCCGCTGAAGTACAGGTAGTAACGGCCGTTCGCGGCCGCGACCGCGGGTGCCCAGGCCGAGTCGTCGGCCCACGACACGTCCGGGCCGTGGTCCAGGACGACGCCGTGGTCGGTCCAGTTCACCAGGTCGGCCGAGGAGAACGCCTTGTAGTACGTGCCACCCCAGCCCGCGTAGCCGTCGGTCGTCGCGTAGAGGTGGTAGCGGCCGTTCGCGACGGTGACGTGCGGGTCGGCGAACAGTCCGGGGATCACCGGGTTGCGGTTCGTCCTGGGCGCCAGCGGCGCGGCGACCCTGAACGAGCTGTCCGCGCGGAAGGCCGCGGTGTCCTGGTAGGCGTCCAGCCAGAGTCCGAAGTCGCGGTGCCTGATCCGCCGGCTCGGATAGTTGTAGGAGACCAGGGACGTCGAGCCGGCGACCGACCCGTCCACGGCGCAGAACGTGGCGTCGGCGCGGAAGGTCGCGTCGCCGGTGTTGGCGTCGACGCGCAGCCGCCAGTCGTAGTGCCGAAGGAACAGGCCGTCCCTGGTCTGGAAGGAGTAGCAGGACGGCGAGGCCAGGCCGTTGACCACGGTGAACGTGGCCTCCAGCCTGGTCTGGGCCGGGCTGGCGGAGGTCACCGGGTCGAGGCGGCCGAGCGCGCCGGTGTGCCGGACGTAGTGGCCGGCGTAGTTGACCGCCTCCAGCGACCGGGCGCCGGTCGGCAGCGTCGCGGCGTACGCCGGAGCGGCCGTCGTCACCAGGCCGGAACCCGCGAGCACGAGCGCGGCCGTTCCGGCCGTCCATCTGCCGACCGTCATGGGGGCCCTTTCCGAGCACGGAAATGTTTGCGTTAACATTCATCGGCGGGGAGCCGCCGTGCGAGGGTTCGGAGAACGCCGACGCGCGGAGCACGCCGTCCGCGACCGCCGGCAGACGGCGGGCCGGGCGGCGTCCCATCAGTGTCCGCGCTGACATTCGATCGGTCAAGACCGTCAAGACCGTCAAGTCCGGCGAGTCCGCCTGCGTCCCGGAGTCCTCGCTCACGCCCGTCACGGACCCGGGGCGCCGGGCATTGCAACGTTCGGATCACCGTTGCGTCCGATCACCCTCCGCGAACGCGTCGTGACGTCACGATGAACGCATGTCGGGACGCCTTCAGAAACGGTTGGCCATCGTCTTCGCCGTCGCGGCGACCGGACTGGCCCTCTACCTGTTCACCCGGGACGACCTGGAGGTGGCCGACCAGTCGGCGAGCGTGATCGGCGCGTTCTTCGGCCTGGCCGGCCTGGCCCTGGCGCTCTACGGGATCCTCGCGAACCGCCCGCCGGCGAGCCTCGAGGAGGCCGTCACCGCGGCCAAGGAAAAACTGGTCCATCGGGTGCGCCGGCAATGGGTCACCGAGGTGGGCCACCGCCTCCTGGAGGATCCCGGACCGATCCCGGTCCTCTGGCACCTGGTCGACGACGCGGGCCTGACGGACCACCCGCATCTGGTCGGTGAGGACCTGGGGGCGTTCGAAGGCTCCAGTCGCAAGATCCCCGAGCTGGCCCGGTTCCTGGAGGAGAGGCTGCGGCGCCGGAGGCTGGTCGTCACCGGCGCCCCGGGGACCGGCAAGACCACGCTGGCCGTCCAGTTGCTGCTGCACCTGGTACGCACGGGGCGTGACGAGGCCGATCCGGTGCCGGTGCTGGTGCCGGTCAACGGCTGGGACACCACCGCCCATCCGCGGTTGCACGACTGGCTCGCCGTCCGCCTGCTCCTGGACTACCCGGAGCTGGCCACCCCGATGTCCGGGACGAGCACCGTCAGGGTCCTGCTCGATCGCGGCCACATCCTGCCCATCCTGGACGGCCTGGACGAGATCCCCCCGCCGGCCCGCGTCGCGGTGATCACGGCGTTGAACCGGTGGCTGGGTGAGGACGACCGGCTCGTCGTCACCAGCCGCGTCGCCGAGTACGGCCAGGCGGTGGCACAGGCCGGCGCCGCGCTGAACGCCGCGGCCGTCATCGCCCCGGCGCCGATCACCGCGACCGCTGCCGGGGACTACCTGCGGGAAAGCCTGCCGCGGGAACCCCGTCACGACTGGACCCCCGTCTGGGCCGCCCTGGAGGACCGCTCCCTCCCCGGTCTGAGCCGGCTGGTCGAGACCGCGCTGGGCCTGTGGCTGATCCGCGCCGTCTATGTCCTCCCCGCCGCCGACCCCGCCCCACTGACGGGTTTCCCGGCCCTGCGGGAGACGACGCTGCGGGCCCACCTGTTCGACCACCTCATCCCCGCCGTCGTCGACGTCCCCCACCTCGATCGCGCCCTCGCCACCCCCTTCCGGCCCCGCACCCGCCGTCACCCCGACCACGTCCGCGACCACCTGACCTACCTCGCCCGCCTCCTGCGCCGGAACGACACCTACGACCTGCCGTGGTGGCACCTGGCCCGGTACGCCCTCTCCCCGGCCGAGCAGCGCCGCGTGACCCGGCTCATCAGGCTCGCGGCCGGGCTCGCGGCCGGACTCGCCCTCGGGTTCGCGGTCGGGCCCGCGAGCGGCCTCGCGGGCGGCCTCGTCATCGGGCTCGCGGCCGGAAGGGCGGGCGCCTGGTTCACCGAGACACCCGGGTACGCCGATCTCCGCCCGTCGGGACGGGGAAGCGCCCTCGTCAGGCACCTGCGGAACGGGCTCGTCGGCGGGCTCGCGGGCGCGCTCGTGCTCTGGGGCGTCCTCGGGGGCGTGCTCGGGCTGAAGAACGCGCTCGCGAGCGCGCTGGTGGTCGGGCTCACGGTCTCGTTCGTGGGCGAGTCGATCAAATGGGCGGAACGGCCCGCGTCCTTCACGGCCGCGACCACACCGCTGACGATCTGGAAGGCGGACAGGACCCTGACGCTGCTGCGCGTCCTGTCGTTCGGGCTCGTGGGCGGCCTGGCGGTCGGGCTCACGCTCTCGTTCGCGTTCGGGATGACGAACGCGCTCGCGGTCGTGATCGTGGGCGGGTTCGTGGCGGGGCTCCTGGAAGGCGATCATCATGCCTGGATCGCCTGCACGGTCACCGTCCTGCGGCTGGCCAGGAGGGAGCGCGTCCCCCGCCGGCTGATGGCGTTCCTCGACGACGCCCACCGCCTCGGCCTGCTCCGCACCGTCGGTCCCGTCTACCAGTTCCGCCACGCCGAGTTCCAGGACCACCTCGCCGCCCTGCCACCACCGGGCAGCACGGTCATGACGCCGGGACCCGCCGGGAACACCGGCTGACCCCGGCCGCCTCGCCCGCACCGGCATACCACCGGACGGCGAGGGCGGCGAGGGCGACGAGGGCGCTGTCGCCTCCGAGGCCTTTTCAGTGGGCTCGGTCCCCCGGGGGATCGGTCGTCACCGGCCGGGCCGCAGGAACTCGCGGGCCCCGCGCAGCCGCGTGTTCAACCGCTTCTGCGTGCGGGTGCCGTCCAGACGGACGTCCAGCGCGGTCGCAGGTCGACCGGCAGCCAGCGGACTCCGTCACCGTCCGGAGGTCGCCGGGTGGCGTAGGTGGCCGTGACGGTCTGCCCGCCGGCGCGAGCGAGCCGGACCAGCCGCCTGCCCAGGTGACCGCTGCCACCCACGATCAGAATGCTCATGAGGCGCCAGGATAGAGAGGGATCACGGTCTGTCGCCGACGTACGACCCCACAAGCCGTTCCGTCGAAACCCTCGCCGTCATGGACGAAACGCCGACCATGGATCAGGAGGATGCCGAGGAGGGCGGAGGGCAGACGAGCGGCAGATACCGCCGGCTTCTCCCCCGGGAGGGATTCAGGCGACGGCGGAGGTGCGGCGGGTGGCGTTCAGGCAGCGTGCGGCGATGTAGAGCTGCACGGTCCAGGCCGCGTAGCTCACCAGCGACGCGGCCATCCCCGGCGGGTAGTCGCCGAAGCCGAACGAGCGCCCCGAACCCACCACCAGGGCCCCGGACAGCACGGCTACCACCGGGAACGTGCCCCAGACGAACAGGGCCAGGGACCGGATGAACAGGCGGGGCCTCCTGACCCTGCGCAGGCCCCGGCCGAGGACGAGCAGCGCGACGCCGCCGATGAGGCCGATGAACAGTTGCAGCATGTCCAGGCCGCGGGCGACCGGGACGAACCAGCCGGGCGTGCTCTCGTACACCGTCCCGGCGGTGGGGAAGACCCGCCAGATCATGCTCCACATGAGCGTGGTGAGCGGAACGCCGACGAACAGCGTGGCGGCCAGCCTGCGGGCCGACGCGACGCCGAGCCGGTCCTGGTACCCCGGCGCGATCTCGCGGATCGGCCCGAACTCCTCGACCGCGGCGCGCTCGGCCTCCTCACGCCCCAGGCCGGCGTCCTGCATCGCCTCGGCGGTGTCGAGCAGGCCGTCGCGGGCCTCGGCGACCATGTCGAGCCTCAGGCTCCTGGGGCCCCGCAGGGCGCGGTCCAGCCCGGTCACGTAGTCGTCGATGACCCCGGTGCCCGCCATGTGCTCTCCACCCGCCCGTTCCGCGTCCGGGACGCACGATCCCCGTCCCGGTTCCCCGCCCGCACCATCCTGGCCCCGGCCCGCAGGGCCCGCATCCGGGACCACCCTGAGAAGACCCTGAATCCTCGCGTCCGGTCGTGCCGGTCGGAGGGGAGCGCGCAGCCGCTCAGCCGGAGCCCCTCGGGATGGTGGAGCCCGGCCAGGACGCAGTCGCTCAGGTCCAGGTCGGCCAGTTCCAGGTTCCCGGCGTCCAGCTCGCACAACGAGGTCAGCCGGGCGCCCGCCCGGCCCCTGACCGTGGCCGGGCCGCGCAGGACCGCCCCCTCCAGGTCCGCCCCGGCGTCGTCGAGCCGTACGGTCAGCCGCCCGCACACCTCCAGGCCCCTCAGGTCCACCGGGCATCCGCCCGCGGTCACGGCGAGGTCCCTGCCCGCCCACGCCCCGGCGAGGCTCAGACGGCGGCCGACGGAGGCCGGCGCCAGGTGACCGCCCGCGGAGAAGCGCGCCCCGCCGAACCCGGCCAGGCCGCCGAAGCGCGTGCCGCGCAGGGAGACCGTACGGCGGAACCGGCAGCCCCGCAGGCTCGCGTCCCCCGTGAAGGCGGCACCGTCGAAGGTGACGAACCCCTGGAAGTCGGCGTTCTCGAGGGACGCGTCCCGGCCGAAGACGGCCCCGCCGAACAGCGCGTCCCCGCCGACGCGCATCCGGTCGAGGGCCGCGTGCCCGTCGAAGGCGGCACCGTGCAGGGACAGCTCCCTGGCGAACCGCGTCTCCCGGAAGGAGACGTTGCCGGCGAACCGGGCGCCGAAGAACGAGGCGAGGTGCCGGAAGAGGGCGTGGTCGAACGAGGCGTCCCCGCCGAAAACGAGATCGCCGAAGCGCGCGCCGTCGGGGAAGACGGCCCAGTCGAACCGGGCGCGTCCCGGCCGGCCCTCGGTCGCGGCGACGACGCGTTCCAGCAGGCGCGCGCCGACGACGGTGGCCCGCAGGTCGATCGGGGAACCGGGGGAGAGGCCGTTCACGACCTCGTCGAGCTCGGCGGCCTCCAGGTGGGCCAGGCACCGCCCGTAGGGCCGCCGTGCCGAGCCGGCGCACTCGGGGGAGGCGGCGCAGGTGACCCACCCCACGTCCAGGGCTCTCATGGAGGTGTCATACCCGCGGACGCCGGTGGAAGTGATTTCCAGGTCAAGGAAAGCCATATCTGGCGGACCCGGATAGACATGAAGTGTCAATATTCCATGATTTCACCTCCTATCAAGGTGCAAGTCAGTGTCGTTCGATCCACCGGCATCTACGCTCCGGGTCATGCGTGCTTTATCCCGGGCGTTCGCCGCCCTCGCGGCCGCCGGTCTCGCCGCCACCGGCGTCGCGGCCCTCACCTCGGCCCCGGCCCTCGCGGAGCCGGGCACCGTCGTCATCAGCCAGGTCTACGGCGGTGGCGGCAACGCCGGAGCGCCGTTCGCCAACGACTACGTCGAACTGTTCAACCGCGGCGCCGCGCCGGTCTCGCTGGACGGCTGGTCCGTCCAGTACGCCAGCGCCACCGGCACCGGGAACTTCGGCGCCAACCCGGTCGTCCCCCTGGCGGGCACCCTCGACCCCGGCCGGTACCACCTGGTCCGGCTCGCCGGCGGCGCCAACGGCTCCCCGCTGCCCGCGCCGGACGACACCGGGACGATCAACCTGAGCGGGTCGTCGGGCAAGACCGCCCTGGTCCGCTCCGCCGAGGGCCTGGCGTGCAACGGCGGTTCGACCCCGTGCGCGCCCGAGCAGACGGCACTCGTCGCCGACCTGGTGGGCTACGGCACCGCCACCTACTCCGAGGGCACCCCCGCCCCGGCGCTCTCGGCCACCCTGGCGGGACTGCGCAGGGACCACGGCTGCGCCGACACCGACGACAACGGCGCCGACGTGGAGGCCGCGGCCCCCGCGCCGCGCAACCGGGCCGTCGCCGCCGCCCCCTGCGGCGCCGTCGACCCCACGCCGACGCCCACCCCCACGGTCGAGCCCACGCCGACCCCCACGCCGACCCCCACACCGACCGGGGAGCCGTGCGGGACCCCGGCCACCCACCAGATCGCCCAGGTGCAGGGGAGCGGTGACGCGAGCCCGCTGGCCGGCCAGACGGTCCGCGTCGAGGGCGTCGTGACCGCCGACTTCCAGGAGAGCACCCGGCTCAGCGGCTTCTTCCTGCAGGACCCGACGCCGGACGCCGACCCGGCCACCTCCGAGGCCCTGTTCGCCTTCGCCCGCGACTCCTTCAAGGACGTCAAGGTCGGCGACCGGGTCCTGGTCACCGGCCGGGCCGTGGAGTTCAACGGCTGGACCGAGCTCTCACCGGTCACCGCGGTGGACGTCTGCGGCACCGGCACCGTCAAGCCCGCCAGGCAGAGCCTGCCCCGCGCCGAGGGGGCGACCTTCGAGCGCGTCGAGAACATGCTCGTCACCTTCCCCGAGCCGCTCAGCCTCAGCGACCACTACAACCTGGGCCGCTACGGCGAGATCACCGTCGCCTCCGAGGGACGGGTGTTCCAGCCGACCGACCGGCCGGGCGTGGACGCCGGCAGGAACGCGCGGCGCACCCTGCTCGTGGACGACGGCTCCGGCGTGGAGAACCCGCCGGTCATCCCCTACACCGACCCGCGCACCGTCCGCCTGGGCGACACAGCGTTCGGCGTCACCGGCGTCATGGGGTACGGCTTCGGCAAGTACCGCCTCCAGCCGACCAAGAAGATCAACTTCCTCCGGCTCAACCCGCGCCTGCCCGCCCCGTTCCCGGTGATCGGCAACGTCAAGGTGGCCAGCTTCAACACGCTCAACTGGTTCACCACCCTCGGCTCGCGCGGCGCGAGCAACGCCGCCGAGCAGCAGCGCCAGCTCGCCAAGCTGGTCGCCGCGCTCAAGGGCATGAACGCCGACGTCGTCGGCCTCATGGAGGTCCAGAACAACGGCCAGACCGCGGTGCAGGCCCTGGTCGACGCGCTCAACGCCGAGGTCGGCGCGGGCACCTACGCCGCGCTCGCCCACCCCCACCCGGGCACCGACCTGATCCACGTGGCGATGATCTACAAGCCGGGCAGGGTCCAGCCGGTGGGAGCCGCGCGCTCCTCCACCGACCCGGTCTTCCGGCGGCCCCCGCTGATCCAGACCTTCCGCAGGGCCCAGGGCGGCGAGTCCTTCACCGTGCTGGTCAACCACTTCAAGTCCAAGGGCTGTGACGAGCAGGCCGTCGGCCCCGACGCCGACCAGGGCGACGGGCAGAGCTGCTACAACGGCGAGCGCGTCCGCCAGGCGCAGGCGACGCTGGGCCTGATCGACACCCTGAAGCTGACCAACCCGATGGTGCTCGGCGACCTCAACGCCTACGGCGAGGAGGACCCGATCGACACCCTGGAGCGGGCCGGCCTGACCAGCGTGACCAAGAGGTTCGTCCCGGCCCCGCTGCGCTACAGCTACCTCTTCGACGGCCTCGTCGGCGAGCTGGACCACGCCCTGGTCGGCAGGGACCTGCTCAGGCGGGTGACCAGCGCGACGATCTGGCACATCAACGCCGACGAGAGCCGGATCACCGACTACAACACCGAGTTCAACCCGCCGGGCCTGTACCGGCCGGACGCGTTCCGCTCCTCCGACCACGACCCCGCGATCATCGGCCTCACCCTGCCGGGTGCCCGCCGCTGATCCGGAGCACGGGACGCTGACGGGAGACCGTGCGGGACCGCCGGGGGACGTCCCCCGGCGGTCCCGCCGTCGGAACCGGCACCCGGCGCACCGGCGGCACGGCGGGAACCGGCTCCGGGCCGCCCGGGAGGCGGGCCGTTCCGGCGATCCCCGGGCCCTGGCCCGTCCGGCCACGGCGACCGGGACGTCCCGGGGCTCTCCCGGGGCGGCGGGGGCGGGATGGAATGCGCGGAGGGGGTAGGTGGTTATGCCAGCCATACAGACGTGAGCGACAGGAGGAGCCACCGGTGGCCACCATCGAGGTAACCGAGAAGAACTTCAACGACATCGCCGACGAGGGGATCGTCCTGCTGGACTTCTGGGCGTCGTGGTGCGGACCGTGCCGCACCTTCGGGCCGATCTTCGAGAAGTCCTCGGCGAAGCACACCGACATCAAGTTCGGCAAGATCGACACCGAGGCCGAGCAGGCACTCGCGCAGGGGTTCGAGATCACGTCGATCCCGACGATCATGGCCATCCGCGACGGCATCGTGGTCTTCGCCCAGCCGGGCGCCCTGCCCGAGCCCGCCCTGGAGGACCTCATCGGCCAGGTGCGCGCTCTCGACATGGACGCGATCCGCGCCGAGCTCGCGGGCGAGCTCGGCGCCCAGAAGGGCTGACCCGAAGGGCCGACCCGCCGACGAAAGAGCCCCGCGGCCGGATGGCGCGGGGCCTTCGTGCGTCCGGACCCGGACGCGTTCGCCCGGGGCGGCCGGATCGAGCGGCGGCCCGGCCCGCGTGGTGCCCGGACCGGGCGATGCCCGGCCCGTGCGGCGGCCGGGCGGTGGTCAGACCGAGCGGTAGAGCTCGGCCACCCGGAAGGCCAGGTCCAGCGACTGGCCGCGGTTGAGCCGCGGGTCGCAGGCCGTCTCGTACCGGCGGGCCAGGTCGTCCTCGACGATCTCGGCGCCGCCGCCCACGCACTCGGTGACGTCGTCGCCGGTGAACTCGATGTGCACGCCGCCCGGGTGGGTGCCGAGCGCGCGGTGCACCTCGAAGAAGCCCGCCACCTCGTTCAGGACGTCGTCCAGGCGCCGGGTCTTGTGGCCGCTGGGCGCCTCGAAGGTGTTGCCGTGCATGGGGTCGCAGATCCACGCCACCTGGGCGCCGCTGGCGGTGACCTTCTCCACCAGCTCGGGCAGGTGATCGCGGATCCTGGCCGCGCCCATCCGGGTGATGAAGGTCAGCCGCCCGGGCTCGTTCTCCGGGTTGAGCTTCTGGATCAGCGCGAGGGCGTCCTCGGCGCTGGTCGTCGGGCCGAGCTTGACGCCGATCGGGTTGCGGATGCCGGCGAAGAACTCCACGTGGGCGCCGTCGAGCTGGCGGGTGCGCTCGCCGATCCAGACCATGTGCGCCGAGACGTCGTACGGCCGGCCGGTCCGCGAGTCGATCCGGGTGAGCGCCCGGTCGTAGTCGAGGATCAGCGCCTCGTGCGAGGAGTAGAACTCCACGGTGTGGAACTCCTCGGGCTCGGCCCCGCAGGCGCGCATGAAGGCGAGCGCCTGGTCGATCTCACGGGCGAGCTGCTCGTAGCGCTTGCCGGCCGGGGACTCGATCACGAAGTCCTGGTTCCAGGCGTGCACCTGGCGCAGGTCGGCGTAACCGCCCTTGGTGAAGGCGCGGACCAGGTTGAGCGTCACCGCGGAGGAGTGGTAGGCGCGCAGCAGCCGCCACGGGTCAGGGATGCGGGCCTCGGGGGTGAAGTCGAAGCCGTTGACCATGTCGCCCCGGTAGGCGGGCAGCTCGACGCCCTCGCGCGTCTCGGAGTTCTTGGAGCGGGGCTTGGCGTACTGGCCGGCCATGCGGCCGATCTTCACCACCGGCACCTTGGCCGCGTAGGTGAGCACGATCGCCATCTGGAGCAGCGTCTTGAGCTTGTTGCGCACGTCGTCGGCGGTGGCGCCGGCGAAGGTCTCGGCGCAGTCTCCGCCCTGAAGGACGAAGGCCTCGCCCCGCGTCACGGCCGCCAGATCCGCCTTGAGATTGTCGCACTCACCGGCGAAGACAAGGGGCGGAAGCCCTTTCAGCTCGCTGACGACCTTGTCCAGCTCGTCGCGGTCGGGCCACTCGGGCTGCTGCGCCGCGGGCAGCCGCCGCCAGGAATCGAGGTTGATGCTCACGCGACCAGGCTATTGCAACCGGCCGGGCGGGCCGACCCGTTTGTCCACGTAGTGAGAACGTCTTTATACCTGGTGAGATCGCTCCGGGCTCCCGACATGCTCGGGAAGCAGGCCAAGGCCGATGAAACGCCTGGTGACGGCGCTTATGACCGGAAGGCGGGAAAGATCACGGGGCAGCGGCACCATGCGGCCGCGTCCGGTGAGCGCCGGGCGGATCAACCGGTCCTGGACGAGCCGCTGGGCGAGCTGGGTCAGGACGGTCGGCGGGGTGCGCCTCCGCTGGAGGCGGGCGAGCAGCGATTCGGGGATGTCGGCCCCGTCGGCGAGGGGCCCGGCCAGCAGGTTGGCGGCGGCGACCGCGTCCTGCACGGCCAGGTTGATGCCGACGCCGAAGATCGGCGACATGGCGTGCGCGGCGTCGCCGATGACCAGCAGCCCCGGCCGGTGCCAGCGGCGCAGCCGGTTGAGCGCCACCGACAGCACGCTCACCTCCTCGAAGCCGGTCAGCAGCGCGATCCGGTCGGTGAGGAAGGGCAGGAGCCGGGCCACCGGGCCGCGCAGCGCGTCGATCCCCTCCGAGCGCAGGGCGTCGAAGCCCCCCTTGGGGATCAGGTAGGCGAGCTGCCAGTAGGTCTCCCGGTTGATCGAGACCATCAGGCCGCCGGTGGAGAGCCGCAGGAACGTCGAGTCCGGGTCGGCCGGCTCGCGCGGCACCCTGAACCAGACCACGTCCATCGGCGCCCCCTGCTCCACCGGGACGAGCCCGGCGGCCCGGCGCACGTCGGAGCGGCGGCCGTCGGCGGCCACGGTGAGGGTCGCGCGCAGCTCGTGCTCGCCCGAGGGGTCGCGGTAGCGCACCCCGCGCACCGCGCCGCCCTCGCGGATCACGCCGTGCACCTCGGCGTTCATCACCAGGCGGAAGGTCGGGTACCGGCCGGCCGCCCGGGTCAGCAGGTCGAGGAAGTCCCACTGCGGGACGAAGGCGATGTACCGGTACCGGCCCCTCAGCCTCGTCAGGTCGGCGACCGGCACCGTGGCCTCGTCGGTCCGGATCTCCATCCGGTACGACTTGCGGTGCGGTATCCGGTGGAACTCCTCGGCCAGCCCCAGCTCGTCGATGATCTGGAGGGTCGACGGATGGATGGTGTCGCCCCTGAAGTCCCGCAGGAAGTCGCCGTGCTTCTCCAGGAGCGTCACCTCGACGCCGGCCCTGGCCAGCAGCAGTGCGAGCATGGCCCCTGCCGGGCCGCCCCCGGCGATCACACATGTGTTCCGCGTCATAATTCATCACCCAATGAAATGATGACACACGGGACCGCCCGGGGAAACGGGTTCGAGGGTGGTCCCCGTCACTCCCGCGGGGGCGTCCGGCCGTCCGGACGGCGGGTGAGGGGGGCGTCAGGCGGACGAGCGCTCGATGAGGTGGGTGTCCAGTATCACCACCGGCTGTTCCAGGTGCTCGCCGTTGATCCGGGCGACGAGCAGGTGCGCCATCTGCCGTCCCATCGACTCGGTGGGCTGGTGCACCGTGGTCAGGGCGGGGGAGGAGTGCGCCCCGGCCGGGGAGTCGTCGAAGCCGATCACCGCGACGTCCTCGGGGATCGTCCTGCCCTCCTCGCGCAGGACCCGCATCGCGCCCAGCGCCATCGGGTCCGAGGCGGTGAACACGGCGTCCAGGTCGGGGTTGGCGATCAGCAGGGAGCGCATGGCCTCCATGCCGCTCTCCTCGCTGAAGTCCCCGTAGGCCACCGTCTCGCGCACGCCGGTGGCGAGCAGGGCGTCGCGGTAGCCGGCGAGCCGGTCGACGCCCACGCCCATGTCCTGCGGCCCGGCGATGGTGGCGATCCTGCGGCGGCCCTTGGCCAGCAGGTACTTGACCGCCTGCCTGGCCCCGGCCCGGTTGTCCACGTCGACGTAGCTGTAGGGGGTCAGGCCGACCGGCCTGCCGCCGATCACGGTCGGCACCCCCATCGCCTCCAGCCGCCCCGGCAGCGGGTCGGCGCCGTGCAGGGAGATCAGCAGCACCCCGTCGACGTGCTGGCCGGTCAGGTAGTGCTCCAGGCGCTCGTGGTCCTGCACCGACTGGGCCATCGCGAGGATCAGTTGCAGACCGGTCTCGGAAAGGGCCGACCCGATGCCACGGATGGTCCCGGCGAAGTACGGTTCGTCGAAGACCCGCAGTTCGGACTCGGAGACGACCAGCGCCACGGTGTCGGTGCGCCGGGTCACCAACGCGCGCGCCGCCCGGTTGGGCACGTAGCCCAGCTCCTCGATGGCGTGCAGCACGGCGCCGCGGGCCTTCTCGCTCACCTTGGGTGAGCCGTTGATGACCCGCGACACCGTGCCGCGGCCGACACCGGCCAGAGCCGCGACCGCCTCGAGGGTCGGACGACGGTCGCCGTTCATGTGTTGGATCCCCCAGTGCTGAATTCGCCGGCTCCTTATTCTGCCGGACCGCTCAGGCCACCACGCCTGATTGTCCCGGCATACCAGAGAGCGCTCTCTTTGGGAACTCTGACCTGGGTCTCGTAGTCGACGTGGACCAGACCGAAACGCTTGCCGTAGCCCCACGCCCACTCGAAGTTGTCCATGAGCGACCAGGCGAAGTAGCCCTCCAGCGGGATCCCGGCCTCGATCGCGGCGTGGCAGGTGCGCAGGTGGGCCTCGATGTAGCTCACCCGGTCGTGGTCGCGGACCGAGCCGTCGTCCTCCATCACGTCGTCGAAGGCCGCGCCGTTCTCGGAGATCACCAGCGGGATGCGCGGGTAGTCGGAGGCCAGCCGCTGCAGGATCTCCAGCAGGCCGGTGTCGTCGATCTCCCAGCCCATCGCGGTCACCGGCCGGCCGCCCCCGACGAACGACACGTGCTCGCTGCCGACCCAGGGCGACCCGGTGTCGGTCGGCGCCGCCGCGGCCGACGCCGCGCCGCCGGGGGTGCCCGAGACGGTGAAGCGGCTGTAGTAGTTGATCAGCAGCTTGTTCAGCGGCGTCGAGATGATCTCCATGTCGCCGTCGTGGACGAGCCCGGCCGGCCGGCCGAGGTCCTCCATCACGTCCTCGGGGTACTCGCCCTTGAGCAGGGCGTCGAGGAAGAAGCGGTTCTGCAGCCCGTCGATGCGCCGGGCGGCGTCCTGGTCGGCCTCGCAGGTGGTCTGCGGGGAGATCGCGTACAGGTTGACGCAGCCGCCGATGACGGTGTCGGGGCGCTGGGCCCGCATCGCCTGCGCGGCCAGGCCGTGCGCGAGCAGCAGGTGGTGGGCGGCGTGCACGGCCTTCTCGGGCTCGCGCCGCCCGGGGGCGTGCTCGCCCGAGGCGTACCCGAGGAACGCCGAGCACCAGGGCTCGTTGACCGTGCTCCAGTTGCGCACCCGGTCGCCCAGGGCCTCGTGCACGGCCGCGGCGTAGTCGGCGAAGCGCTTCGACGTGTCACGCGAGGGCCAGCCGCCCTCGTCCTCCAGCGCCTGGGGCAGGTCCCAGTGGTAGAGCGTCACCCACGGGTCGACGCCCCGCGACAGCAGCTCGTCCACCAGGCGGCTGTAGAAGTCGATGCCCCCTGGGTTGACGGCGCCGCGCCCGTCGGGCTGGATGCGCGGCCAGGAGATGGAGAACCGGTACGCGCCGAGGCCGAGTTCGGCCATCATCCGCACGTCGTCCCGGTAGCGGTTGTAGTGGTCGATGGCGACGTCGGCGTGCTCGCCGTTCACCACCCGCCCCGGCTGCTTGACGAAGGTGTCCCAGATGGACGTCCCCCGCCCGTCCTGGGTCACGGCGCCCTCGATCTGGTAGGCGGAGGTGGCCGCGCCCCAGACGAAGTCGGTGGGGAACATCAGATCCGGAGTCTTGATACGCGTCTCTTGCGTGGTCACGCCTTGACCGCACCTTCCATGAGTCCGCCGACGATCTGGCGGCCGAACGCGATGAAAACGATGAACAGAGGCAGGACGGACGCCGCGGTGCCGGTGAAGAGCATCACGTAGTCGGTGCCGTGCGCCTGGTTGAGCGCCGCGATCGACGTCTGGACCACCGGGTTGTCCGGGTTCAGGACGATCAACGGCCACATGAACTCGTTCCACGTCTGCATGAAGACCAGCAGGGCCAGCACCGCCATCCCGGGGCGGAGCGCCGGGAGGATGACGTTCACGTAGATGCGCATGGTGGAGGCGCCGTCGACGCGGGCCGCCTCGACCAGCTCGTCCGGCACCGCCTGGGTGGCGTACTGGGTCATCATGAACACGCCGAACCCGTTGACCAGGAACGGCAGGATGACGGCCTTGAGCTGGCCGGTCCAGCCGAGCGTGACCATGAGCTCGTACAGCGGCACGATGCCCATCTGCTGGAGCGGCACCATCATCGTCACCAGGATCAGGCCCAGCATGATCTTGCTGCCACGGAAGCGCAGCTTGGCGAAGGCGAAACCGGCCAGGGTGGAGATGAGCACGACCGAGACCGTCACCGTGACCGAGACGATGGCCGAGTTGATCAGGCCGGTCATGAAGTAGGCGTCCTCGGTGGACAGCAGCCGCTGGATGTTCTCACCGAGGTGGCCGCCGGGCAGCAGCGGCGGCGGGACGTCGATGGCCTCCTCGTTGGTCCGGGTGGCCATGATGAACATGTAGTAGATGGGGAACGCCGAGAGCACGAGGGCGAGGGCCAGCACGACCTTCGTCATGGGGCCGGCGTCCCAGATGCTGTTCCGCGCGGCCGCGGGGCCCTGACGGCGCCTGGGCGGCGCCGGAGGGCGCTGGAGCTGGGTGGCCGTCACTTGGAACCCCCGATACGGCGGGTGAAGGAGTAGTTGATGAGCGTTCCGATCAGGATCAGCGCGAACAGCAGCCACGAGGCGGCCGCGGCGTAGCCGAAGTCGAAGTCGCGGAACGCCTCCTTGACGATGAACATCGCCACGGTCTGGTACTGGCCGGTGGCGCCGCCGCTCATCGTCGGGTTGCCGTCGAACATGACCGGCTCGGTGAAGAGCGTCAACCCGCCGATGGTGGAGATGAACACCACGAAGATGATCGTCGGGCGCAGCATCGGGAAGGTGATCTGCCAGAACTGCCGCCTGGCCGAGGCACCGTCGATGGAGGCGGCCTCGTAGAGGTCCCTGGGGATCGTCTGCATGGCGGCCAGCAGGATGATCGCGTTGTAGCCGGTCCAGCGCCAGTCGATCATCGTGGAGATCGCGATCCACGAGGACCACTTCTCGTTCTGCCAGTTGATCGCGTCGACGTTGAAGAGGCTCAGGAACCAGTTGATCATGCCGTAGTCACGCCCGTAGAGCTGGGTGAAGACGACGGCGACGGCGACGACGGAGGTGATCAGCGGCAGCAGCACGCCGAGACGGAAGAAGAGCCGTCCCCGGATGCGCTTGTTGAGCGCGTTGGCCAGGAGCAGGGCCATGACGAGCTGCGGGACCGTCGACAGGACGAACATGCCGAGGGTGTTGATCACCGCGTTCCAGAAGGCACCGTCGGTGATCAGCGCGACGTAGTTGTCGAGGCCGATCAGGGTCTTGTCGCCGGCCAGTTCCCAGTCGTGCAGCGAGACCCAGAGGGTGTAGCCGAGGGGGAAGATGCCGAAGACGGCGAAGAGCAGGAAGTAGGGGGAGACGAGGAAGTAGGGGGTCGCCCGGAGATCGAACCGGGCCCACCCGCTGCCGCGCCGCGGTCCGCGGTGCCCTGCCGGCCGCTGGGGGCCGGGCCGGGGCGGGGCGGCCGGGGAGTCGACGTGCAGTGTCATCGATCAGAGCCTTTCAGCCGGGGCAGACGACCGGCCCGGCGGCGGGGTCACCGCCGCCGGGCCGATGCGGGTCGGGAGGGGGATCAGCCCGCTGCCTTGACGCCGGCCTCGATGAACCTGGTCCAGGCCTCGCCGTAGGGGACGGAACCCTGGTCCATGCCTTCCAGGACCTTCTCCACCGAGGTCTTGACCTGGGCGTGCTTCTCGCCGAGGAAGACCGGCAGCAGGTCCTTGACCGACTCACCGAAGATCTTGCCGGTCGGGGCGTCGTTGAAGAACTCGTTCTTCAGGTCGGCGACCGCGGGGTCCTGCTGGGCGGGGATGGAGCTCGGGAAGGCCGCGGCCTCCTGGAAGGCCATGACGTGGCCCTCCTTGCCGGTGAGGTAGTTCAGGACCTCGGCGGCCTCCTTGGGGTGCTTGCTCTGCTTGGGCACGGCCAGGTAGGAGCCGCCCCAGTTGCCGGCGCCGCCGGGAACCGCCGCGACGTCCCACTTGCCCTTGTTGCCCTCACCGGCCGCGCCGGAGACCACGCCGAGCATCCAGGCCGGGCAGCCCATGGTCGCGAAGCCGCCCTTCTTGATGGCGGCGTTCCACGGCGGGGTGAAGGAGGCGAGCTTGGCGGTCAGGCCCGCCTCGCTGAAGCTCTTCACCGTGTCGAAGGAGGTCTTGATGGCCGGGTTGGACTCGATGACGAGCTTGTTCTCCTTGTCGAAGTAGGCGACGTTGCCGTTCTTCGGCGCCTCCTGCGACAGGATCACGTTGTAGAGCGTGTTCGGGCCGTCGAGGAACTTGGGGTCGCTCTTGCCGGGGTTGGCGGCCTGGAACTTCTTGCCGACCTCCATGAAGGCGTTCCAGTCCGGCCAGAGCTTGCCGACCTCTTCGCGCTCGCTGGGCAGGCCCGCCTTCTCGAACAGGTCCTTGCGGTAGCACATGGTCATGCCGCCGATGTCGGTGCCCAGGGCGAAGAGCTTGCCGTCGGCGTTGATGCCGTTGTCCCACTTGGCCGCGGGGAAGTCGGCCTTGCGGCTGTCCAGCCCGTACTGGGCCAGGTCGGTGAAGAACTGCGGGCGAGCCTTCATGAGGCCCATCGCGCCCTCGTCCAGGGCGATGATGTCGGCCGCGCCGCTGTTCGCCTGGAGGCGCTGGAGCAGCTGCGGCAGGTAGACGTCCTCGAACCGGTCGGTCAGGTTCTGGTACTTGACCTGGATGTTCGGGTGAGCGGCGTTCCAGGTCTCCACGGCCTTGTCGTAGCCGAAGTTCTCGCCACCTCCGAAGGTGTGCACCGTGATCGTCACCGGCTCCGCCGCGGCGGCGGAGGAACCGCCGGCCGCGGGAGGCGTGGCGGGCTCGCTGGAACCGCACGACGTGATGGCCAGGGCGGTGGCCGCCATGACCGCTACGGCGGCCAGCTTGCCCTGCCGCTTGTTGTTAAACATTCCGGACCCCTCTCAGGTGGTCGCCCGAATCATTGGGAGATGACATCGCGCACCGGCCCCGACAACGCGGTCTCACGATGTGGTCTTTCCTCAATGTGCTTTGGGAGCGCTCCCACGAAGAGTGGACGATGGGCGTCCAGGACGTCAATACGCCGAAACGTAACCGTTACACGCGAGGCGTTTCGCGGGGTCTAGACGCCCTAAATGGTGATATACATCCCATATAGGGTTTTGGGAGCGCTCCCATCACACGGGCATACAGTCAGGGCATTTCGCGCGCTCCCGACACACGGCCCCTCCAGGTGCGATCCGGAACAGGGCCGTGCCGCCGTGCCGCCGTGTCAACATGCGGTCACGCGCCGCGTCGCCGCGTCGCCGCGTGGTCGTGTCGCCCTGCCGTCGTGTGGTCACGACCCCGTGCCCTCGTGCCCGTACGGGAACGGTGGGCCCGTGCGAGCGGGGTCCTCTGGGGCCACGATGACGGTACCGCGTGGAAGGGGTGACGGGCGTGCACGGCGAGGCCCGTCCCCGGCGGCGGGAGACGGGCGTGGGCGGCGGGACGGGCCGCGATCCCGACCGGCGGTGGATCGGGATCGGGCGGGGAGGATGCGGGCCGGGGGAGGGGTCAGCCGGCGTAGACCGGGTAGCCGTAGCCGGCGACCTGGGAGACGGGCCGGATGCGCTGCTCGACGTTGCCGTTGCCGGTGTTGCCCTCGATCGTGGTGATCGTGCCGTCCCCGTTGTCGTGCTTGACGAAGCCGACGTGGTCGATCCCGTCGATGCTCTTGCCGCCCTCCCAGTCGAAGTAGACGACGGCGCCGGGGGTGGGGACGGTGCCCCAGTGGCCGTTCTCCGCGAACCACCTGGCGTGGGTGACGGTGTAGGCGTCCCAGCCCATCGTGGGCCGGATGCCCGCCATCTCGCCGACCCAGGACACGAACATCGCGCACCAGGGGGCGTTGGCGTAGCCGTAGACGTTGCCTCCGTCGCGGGCGGCGGTCTCCTGGGCGCGGGGTGAGGACATGTACCACTGGTGGAACTTGGTCCCGCCGCCCATGGAGTTCTCCCGGACGCCGATCTGCTGGGCGGCCAGGTTCAGCACCTGTGCGGCCGTGACCTTGGGAAGCCGCTGGGCCGCGATCTCCAGGGGGGTCCTGGCGGACCCGGCGTCCTGCGAGACCTCCGCGGTCCTGGTGTCGGCGGGAGGGGTCAGGGCGGTGTGGTCGTCGGCCAGGGCGGCGGGGCCCAGGACCCCGGCGCCGAGGACGACGGAGGCGCCGAGCAGGATGCGTGCCAGGCGGGAAACGGTGGGGGTGGGGGTGGGGGTGAGGCGGTGCTCGGTCATGATGGGGGTTCGACTCCTTGCGTCGCTTCCATGCCGCCTACCGGGTTAGCTGACGGGTTCGGGCTGGGAAGTGCCCTACGACGCACGGATGCGTTGATTCACCCCAGGAACGTGGTTCCCCGGTTCCGCAGACCTCGCGGATTCGGCGGCCGTGCTCACCGGGGGCGGAGGGGGTCCGCCTCGACGAGACACGGTCGGGCAATGTGACGGCAATGCTCAGACCTTGATAGACCTAGACATTTGCCATGAACGGGACGAACGTACGTCATGCAGACAGACGATTACAAGCAGGACACATTGCCATTAGTTGGTAGTAGGCCCTGGTCAGGCGGGTAGAGGGGGGTGTTCCCGGGAGGGAGCGAGGGGAAGGATCACCCTTCTCGCGACCTTCTCGTGCCCCTGTCCGAGGCCGAGCCTCCCCGGCCGGGCAGGCGGGGAACCCCGCTGTCCCCGGCGATCCGGCGAGGGCTCCTCGTCTGCCCGCGCGCGGACCGGGGTCCCCGGGAGGGGGACGGGTCGCCCGTCCCGAAGGTCACCGTGCATACGTTTCATCGAACTGGCATTCGATGGTAAAAACTCGGGGAGCCCCGGACGATCTTTCTTAAATCCTACTCAAAATCTCTTCAATGCTTCCCGGAACCTCTGCGAAACCTCTCCAAGGCCCTTCCCCGCCGGTCGCCGGGCGACGCGTGAGCGTCCTCAGCGGCCGTCCTCAGCGGCCGTCCTCAGGTTTCGGCGAACCGTACGCCGGTCAGCTCCTCCGACACCTCCCACAGGCGCGCCGCCACCGCCGGGTCCATCGCCCGGGCGGAGGGGCGCAACACCCGGGGCCCGGGGCCGACGTACTGGCCGCCCTCGGCCTCGGGGGAGGTGGCGGCGTACAGGGAGGGCAGGGCGCCCTTGGCGGGCGATCGCAGCAACAGGCGCATCAGGGCGTTGAGGGGGCGGCCCGTCCTCAGGATGCCGGTGGCGGTCGTGCCGGGGTGGGCCGCCAGGCTGAGCAGGGCCGCCCCCGAGGCCTCGGCACGGCGCTGCAGCTCCAGGGCGAACAGCAGGTTGGCCAGTTTGGAACGGCCGTAGGCGGCCCACGAGCCGTAGCGGCGTTCCAGGCCCAAATCGTCGAAGTCGATCTCCCCGAAGGCGTGCGCGCCGCTGGAGACCGTGACCACCCGGGCCGCCGGGGCGGCCAGCAGGCGCGGCATCAGCAGGCCGGTCAGGGCGAAGTGCCCCAGGTGGTTGACGCCGAACTGCGTCTCGAAACCGTCGGCGGTCGTCCCCCGGGGCATCGGTCCCAGCCCGGCGTTGTTGACCAGCAGGTCCAGCGGCCCGCCGACCGTCCCGGCGAAGGCGCGCACCGAACGCAGGTCGGCCAGGTCGAGCGCGCCCACCTCGACCGCCGCCCCCGGGACCTTCGCCCTGATCGCCTCCAGCGCGTCCCGGCCCCGCCCGGGGTCACGGGCGGTCAGCACGACCCTGGCCCCGTGCCTGGCCAGCTCCAGCGCCGTCGGCACGCCGATGCCGCCGCTCGCCCCGGTGACCACCGCCGTGCGGCCGGTCAGGTCGGGTATCTCCTCGGCCGTCCACATGGCTCGCCCCTCTCCCGCCCCGCCGCCGTGCGGCCGCGGCCCGCCCACCGGTCCCCGGCGTGGATCTTCGAATACGGGAAGTGTACGGAACGGCTCCCTCTTCCGCGGCAAAGCCACGCAAGATCACGAATGGGTGCGCGTGGTTCGCTGTTCACCCGCAGTTCCCGGGCCGGTAAGGCCGCCGGGTTACGGTGTGGCGGTCGTGAACGGGTCATCGCCCGGCGTGGAGGACGGCCGAGACCACGCGCGGGAGCAGGGTTCGGCCGTGGCCTGGGTGGAGTCCCCGCTGCAGATGCTCTGCGCCGTGGAGGCCCACCATGCCGGGCTGCTCGGCGCGCGCGGTCACCTCGTGCCCAGGGCGGGCCTGCGCCCCCTGGCCGTCACGGGACGCGAGCTGAGGCGTCTGCGGCTGCCCGAGGGGCTCGAGCTCGCCGAGGCCCGGCAGGACATGCCCCGGCCGCCCAGGGGGCGTACCTGGGCGCTGGGCGACGCCTTCTCCGGCAAGGTCCAGTTCCGCTGGCTCACCGCCGCGCCCGGCCGGGTCGTGATCGTCGACGACGGCCTGGCCACGATCAGGCTCCTGGAGCTGATCACCGGCGGGCTCGGGACGCCCCTGCTGCGGGCACGCGGCGGCGCCGGGCGGCTCAGGACCGTCCTGGGCGCGGCGGCGGGACTGCGGCTGCGCGCCGCCGCCCGTTCCGGCCGGCTCTCGATCTTCACCGCGCTGCCCGTCGCCCCGGACCTGGCCAGGGCCGTACGGGCCAGGGGGATCGACCTGGTCACCCACGACTTCGCCTGGTTGCGCTCGCAGCCGCTGCGCAGGCCCCGTCCGGAGGAGCGGACCGTGGTCCTGGGCACCTCGCTGGTCCGCAACGGCCTGATCCACCGGGAGCACTACTTCACCTGGCTGGCCGGACTGGGCGCGGACGGGCCGGTGGCCTACTTCCCGCACCGCCGCGAGGACCCGCACGACCTCGCCCGGGTCGCCGAGCAGCGCGGGATCACCGTCTACGACGGCGGCATCCCCGCCGAGCTGACGCTGCGCGGCCTGGGCGCCGAGCAGCGGGTGCTGAGCCTGCCGTCGACCGCGGTCACCTCGCTGCGGATCCTGCTCTCGGCGCGGGGCGTGACCGTGCGGACGGTGGACGTGCCCGACGAGTGGTGGACGGCCCAGGCGGCGCCCTCGCTCCGCTCCCACCTGTCGATGTTCGCCCATCACGACACCGGGGTCGCCGGATCATGACCCGCCGGTCCGACCCCGGGACCCGCCCGGCCGTGACGCGATGACCCCGTGACCCCGTGACCCCGTGACCCCGTGAACCCGCGATCCCCGCGGGCGGGACCCCGGGGATCATCCGCCCGCGGGCGCGTGCCGTGCCGCTTTTCCTGTCCACGTACGACACCGGGGGGCGCCCCCCGGCTGGAGGTTCCCGTTGAAGGTCCTGGCCGTGGCCGACTCCGATTCCTATCTGAAGTGGGCGGCCTGCCTGCTGCGGGAGTTGCCCTCGAGCTGCACGACGGAGCTGGCGGTGATCCGTACCCCGATCGTGCCGTCCCCGGCGCAGATCGAGGCCGCCGTCGCGGGTTCGGCGGCCGAGCCGCCCGTGCTCACGGCCCGCGCCCTGCGCAGGGCCGCCGAGCGGTTCGGGCCCGACGTGGTGCTGGTGGCGTGCACCGGCCCCGTGGTGGACGTGCTGGTCGCCGAGGTCCTGGCCGGGCTGCGGCCCCGGCCGGTGTTCGCGTCGGGGCTGCCGGGCATCTCCGTCCCCGCCACCGAGAAGGCGTGGCTGTTCCGCAGCGGGTGCGAGCTGTTCGTGCTGCACAGCGGGCGGGAGGTCGAGGAGTTCTCGGCGATCGGCCGCGCCCTGGGCGGGGGCGGCCAGGTGGGGCTGGCCCGGCTGCCGTTCCTGCACGGCACCGCGACGGCGACCGGGACCGGGGGGCCCTCCGCGGCCGGCCCGCGCGACCGGGTGGTGTTCGCCACCCAGGCCAAGGTCCCCCGGCGCCGGGAGGAGCGTGAGGACGTCCTGCTGGCCCTGGCCGATCTGGCCGGTCGCCGCCCCGACCTCGACGTCGTCGTCAAGCTCCGCGCCCTGGACACCGAGCGCCAGACCCACAACGAGCGCCACCACTACATGAGCCTGTGGCGGTCGCTGGCCGAGCAGGGCCGGGTACGGGACGACGCCGTGCGCTTCGCCACAGGTCCCATGCACGAGCACCTGACCCACGCCGCCGGGTTCGTCACGGTCAGCTCGACCGCCGCGCTGGAGGCCGTCGCCCGCGAGGTGCCGCTGCTGGTGCTCTCCGACTTCGGCGTGAGCGCCGAGATGATCAATCTCGTCTTCGAGGACAGCGGGCTGCTCGGCACCCTCGACGACCTGGCCGACGGGCGTTTCCTGGTCCCGGACGCCGCCTGGTGCGAGGCCAACTACTTCCACCCCCGCGCCGCCGACGACTGGACCTCCCGCCTGGTCTCCCTGGTCGGCCAGGCCCGCTCCGGGCGGCTCGTCCCGGCCCGCTCCCTGCTGGACGGCCCCGAGTACGCCGCCGCCCGCCGCCGAGCCCGGATGCGCGTGGAGGTCCCGCCGAACGTGCTGCGCGCCGGCTACCGCGCCAAGCGCAGGATGCGCCGCTATCTCCGCGCGCTCCGGTGAGCCCTGACCGGCACCGGCGAGCACCGGCGAGCACCGGCGAGCACCGGCGAGCACCGGAGGGTCCCGCCGGGTCCCGCACCGCCCGCCCCGGCCCGGAACTTGATCCAACCTTGAACGTCCGGTCGTGTCGTCCACGGCGAAAGCGGTGAGGGTCCCCTCGGGAGATATCGGAAGAACCCAAGGACGGTCCCATGTCGCACCACCTCGACTCCGAGCAGGCCCGGCAGGACGGCCGCCTCGACATCACCGACCACTACGTCTTCCGTGGTGAGAGCGGGACCGTTCTCGTCCTGAACGTGAACAGCTCCCTGGCGGGACCGGGCGCGCGACCGGGGTTCCACCCGGAGGCGCGCTACGAGTTCAAGATCCACATCGACGGCGCGGTGACGGAGGACCTCACCTACCGGGTGGCGTTCGGCGAACCCGCCCCCTCCGGTGAGCAGGGCGTCACCCTGCGCGTCCTGACCGGTCACGCCGCCCGCAACGACACGGCGCCGGGCGACCTCCTCGCCGAGGGCACGACCGGTGAGATCATCTCCGGCTGGGACGGCCTGCGGCTGTGGGCCGGCCGGGCCCTCGACCCGTTCTACGTCGATCTGGCGCAGGTCCGCGCCGTCAACGCGGCCGTCAGGAACGGCGCCCCGGTCGAGACACCGGGCTGGGAGCCGGGCGCGGCGAAGAACAGCTTCTCCGGCTCGACCGTCCACTCGATCGTGCTGGAGATCCACGACCGGGACCCGCGCCTGGGCTCCGACCGGCGCGTCGGCGTCTGGGTCACCACGAAGCTCGCCACCGACGCGGGCGGCTGGCGGCAGGTGAACCGGGAGGGGCGCCCGATGATGTGGCCGATCTTCCGGCCCGACGACGGCGAGCGGGCCGGCGCCGCGAACCTGGTCCACCCCGCCGACGAGATGGGCGCCGAGAGCGAGCACATCGCGCGTCTCGTGGCCGGGGTCGCCGCCGCGAACGGCGTCCCGGGCGACCCGGTCGCCTACGGCAGGTCGGTGGCCCACCGCCTGCTCCCCGACCTGCTGCCCTACCGGACGGGCACCCCGGCGGCCTTCGGGTTCGCCGAGCACAACGGCCGCACCCTCGCCGACAACGCCGCCGAGGTCATGTTCTCCCTGGTGCTGAACGCGGCGACGAGCACCGGGCTGTCCCCCGCGGGGTCCGCGGACACGCGCGGCGACCGGTTCCCGTACGTGGTGCCGGGACCGGGCGACCCCGGCTGACCCGCCCCGTACGCCGGAGAGGGCCGAACAGGTCCCGCGCCCGCGCTCAGGACGACGGGAACGCCCTCGTCAGGCGGCCTCTGAGCCTGCCCAGGGCGGACCGCTCCCGGGGGGCGGGGGAGGAGACGGGCAGCAGGTCCAGGGCGGCCAGCCGCCGGTTCTTGAAGTAACGGTCCGGGCCGTACGCCCGCAGGTAGGAGGCGGCCGTCCCGCGCAGCCCCGGGTACGCCTCGCTCTGCATGCAGTGGCCGACCGCGCCCACCAGCGCCGGGAGGTCCACCGCGGGCGGGTCCTCCAGCGACCCGTCCGCCGACAGGCGCGGCAGCAGCGCGTCGGTGATCGTCACCGGGACCCGGTTGCTGTTCTCGTACGGGATGAGCCTCTCCAGGACCAGGTCGCCGCCCATCGTCGCCACGGGGAGCCCGAAGTACCGCCCGGCGGTGATCAGGGCGGTGGAGAAGCAGCCGACCACGAGCCCGGGGCGGGACCCGGCGAAGCACGACTCGGCGGGAACGGTCTGCGCGACCACCTCCAGCTCGACGCCCAGCTCGGCGGCGGTCTCGCGCAACCGCAGGGCGTGCCGCCGCCCGGCGGCCGGGTGGGGCTTGAACAGCACGTCGCGGAACCCCCGGGCGAGGAGGGCGCGCAGCATGTCGGCGTGGAGCCCTTCCTCCTCCTCGGGGGTGAGGATGTCGAGGGCGGAGAGGTACTGACCGAGGATCATGGCCCGGCCCGAGGGGGCGCCGCCGGTCGGCGCGCCGATCACGTCGAGGAAGGCCCGGTCCGGGACGATCTCGGCGGGCACCCCGTACTCCGACAGCAGCAGCGGGCTCAGGTCCGGGACGAGATCGAGGTGGAGCAGGCGGGTGATCCGCCCGGCGATCTCCAGCGGCAACGGGTCGCGGGTCGGGCCGTAGCTCATCAGGCCGTCGGAGTAGACCGACACGGGACAGTCCCTGACCAGCCCGGCCAGGGTCCTGGAGGGGGGGACCGCGACGGACTCCACCACCAGCTCGGACACGCCGCCGTCCAGGGACAGGTGCGAGGCGAGCAGGCGGCTCAGCATCGGCACCTCGACGACGCGCGCCTTCCAGTCCGAGGGGTGCAGCGGGGCCACGATCTCGTTCCACGAGTGGATCTCGTCGAAACGCGGGCGCAGCGCGGCGAAGGCCGGGGCCTCGTCCAGCGCGGGGGTGATCTCCGGGATCGCCGCGTTGTTGGAGACCAGCAGGATCCGGCGGCCGTCGCGGGGACCGAAGCGGCCGTCGTCGATCGCCGCCGCCAACGTCATCGCGCCGAACAGGGTCGAGGCGTAGAAGAGCTGTGTCATCGGCCCTCCAGGAGCCTGTTCAGGATCTCGTCGCGCTCCGGGTCCAGGCGGGTCTCGGCGAGCAGCCCGGCCGGCAGGCGCCGCAGGGTCGCGGCGCCGCGCTCGGTGAAGCGGGCGCGCAGCTCGGGGGAGAACCGTTCGCCCAGTTCCAGGTGGTGGGCGAGCAGCGCGCGGAAGGTGCGCACCGCCTTGGGCATGAACTCCTCCTCGGTCTCGGCGAAGACCGTGTCGAAGGCGTCGAAGAAGTGAAGCTGGCGGGCGTCGCCGGTCTGGGTCAGCGAGCCCGCGACCAGCCGCCGGTAGAACACCCCGGCCAGCGAGACCACCGCGAACGAGCCCGCCTGCCGGTGCAGCCGCCAGATCCACGGCCTGTCCTCGGCGGTGTGCAGGTGGCCGGGGAAGGTCAGCAGGTCGCCCAGGTCCCGGCGGTAGATCCCCGCCCAGGCGTAGGGGTAGTCGACCATGGTCTTCGAGCGGGCGGGCAGGATGTGGTCGCGCGGTTTGAGCACCGCCTCCCGGGTGGCGAGCGGCGCCCGGTGGATCACCCGCCTGCGCCCCTCCACCTGCACGTGGTCGACCCGGACGAAGTCGCAGCCGAGCCGCTCGATCGCCGCCACCAGGTCGTCCAGATACCCCGGGGCCAGCCAGTCGTCACCGTCCATGAACGTCACGTAGCGGCCCGAGGCGAGGGAGAGCCCGAGGTTGCGCGCGTCGGCCAGCCCCACCGGCGCCTCGTTGTGCAGCACCGTCAGACCGGGCAGATCGGCGCGGAAGTCCTCGATGATCTGCCCGGTCGCGTCCACCGACCCGTCGTCCACCACGACGAACTCGAAATCCCGGCGCGCGTTCCTCACCAGGGAAATCAGCGCGTCACCGATGTAGAGCTCCGCGTCCCGCACCGGAACGACGACGGACAGTTTGATCAACGAACTCTCTCCATTCCGGAACCCACCTCAGGCCACCCCAGCCCGCCCCTGCTCCCACCGGAAACCCTGTCCCTGCCCCGACCACTCCCCTCAGGGACTCCCCGTGAGCCCGCGCCGGCGACTGGACCGAGGAGAGGGGGATCGTGAG
>NZ_JBFABE010000086.1:0-26751 GCF_040640155.1 Streptosporangium sp. NPDC023615
GCTGAACTGGCTGAACTGGCTGAACTGGCTGAACTGGCTGAACTGGCTGAACTGGAACTGGCTCCCCTCGTCGGGGGCGGGGTCCCGGCGTTGCTGTTGCGCGCGGACTTGATGTCAGTGGATGCGCGGGATTGTTGTCAGTGATGCTGACCGATGCCGAATGGCATGCGCTGGAACCGCTGCTGCCCCGATCGGTGATGGGACGGCCCCGAGCCGATGACCGGCGGGTCCTCAACGGGATCGTCTGGAAGTTCCGGGCCAGCGTGGCCTGGCGGGACGTGCCCGAACGGTATGGATCGTGGCGTTCCCTGCACACGCGTTTTCGCCGCTGGGCCAGGAACGGGACCTTTACCGCGATGCTGCAGGCACCCCAGGCCCAGGCCCAGGCCCAGGCCGATGCGGCCGGTGACATCGACTGGCTGGTCGCGGTGGACTCCACCATCGTGCGCGCTCACCAGCACGCCGCGGGAGCGCGGGAAAAGGGGCTGCGGCCACGGCGCTTGGACGCTCCCGGGGCGGGCTGACCTCGAAGATCCACTTGGCCTGCGACGGCCGGGGCCGGCCCCTGGCGCTGGTGGTGACCGCGGGAAACGTCAACGACTGCACGCAGTTTGCGCAGGTGATGGCCGCCATCCGGGTACCGCGGATCGGCGCGGGCCGGCCCCGGGTGCGCCCCGATCACCTCGTCGGCGACAAGGGCTACAGCTCCCGGGCGATCCGGGCCTGGCTGCGGCGGCGCAGGATCGGGCACACCATCCCCGAGCGCGCCGATCAGATCCGCAACCGGGCCCGACGCGGTCGCCATGGCGGGCGCCCGCCCGCCTTCGACCGTGACATCCACAAGCGGCGCAACGTCATCGAACGCTGCTTCAACCGGCTCAAGCAATGGCGCGGCATCGCCACCCGCTACGACAAGACCGCCGAGTCCTACCAGGCCGCAGTCACATTGGCGGCGTTGTTGATGTGGCTATGAAACTTTGACGACACGCCCTACACCTGTTGGACGTGCTGAAGAACTCCGACTTCCTCACCGGTTTCACCGAGGAGTTCTTCTCGGTGGCCGCGTAGGAGCGCATCGACCGTGACGTCCTCCAGCGCCGCCTGCTGCTGGCCCTCTTCGCGCTGGGCACGAACATGGGCATCCGCGCGATCATGGCCACCGGCGAGCACGGCGAGAGCGAAGCGGCCCTGCGGCACGTGCGCCGGTACTTCATCACCGTCGACAACCTCCGCGCCGCGGTCACCAGGCTGGTGAACGTCACGTTCGCCGCCCGCGATGCCGCCTGGCGGGGACGGGGCACCGTGTGCGCATCGGACTCGAAGAAGTTCGGGTCCTGGTCCAGCAACTTCACGACCGAGTACCACGCCCGCTACGGTGGCAACGGCGTGATGATCTACTGGCACGTCGGGCGGAAGGACGTCTGCATCTACTCCCAGCTCAAGTCCTGTTCGTCGTCCGAAGTCGCGGCGATGATCGAGGGGTTGCTGCGGCACCGCACGGACGCCGAGATCGAGTCCCAGTACGTCGACACCCACGGCGCGAGCGTGGTCGGGTTCGCCTTCACTGAACTGCTCAACTTCCGTCTGCTGCCCCGGCTGAAGAACATCGGCAGCATCCGCCTGTACCGCCCGGACGACACCCCGCCCGGCCGGCCCGCGCTCGGCACCTCACTGACACGGCCGGTCCGCTGGGAGCTGATCGAGCAGCAGTACGACCGGATGGTCAAGTACGCGACCGCGCTCCGACTCGGCACTGCCGAGGCCGAGCAGGTCCTGCGGCGCTTCACCCGCGGCGACCTCAAGCACCCCACCTACGCCGCGCTCGAAGAACTCGGCCGCGCGGTCCGCACGGTCTTCGCGTGCGACTACCTGGCCAGCCCCGGCCTGCGCCGGGAGATCCACGGCGGCCTCCAGGTCGTGAAGAACTGAACTCGGCGAACACCGTGCTGCACTACGGCAAGGACGGAGCCCTGAGCGGCCCGGACAAGGAGCACGCCGAGACCTCGATGCTCGCCCTGCACCTGCTCCGGTCCGCGCTCGTGCACGTCAGCACCTTGCCGGTGCAGCAGGTCCTGGCCGGACCAGCCGGGGCATCAAGGCTGAGTGATGAGGACCGGCGTGGGCTGACCGCGCTGTTCTGGTCCAACGTCAACCCGTACGGGACCTTCCGCCTGGACATGGACAAGCGGCTCGACCTGTTGTCGGCCGCCACCGTGTCCCGGCCCCGCACCCCGGCGGACACCGCCGCCCGAGCAACCACGGAGACACGATGACCGAGACCACGACTTCCAGGACCTCACCGACCCCTGGATGAACGAAGCGTCCTGGCGGGCCCACGACCTGCTGCGGGCCTACGCCGCACGGGACCGCGCCGCGATCGTCGAGCACCTCGCGCGTCTGGAGGACGACCAGCTGGAGTTCGCCAGGGGCGTGTCCGCGAACTTCTACAACGACACCCTGGCGGTGCTCCGCGACACAGGGCGTCCCTGGGGCCCGGCCTCCCTCGTGGGGGAGATCGAGGCGGTGGTCCGCTTCGCACCGGCGGAGCACGAGTTCACGGTCACCACCGCCGCCCGCGGGCCGGCTCGGGGCGAGGTGACGATGCGGGAACTGATCGACGGCGGGTCGTTGGAGGTCCGCGACCGCATCCACACCCTGGCGGTCTGCTCCCTCGCCCTCCGCCTGGTCTCCTTCAGCCGCGATCGGGTCCAGCAGATGCTCGACAAGGCCGCGGACATGACCGAGACGGTGGGCGGACACCCACGGCCGTACTGCGTCGTGTAGGTGGCGGTGCGAGAACCTCCGGAAGGGCCGGGGACAACCTGAACCTGCTCGGCCGCCACAGCCTCACCGCCGGCGCACTGTGCCCGCTGGTCGGACGGCGTACCGCCGTCCGACCAGCCACTTACTTGCTTGGTACCGGGCGGTCCGCACCTGGTCTGCAAGACCGCCGGCGTCCTTGGGGTCAGTGCTGTGCGGCGAACCTGTCTTCGACCGCCTTGAGTACGAGGTCAGGGCGTTCCGTCGGCACCTCGTGGGAGGTGCCCTTGGCGGTGACGAGCGTCCGGTTGGGCGCTTCCTTGACGAATGAGGCGGCCGCATCACGCCAGCGCTGGGCGTCCGGGGGAGAGCCTGCGAACGGGGTCTTCTCCGAGACCATGACCGTTGCGGGCACTGAGGTGGGCCACACCACCTTGTGGAAGGCCTGGTGCGCTTCGGCGAAGCCCTCCGCGGTGGAGATGAGCTGGCGGTTGGCCGGCTTCTCGGGGTCCTTCTTCGCTGCGTCGACGTCCGGCTGGGTCGCGGCGACGAGGCGGGGGATTTCCTCGTCGGTGAAGAACTGAGGGAGGTTGGCGTCGACCAGGACCGCGCCGGAGAGCATCTCCGGATCGTCCTGGGCGAGGTTGTTCGCGATCTCGCCGGCCTGGGAGTGGGCCACCAGGGTGACGTCCTTGGTGATGCCCAACTGCTTGAGGCCCGCCTTGAGGTCACTGACGGCGCTCTGAACCTTCCACGCGCCGGGCACCACGTCGCTCTTGCCGAGGCCTGCCCGGTCGTAGGTGATGACGGTGGCGCCGGTGGCCGCGTGAACCTTGGGGGCGATGTCCTTCCACTGCGAGGAGTCCTCGCCGCCACCCGAGTCCAGGACGATGGTGGAACCGCTGCCTTGTATGACGTAGAAGGCCAGGCGGTGACCGTCGTTGTCGACCATGTGCAGCTTCGCCTCGGCAGCCTCGCCGGTCCCCGCAGAGGCGGGCGGGATGGCGGGCGTAGAGGCCGAGGAGCTGGACGAGGAGTCGTTGCTGCTGCACGCCGTGGCGGCGCCGGCAGCCAGGGTCAGCACGGCGAGAGACGACAGCATGCGGTACATGGACCGGTGCCTGCGGGGAGTGCGGGACATGAGTGATCCTTCGAGAGCAGAGGGTGCGCCGTGTCTGCCCAATCATTCGAGATCCCGGCAGCTCGCACGATCCGGCTGACCTGCCTGTTGGTGGTGGCGCTGGGACCAGCGAGCGCGGTGGGGTTATCCCCCGCGAGCGGCCGCTGAGACTGTGGATCATGTGGGCCTGCTGGTCACGGGGCTCACGCGCGCGCTTTCACGAGGCTGGGCAGGTGGACGGCTCTCCTGGCAGTGACCGAGGGGCGGCGGCACCGTTATACGCGACTCCACCGGACCCGGGACACACCAGCTCGCCAATCTGGGCGGCTGGGACAAGTCCGTAGGAAGGACGCTGGCCAGACGACCCGGCGGCGTCCACAAAATAGATGAAAAACATGACACAAGGCGTCGGGTTTTAGAGCAATCATGAACTCGCCGGTTGGCGCCCATGTGGGTGTGGACCGGGGCCTCACGGATAGACAAGGACCTCAATGCGCGAAACACCCGAGGAGCTCAAGGAGCTTCAGGCTCTCCTCGAAGCCTCCCTTTCCCGCTCCACCTCGCACCTCCGCTCGATCGTCACTGCGAACACCCTGACCGCCGAGCAGGTCACCCGAATTCTGACCGGCATGTGCACCCTCGCCCTGTCCACCGTGACGGCGAAGGGCGAGCCGCGGATCAGCGGGGTGGACGGGCACTTCCTGCACGGAAAGTGGCACTTCGGCACGGCGCGCAGCGCCGCCAAGGCCCGCCATCTCGCTACTCGCCCCGCCGTCAGCGTCGCGCACATGCGCGGTGAGGACCTAGGCGTGTTCACGCACGGCACGGTTGAGATTCTCAACCCTGACAGCGGCGAGCTGGCCGCTGACTGGCCGGACCTGCTCGCCTACTTCAAGGACTTCTACGGCGACGGCGACGACTACTTCGACTGGGACAACGAGGTGGTCTACTACCGGCTGCATCCGCACTGGATGACCGCCTACGCCCCCGGCATCGACAAGCTCACCGGGGTGTCCCGGTCTTGATCTGCGGCACGGACAGTTCGTTCTGAACTGTCTGATCCATCTCCTTACTTCTCTGATCTTGTGCTTCGTGATCTTGCTATCTGTACCGCTTTCCTGTTTTGGTGATCTCTGTTGTGTGGCGCTGACTGCTTGTTCCTTTGTGCTGTCCTGCCTGCTCTGGCGGTTATCGGCCTCGGCCGCCCCGCCCGCGCGTGGGGCCCCGGTGAGGCCTTGGTGGGGCGGATCGCCAGGCTTGGGCCTGGGCGCGCTGGACGCTTTCGGTGTGCTCCTGGGCGGCCCGCTCGACGGGCATCGCGGCGCGCGGGTCGATCTCCTGGGTGATGGCCGACAGGTGTCGGCGCGCCTCCTGGATGGTGGCCGGGGTCCGGCGGCCGGGGAAGGCCGGCGCGACGCGCCTCCGGATCGACCTCTCCGCCGGCCGGGCGGGTGACGGCCGTCCATGATGTTGCGGGCCGCCTCGTGCCGGTCAGCGGTGAGCGTGCTGCCCGGGGTGATGCCGACCTCGCGCAGACCGTCGCCGATCCACATCAGCGGGCGGTCGCCGGTCAGCCGGTAGGAAGACCTGCCCGTCCTCCTGGCCGCGCACGAGGTGATGGCTCTGGCACCCGGCTCCCTCGTGCAGGCGGTAGTCGACCTGCGCCATGGACGCCCCAGCGTGCTCACTCACGCCACCCCTGGCCACCCCCGTCATCAACCCGGCTCAGCCCCGGGTTGCCCGGCCGCGGGTCGTCCGTATCGGGGTGCGTACAACCGCGATCGGCTCGCTGCAGTCGAGGACGCCGTCCCGTCGAACCGTGGGACACGTCGACCGGCTAGTGCTGGTGTTCATGACCCAAGGCTCGTATGAGCTGGGTCGCGATGACGGCGGACCATCCCCAGCCGAGCAGGACGGCGGCGCGGAGCAAGAGGCTGAGGCTGTGCTGGTCGTAGGCGGCGGTGCCGAACAGCAAGATGATCGCGATGCCCGTGGCGACGCAGTACCCGGCCCAGCCGCGCGCGGCGCGCCGGGCGCCGAACCTGCGGGCGAAGACGAAGCACGCGACCGTCAGGCACCCGAATGCCACCATGGCGGCGACGCCGTGGATGAGGTCCGCCATGCTCGGATTCGAGGGCGCGGCGACGCCGGGCGGGAAGCCGAACGCGGGATCGGCGCGGAAGATGCCAGCGATGATCAGGGCCAGCCCGTATACGCCGAGCATCGCGGGGCCCCACGTTCCGGCGGGGCCCGGGTGTAGTGCCCTGCGCAGACCCCACGCGTATGCGAGGTTCAGGACGCCGATGGCGACGAAGTTGACGACCTGGATCCACCCCCGGTCGCCCAGGGCGTGCAGGCTCAGCGGATGCTGTCGGGAGTCGAACCCGCTACGGGTGTAGTCCTGCAACAGCACGACGAGGATGAACAGCGGCCCGGCTATGGCGCCACAGGCGAGCAGCCTTTTCGTCGCCCTCATCACGCCGGCTCGGCGGGTTTGGCGGGTTCGGCAACGCTCGCGCCGCCCGGGGAGGACCCGGCCGCGTGTCGCTGGTCGTGGACGAGCAACGTCAACCAGACCCACCCAACGATGATCATGAGCCGCTGAAAAAGGCCGCCGAAGTCGACGACGGTCGGATTCTGGGCGAAGGCGAGGCTTGACAGCCCGGCGCCGATGAGGCCGAGTGCCCACCCCGCGATGAGCACGGGTCCCCAGCGTCTGCCTGGCCCATCACGCAGTCCGGCTGGCAGCATGCTGGCGAAGACGCAGGTCAACACGCCGGCGACGATGAACGTGGCGCTCTGCACCCAGCCGTGCTCACCGAGGGCCAGCGAGCTGACCGGGTGACGAAGCGGGTCGTACCCGTCCCGCACGGCTCCCTGGACGAGGACGCTCAGCACGAACAGCGGCCCTGCGGCGAGACCGCAGACGTACCCGATCTTCGACATGACACCCTTCCCGAACCGGTAGACGGCTGTCAGTCTGGATTGACAACGTCGCGGCTGTCAATCCAGACTGACAGCCATGGAAGACGTCGAGCTCGTCGCCCGGGTACGGGAACACGACCCCGCGGTGGCACTGCGCGCCGTCGGGGCCCTGCACCGCCTCGCGGAACAGGTGGAGGCCGCCGCGGTGGCGCGCGCCCGCGCGGCGGGCTGGTCATGGGAAGAGATCGGCGACGCGCTCGGGGTGTCCCGCCAGGCCGCCCACACCAAACACGGAAAGTGAGTCCGCGATGTTCGAAAGCTTCACGGCAGGCGCCCGCGACACCATCGCGATCCACGCTCCCGCCGAGGCCCGGCGACGTGGCGATCGACGCGTCGGTACCGAACACCTTCTGCTCGCGGTCCTGCACGATCCCGCGGCGGCTGGCCCGCTGGGCCTCGACGTCGAGAACGTGCGATCAGCCCTCGCCGCCCTGGACGAGGCCGCACTGCGGGCGATCGGCATCGATCCTCGTGGCGTCGAACGGGCACCGGTCCCGGTGCCGAGCAAGCGACTGCCGTTGACATCCGGCGCCAAGGCCGCCCTGTCCCGAGCCCTCACCACGGCACGGCGCACCCGCCCGCGCCAGGTCACCTCAGCACACCTGCTGATCGGACTCCTGGACGGCGACCGCGCCGACCCGGCAACGGGCGTGCTCCTCGAACTCGGCGTGGACCGGGCGGCGGTCCGCGCCCAGCTGCTCTCATGGCCGGGGGCTGAGGAACATCGGAACGAAAAGTGAAGCCCTATCGCCGCAGGTCGAAACGCTGTGGTGGGCTTCCTGCCTCTGGCCGTCACAGGTAGAGGTCTCGGACTTGAACGTCTCAGGACCAGTCCGGCAGCGGGAGGAGCGTCAGCGCGGCTGAGCGGCGGGCGGTCGCTTGAGCGGCGGGCGGTCGCTCGCAGTGGGTGGATCGCCCACGCCCCAACCCCACCGCGGTACGCGGCGTCCGTGAAGTCCGCCGGGAAATGTCGCGGTGGGATGTCGAGAACCCGCGCGCGGCTCCGTCCCTGGAGTGAACACGGCCACAATGGGCTGTACCGCACCAAGGAGAACATGATGGCCAAGTACCTGTTGCTCAAGCACTACCGGGGCGCGCCGGCATCGGTCAACGACGTGCCGATGGACCAGTGGGAGCCGGAGGAGGTCTCGGCCCACGTGCAGTACATGCGGGACTTCGCCACCCGGCTCGAGGGCACCGGCGAGTTCGTCGACAGCCAGGCGCTCTCCCCGGAGGGCACGTTCGTCCGCTACGACGGCGAGGGGCGGCCGCCGGTCACCGACGGCCCGTTCGCGGAGACCAAGGACCTGATCGCCGGCTGGATGGTCATCGACGTCGAGACCTACGAGCGGGCGCTCGAACTGGCCGGCGAGCTGTCCGCGGCTCCGGGCGCGGGCGGCAAGCCGATCCACGAGTGGCTCGAGGTGCGCCCGTTCTACGGCGAGCCGCCCACGGTGACCGAGTGAACGAGTCATTGCTGCGGGAGCTGGTGCCCGCGGTGATCGGTGTCCTCGTCCGTCGCGGGACCGACTTCGCCGCGGCCGAGGACGCCGTGCAGGACGCGCTGGTCGAGGCCGTGCGCGTGTGGCCGGACGACCCGCCGCGCGACCCCCAGGGCTGGCTGGTCACCGTGGCCTGGCGCAAGTTCCTCGACGCCGCCCGCGCCGACACCTCCCGGAGGCAGCGCGAGGTACGCGTCGAGGGCGAGCCCGTGCCAGGCCCGGGCGAGGTGGTGGACGACACGCTCCAGCTCTACTTCCTGTGCGCGCACCCGTCCCTGACGCCGGCCTCGGCCGTCGCGCTCACGCTGCGCGCGGTCGGCGGCCTGACCACGCGTCAGATCGCGCGGGCCTACCTCGTGCCGGAGGCGACCATGGCTCAGCGGATCAGCAGGGCCAAGCGGGCCGTCTCGGGCGTGCGGTTCAACCGGCCCGGTGACGTCGCCACGGTGCTGCGCGTGCTCTACCTGGTCTTCAACGAGGGCTACTCCGGCGACGTCGACCTCGTCGCCGAGGCGATCCGGCTCACCCGCCGGCTGGCGGCCGGGACCGGCCATGAGGAGGTCGCGGGCCTGCTCGCGCTCATGCTGCTCCACCACGCGCGGCGCCCGGCACGGACGGGCCCCGACGGCAGGCTCGTGCCTCTCGCCGAGCAGGACCGCGGCCTGTGGGACACCCGCCTGATCGCCGAGGGCGTCGACGTGCTCCAGGCGGCCCTCGCCCGCGACCGCCTGGGCGAGTTCCAGGCCCAGGCCGCCATCGCCGCGCTGCACGCCGACGCCCGGACGGCCGAGGAGACCGACTGGGTGCAGATCGTCGAGTGGTACGACGAGCTGGTGCGTCTCACCGGCAACCCGGTGGCCCGGCTCAACCGGGCCGTCGCGGTCGGCGAGGCCGACGGCCCGCGGGCCGGCCTGGCCGCCCTGGCAGGACTCGACCCCGCCCTGCCCCGCCACACCGCCGTCGCGGCGTACCTGCACGAGCGTGACGGTGATCCGGTCACCGCGGCACGGCTCTACGCCGAAGCCGCCCGATCGGCGCCCAACCTCCCCGAACGCGACCACCTCACGCGGCAGGCCGCCCGGCTCAACGCGCGGCTGCGCGGTTGAGGGCCCCGCTCGGGTCGGCGCGACCAAATGAAAAGTAGCCCGGGGTGAGTGTCGTTGCTCTTCGCGTCCGCAGAAATGACCATTTCGGCGAACCACACGAGCTACATCCGGGTATGTGCGTATGTGTGCAGTGCGTCGCGGACGAACCTCGCCCCCGCCTCGTCGTCGTACATGGCGGCGAAGCGAGGGTCGTCGACGAACATGTCCCCGATGCCGTTCACCATCTCGATCGAGCGCTCCCGGTCCCCCTCGGCGGTGGGGGTGCCCGGGATCTGACTCAGCCACCGGACGTGCCGGGCGGCCAGCGACTGAGCGTGTTCCGATGTCGGCGAAGCTCCGGCCTTCGCTGCGGCGACCCATGCGGCGACGAGGTCGTCGGTGTCCTGCTTCCAGGCCCGCTGCTGGTCAAGGCTCTTGCCGTGCCACCAGTCGTTGCTCACCTGGAACGCGTGCTCGCCCCAACGTGAGATCACCTCGTCCTTGTAGAGGTCATTGAACCCCGCCAACATGACATCCATCCGCGGTTCCACCCCGGCCTGCAGCGCCTCGAGCGTGTGACGCACGGACCGGACCTGCCGTTCGATGCGGTCCCGTTCCTCTTCCAGCGCGGCGATGTGGGCGCGGAGCCCGTCGAGCGCGTCCACCTCCTCGGCCAAGACCTCGGCGATGGCCGGCAAGCCCATGCCGAGCCGGCGCATGAGCAGGATCCGCTGGAGCCGGGCGACCGCGGTGGGGTTGTAGTAGCGGTACCCGTTCGCGCCGACCCGCGACGGGGCCAGGAGCCCGACGCGGTCATAGTGACGCAGGGTCCGGCTGGTGATACCGGCCCTTGCCGCGAGTTCCTGGATCGTCCATTCCATCCCTTCAGTGTCACCCGAGGCGGAGCGTGGTTGCGATGATCTCCGAGGCGTCGGCGTGCAGGGCTTGGGCCGCCGTCTTCCCGGTCGCCGCCAGGTAGGTGTCGACCAGCCGGTTGCCCGCGGCGTACCCCGCGCCCATCGGCAGTCCCACCGGGGTGACGCCGAGGTGCTCCGCGCCTGGGTCGCCGTGCACCCAGGCGGTGAAGTTCTGCATGCCTGTCACATCGAGCCCGGTGAGCACTTTGGCGAAGACCTCGTCGTCGTGCAGGTGCGGCACACCGATACGAGCGGGGCCGAGCTCATCGCCGTAGAGCTGGCGGGCGAAGGCGTCGGCCAGGCCCTCGCCGACGATGTGCTCGCCAACCGTAACGGTCATCGGGTCCCACACCACCCCGCCCGGACTCCACCGCAGGTTGTGATTGAGTTCGTGCACGGCGGTGGCCTCCAGCCGCTCCACGTTCTCGGGGAAGGGCCAGAACGTGATGGCGATGTTGCCCGAGATGCCGCCGAACCCGGTCAATCCTTTGCAGGGACCCATGAAGTATTCGTCACCCGGATCGCCGAGGACGAAAAGCACGGTGATGTCCGGGGCCTCCAGCCCCGGTGTCGCCTCCAGCAGTATGGCGAGAGCGTGGTCGAGCGCGTGTTGCATCCGCTCCCAGGCTCCGGCCGCCGCCAGAGTTTCGAGTGCCGCCAGGCAACGTTCCTCGTCGCGGTCGATGGGGAACCCGGACGATTGGAGGTGTACGGCTACCAGGTCAAGCTCGCCCGGATGGTAGCGGTACATACCCCTGTTGGCCTCCAGCATCGAACGCAGCAGGTCAACGCGATCCGTGACCGGGGACAGCAGGATCTGCCGCATGGCGGCGCAGGTGTCAAGAACAGTGATCGACATGGTCCCGATGCTAGAAGTTGACGCAGCGTCAAGGTCAAACCAGCGGCGCTCTTCGTCGAGACACAGCCAGGCACGCGGTCACCCAGGCCTGTCGCGACCGGCGATGATCGGCTGTCGCAGCTCCGCCCGGCCGCGCGGGAACCGGTCGAACCGGCCGTAGAACTTCGGCAACGGTGCGAAACCGAGCTGCGTATCGCGGTGCTTCGCCGCGACCAGGTCCTGCTCGGCACCGGCCGACGTCCGGTGCTCAACCAGGTCCCCAAGACTCATCCGAAAGCGATGCGAAGCGCCCTTGGAACGATCCATATGCGGCTGCTCGGAAACCGGCCTAGCATCCCGGAAACGACCGCCGCCGCGAAGGGCCACAACGCGACGGCGGTCTGTTGTGCCATCCGGTCAGGCAACCGAAGGAGCAACGTGACGATTCTAGTGACAGGCGCGACCGGGAACATCGGTCGCCGTGTGGTGGATCGGCTGGTGGGTGCCGGTCAGCGGGTGCGGGCCATGACCCGCGATCCGCGGGCTGCGCGCCTCACCGACGGGGTCGAGGTGGTGTACGGGGATTTCGGGCGGCCTGAGACCTGGCCGGACGTGCTGGACGAGATCGAGCGCGTCTACCTGTTCCCTTTCGCCTATGTCGCCTCGGAGCCCGGGGCCGGGTTCGTCGAACAGGCGGCGAAGGCGGGTGTCCGCAGGTTCGTGGTGCACTCCGCCGCGGCTGCCGGATTCGCCCCCGGTGACGAGCCGGGCGACCGGAGCCTCAGCCCGCTCCGGCGCCACCTCGCCGAGGAACGGCAGGCTCATCGTGAGCTGGAGCTGATGGTGGAGGCCACCGACGCCGAATGGACCCATGTGCGGCCGGGGCTGCTCGCGGTCAACGCCCTGGGATGGGCGGAGCGGATCCGCGCCGAGCGGGTGGTGCGTGAGCCCTACGGCACCGCCGGATATCCGCTGGTGCACGAGGCCGACATCGCCGAGGTGGCGGTCGCGGCACTGCTGTGCGACTCCCACGTCGGCGCCGCGTACACGATCACCGGTCCGGCGAAGATCTCGCAGGCTGAGCAGGTGAGGGCGATCGGCAGGGCGATCGGAGAAGAGATCCGCTTCGAAGAACTGACACCGGAGCAGGCCCGCGAGCAGTGGCTTCAGGACGGTTGCCCGCCGGAGACGGCCGACTGGCGGATCGAGTTGCTGGCCGCGGCGGTCGACGGGCCGGGATCACTCCCGCCGACCACCACCTTCCAGCAGATCACCGGACGCCCCGCGCGTACCTTCGCGCGGTGGGCCCTCGACCACGCGGCGGACTTCCGTCCGGCCGGACGCATGGAGGAGGCGGCATGACGATCCTGGTGACCGGAGCGACCGGCCTGGTGGGCCGGGAGGTTGTCGGCCAACTACTGAAGACGGGCCACGATGTGCGCGCACTCACCCGCCGGCCCGCGGCCGCCGGGCTGCCCGAAGGGGTCACCGTGGTCGAGGGCGACCTGGAGCGGCCCGAGTCACTGCGGGCCGCCCTGCGAGGCGTCGAGCGGATGTACTTGTTCCCTGTTCCGCACGCGGTCTCCGACGTCGTCGCGATGGCGAAGCGGGCCGGCGTCCGGCGGGTGGTGGTCCTGTCCGGAGCGGAGGCCGACAACGACGCGTTCGGGAGCGGCTACCAGGTCGTCGAACGGGCAGTGGAGGAGTCCGGGCTGGAGTGGACGCACCTGCGGCCGGGTGAGTTCGCGGGCAACTGGCTGGACCGGGCGGAGAGGGTGCGTACCGAGCGGGTGGTACGCCGGCCCTACGGCGGCGCGGTGACCCAGCCCACCCACGAGGCTGACGTCGCCGCGGTGGCCGCCACGGTCCTGGCCGAGGACGGCCATGCGGGCATGACGTACACCTTCGCCGGACCCGAGGCGCTCACCGTGGCCGAGCAGGTGAGGGCGATCGGGGTGGCGATCGGTCAGGAGATCCGATTCGAGGAGCAGGATCCGGCGGAGGCCCGCGACGAGTGGATTCAGGAGGGTTATCCGCCGGAGGTCGTCGACTGGCTGTTCGGAATGTGGGCGGAGTCCGCACGCGACCCCGCACCCGTCGACGAGGAGCGAGCCGCCGTCGTACAGCGTCTCACCGGCCGTCCCGGTCGCACCTTCGCGCGGTGGGCGGCGGACCATGCGGCGGACTTCAAACAACCCATCCCGTAGAAAGGACCGTCTCCACGCCGATCTGAAGAGGGCCGGCGAGATCCCGTCCGATCACCTCGATCGGACGGGATCGAGCTCGTCTGTGCTCGGCGACCGCTGCAGGCGCGCCGGCCAGCTTCGAAAGGTACCCCGGCCGCTGGTAGGCCTTGAACCACACCGGCAGGGACATCACGGGCTGATCATCCTGCGTCTCGCCGCGGGTCCACTTCACCTCGTCGATCGACGAAGTGAGAACCTCCGCCGGTTCCTGTGCCGACACGGCTCCGTGCCGAAGGGCTTGACGGAGGCTTCGACGCCCGCGCTTCCCCCGGCGGTGACGCCTGTGCTTACGGAGAACTCCCAGCCATGCGCGGCGGTGAGCTCGACTATTCTGGGGTAGCCGGGCCATTCGGTCACCGTGTCGTCTTCTCTGGAGCGCGCCTCGATGAACTGGCTCTATCTCGTGGGGATCGTCCTCTTCCTCCTGGCGCTGATGTTCTCCATCGCGCTGCACGAGATCGGTCACCTCGTGCCCGCGAAGATCTTCGGCGTGCGGGTGACCCAATACATGGTCGGCTTCGGCTCGACCGCCTGGTCACGGCGTAGGGGCGAGACGGAGTACGGCATCAAGTGGATCCCGTTCGGCGGCTACATCCGCATGATCGGCATGCTGCCGCCCCGGCCGGGTGACGACCCCGCCAAGCTGAGGAGCAACGCCACCGGCCCGTTCCAGGGCCTGATCGAATCGGCCCGCGACGCCGCGCAGGAAGAGGTGCTGCCCGGCGACGACGACCGCGTCTTCTACCGCAAGAAGTGGTGGCAGAAGGTCATCATCATGTCCGGCGGGCCGCTGATGAACTTCGTGCTCGCGTTCGTCTTCTTCACTGTCTTGCTGGTCGGCATCGGCCTGCCCGTCGAGGTCCCGATCGTCTCGCCCGGCACCAACACGTGCGTGATCCCCGTCTCCGAGCAGCGCGCCGCCTGCAGGCCCGGCGACCAGCCCACCCCGGCCGCGCAGGCGGGCCTCAAGCCGGGCGACCACATGGTCTCCTTCAACGGCGCCACGATCGGCTCCTGGGGCGACGCCATCCATCTGATCCGCACCCACGGCCCCGGCCCTGTCCAGCTCGGCATCGTCCGTGACGGCAAGCCGATGACGCTCGACGTCACGCTCATCGTCCAAGACCGGCCCAACCCCAAAGACCCCGAGAAGATCGACAAGAACGTCGGCTTCCTCGGCGTGCGGCCCACCGAGGTGATGGAGCGGCAGAGTGCCGGCCAGGTGATCGGCTACATGGGCGAGATGACGGCCAGGGTGGCGGGCTCGATTCTCAACCTGCCGGAGAAGATGGTCGGTGTCTGGCACGCGGCCTTCTCCGGCCAGGAACGCGACCCCGAGGGCCCGATGGGCGTGGTCGGCGCGGGCCGCATGGGCGGCGAGATCATGGCCTCCGACTCGTCCGGCGAGGAGAAGATCGCCACCTTCGTCAGCCTGCTGGCCGGCTTCAACCTGGCGATGGGCATGTTCAACCTGATCCCGCTGCTGCCGCTCGACGGCGGGCACATCGCGGGCGGGCTCTGGGAGGGGCTCAAGCGGGCCTACGCCAGGGTCATGCGGCGGCCGAAGCCCACGTACGCCGACATCGCCAAGGTGCTGCCGCTGACGTACGCGGCGGCGCTGGTAATGATGATCATGGCGGGCCTGCTGGTCTACGCCGATCTGGTCAACCCTCTCACGCTCACCCGCTGAGGCCTTCGGGCCCAGCACCCGGACGACAGCCCGGCACCGCGACCAGCCCGAGATCCTCATCAACCACCACCCGCCTACCGATCCGATGTCGTGGGGTTCTCCTCGCAGCCGTTTTGGCTGCATGCGAGGGGGCGGGGTCCTGGGTGAGGGCGCGTCGGCCGGCCAGGAGCACCGGCCCGGCGAGCAGGCGGGCAGTGGCCCGTGGCCCGGCGCATGCATCCGAGGGCGCCGCCCTTGCTGGTGACGCGGGATCGGCGGAACCCGGTGTCGAGGTCCTCGACGTTGAGCGACAGGACCTCACCGTACTTCCGTTCCATGGTGGGTCTTTTCGACCGTCACGGCGCTGTGGGTCTCCAGCACCGGGCAGGCATCACCGTTGACGAGTGGGTGACCGGAGCTGGGGTGCCCCGTGATGGCCATGCGGCCGTGCTGCCTCGGTCACACGCCGACCACCCGTTCGCCTTCGCGATCGCGCAGAGGGCGAACGCGGTCGGCCTGTTCATCGGCCAGGTGGCCGGCCCTTCGGCCGCCTGAGCACGAAGACGCCCCAGCCGAGGTAGCGCCTGCCGTACCTGAGGTGCGAGCTCCGGGCCCGGTCGAGGAACTCCTGGATCTCGTCGGCTTCGGGGTCGGCGGGCTCGGCGGCGAGGTGGTCGGCGAGGCTCCACCACTGGCTCGCCATGTAGCGGTCCCAGCCGTCGCCGTCGGCCAGCACCATCTCGGCCAGCTCGACCCCGCACGACTCGAACCGTTCGAGGGTGCCGCCCAGCGAGGTGAACTCTCCCGGCCCCATGCCCAGGGCCTCGTACGCCTCCGGCGGCGGCTCGTCGATCCAGTACGGCTCGCCGACCAGCAGGGTGCCGTCCTCGGCGAGCGCTGGGAGCATGAGGCCGAGGGTGCCGGTGAGGCCTCCGCCGATCCAGGTGGCGCCGATGCACGAGACCAGGTCGTAGTCGGCTCCCTTGACGCCCGCGGCGTAGCGCGCCGCCTCCGCCCGTTCGAAGCGCACCTTGTCCTCGACGCCGAGTTCGACCGCCCGTGCCACGGCGGCGGCATGGAAGACGTGGCTGATGTCCACGCCGACGCCCTCCACCCCGTGCGCGGCGGCCCATCGGCAGAGCATCTCGCCCTTGCCGCTCGCGAGGTCGAGCTGGCGCATGCCCGGCCGCAGCCGGGCCACCTCGCCCAGCAGGTCGAGCTTGGCGTCGGTGATCGGGTTGAGTATCCGGCGGCGTCCTTCGGCGATCTCGTGGAAGCGCAGGCTCATGCACCGGACCCTACCTCCCCCCGCCGCTCCAGCCGGGTCGGCGCCGGTTCAGGCACCGGCCTCGAGCACGGCGAGGTCGCGCACCGCGTAACGGTGATGCTCGGCCTCCTCCTTCAGCACCACCTTGAGGCAGCGGCGCACGACGTACTCCTGGTCGGGATAGGGGTCCGCCGGCCTGCGACCGCATACCCGGTCGAGCTCGGCCTCGGTGAGCCCGTCGACGACACGCCGCATCGTGGCCATGCGGGCGAGCCGCGGCGCGAGCACCTCGTCGAGCGTCGGGGTGGCCTCGAGGATGAGCCCGAGCTTCGCCGTCGCCTCGGGTGGCATCCCGCCGTGAGGGAAGCCCAGCGGATGGTACGGCGCCTCCTCCTCCAGCACGGCATTGCCGAGCCAGGCATCGCCGGCGAACAGCAGGTGCCGCTGGGTCTCGACCAACGACCACTCGCCGTTGACCCGCTCGTGCAGCCTGGCCTCGGGCAACAGCCTGGCGCGGTCGAGCGTCGCCGCCCACAGCGCCTCGAGGGCATCCCACGCAGCCCGGTAGTCGTCGGGGGATGCGGCCTCACGCGCCGACACCCGCGTGGGGTGGCGCCGGTCGAGCTCGGCCTCGACGTAGGCGGTCACGTCGACGTCGTTGACGACGAGCCGCTCGAAGGCGCCGCCGAGGTAGACGTCGCTCCCGTAGCAGTCGACGATCTTCAGGCCGCTGACCTCGCAGTCGCGGATCTCGAGACCGGCAAGGTCGCACAGGTGGATGCGGGCACCACGGAACCGGTCACTCTGGGCGTACTCAGCAGTCATCGAGGCAGTCTTCCGCACCCGTCCCGCCTGCACCACCCTTGGCGGCCAAGTTACGGACCCAATCGCGTGTACTCGGCTGCGCGACTCTTACCGGCTCCCCGAGACCCGGAAGGTGTATCGGTGCAAGGACTGAGCGTCACCGCGATCTCCGGACATGAGGCGGGGGCCGCGACCGATTCCACGACGAGGTGAGCACCAGACCACCCCGACGGGCACGCCCGGTCGCGGCGCACACCGGCTACCGGGACAACGAGGAGGTCGGCCGCCGGATCGCCGACCTGACGGGGTGGCTGATCGCGGGCCGTCGTGCGGACGGGTCAGCCGGGAGTCGTACCCGGGTGCGACCACCGTCGCAGGCGAGGTTCGTCCCGGATGCGGAGGAGGACGGGCGCCTGCGCCCCGAGGATGGAGATCATCTTCTCGCTCCGGAGGAAGGCCCGTATGCCGTTCACCACCGTCACCGCCGCCACCGCGCTCCTGCTGTCCATCCTGCCGGTCCCCGGTCAGGCCGATGTGCGGGAGGCGCTCGACGCCGTCGTGGCCGCCGGCGCGCCCGGCGTCCTGGCCAGGATCGATGACGAGCGCGGAACCTGGATCGCCACCAGCGGCAAGGCCGACCTGGGCACCGGCCGGCCGGTGCCGCGCGAGGCCCGCTTCCGTGTGGCCAGCCTCACCAAGAGCATGGTGGCCACCGTCGTCCTGCAGCTCGTCCAAGAGCGCGCGCTCACCCTGGAGGAGCCGATCGGCGAGCGCCTGCCGGGACTTGTGGCGGGAGACGACCGGATCACCGTGCGCCAGTTGCTCAACCACACCGGTGGCCTGGCCGACTACGTGGCCGCCGACGAGTTCGCCGACCCCGAGCAGTACGGCCGCCGAACCTATACCCCGCGGCGGCTCGTGGCCGAGGGCGAACGGCTGCCCCGCAAGCTGCCGGACCGCTTCGCCTACTCCAACACCGGCTACGTCCTGCTCGGCCTGCTGGTTGAGAAGGTGACAGGAAACGACCTGCGGGACGAGCTCGAACGCCGGATCTTCCGCCCGGCCGGGATGACGCGCTCGTACCTGCCCCTGACCGACCCGGCCGTCCGCGGCCCGCACGCCACCGGCTACCACCTGCCCCGCGGCGCCGACCCGGCCGAGCCGGGCGCGCTGCGGCCGATCACCCGGCTGAACCCGTCCTTCGCCTGGGCCGCCTACGGCGTGGTGTCGGACGCCCGCGATGTGAACCGCTTCTACCAGGCCCTCTTCGGTGGCCGGCTGATCGGCGCGGGTCTGCTCGCCCAGATGCGCACCGGGGTCGCGACGCCGCAGGCGCCGGTCTTCCCCAGGTACGGCCTGGGGCTGGAGTCGGTCGGCCTCACCTGCGGCGAGATGTGGGGCGCGACCGGCTCCATCCCCGGCTACCAGACGTTCGCCTTCGCCGACGCCACCGGCAAGCGCCGGATGACGGTATCGGTCAACGTGCAGCGCAACGACCCGAAGGTCGCGATCATGCTGCTGGCCGCCGTCGACGCGCTGAACCGCTACTTCTGCGGTGAGCCCTACCCGCCGCTCAGCTCCAGCGCGACGGGCCCGGGCCGCTGACAGGCCGGACCGCGTTCGGCATGCTGGGGTCTGCTTGCCTGAGGTGCCTTGACGGCATTCGAGCGGCTGACCGGCCACTTCACTCGGCAACCCCGGACAAGCAGGGGGACCCATGGCGCCATTACCGCCACGCATCCTGGTAACGACCGGCATCCACGGCCTCGTGGCGGTCCTCGGGATCGCCTGGCTGGTCGGCGTCGCCACGAACGACGGCGGGGAGCCTGCCGGCAGCGGCACGAGCGCCACCGAAGGCGCCACCGCGGGCGTTCCCGGCGACGCGACGAACCCGCCCGGCGACGCGACGGACGCGTCCGGACCCCCGACCGGCACGACCACCGACAACGTCCCGCGGCTTCCGGCTGCTCCTCGCCTCCGGAGGCCGGCTCTTCCTGGTCAACCCGGCGTGGAAACTCGGCCGCGACCAGACGATCGTGGTCCCGTACGACGGCAGCATCCGCATCCAGCTCATCTCCCAGCCGTGACGGCCGCCCTCACACCGAGGCGGATGGTCGCACGTCGCGACGAAGCCCCGACGAATCGGCCGGTCCCCGCGTCAGGACCGTCCCACCGGACGCGGCGGGCGGCCGTTCCGCGGAGGTGGGCGCGAGTGCCCACAGAACCGCGGGGCCGACCGGGACGCGCCGAGGTCGCCGTACACCGGTGCGGGCCGTGCCGCGCGGGGATGCTCCGAAGGTCATGAACGCTGTCGGTGTTCAGGCATCGGGCCGGGTAAGGGTGCTCATGACGGTGAACGCCAGATGACGCCGCGCCGCATCCGTGGTGAGCCGTCCCAGCCGCACGCTGTCGGCCGCGGCCACCATCAGCCACGTCAACGTTGCCAGGACCCACTCCGGATCCACCTCGACGCGGAAGTGGCCGCTTTCCTGTCCGCGGTGCACCAGCCGACGTAGCTTGTCCTCCGTCTGCGCGGTCTGGGCCAGCAACGACGCCTCTATGTGCTCACTCAGTGGTTGCAGTCCGAGCAGGCCGACCACCGGAGCCAGCCGGCCGAGCGTTTCGACCACCCGGGCGAGCGCCTGCGTCGGTGTGCCCTCCTCCGTCGCGGCCTCGTCTACCGCTCGAACGTAAGCCTGTGCCGCGGCCTGGCACTGACGACGATCGTTGGATTGGCGGCCGTGGATTCGCTCAACCCCGCGACGATCGCCGGTGTGACATTGATCTTGCTGGCGCCGTTGCGTCGTCCGGGGATCATCGCGCTGGCCTACGTGGCCGGCGCCTACACCGTGGTGCTCGCTACGGGGGCCGCGTTGTTCGCCGGCAGCGGAGAACTGGGGGAGGCCGTGCAGGGCGGTGCGGCACTGGTGCGCCGCGGCGCACTGCTGCTGGCCTCCGTCATCCTCGTTGCCGGCGGAGTCCGGCGGTTACGGACGCGCAGGCGCGCGGCGGTGGTGCTGCCAAGCCGGCTCGGTCCATGGACCGCCGCCCCGCTGGGAATGCTGGTCACCGGAGCGGACCTGCCCAACGCCTTCCCGTACCTGATCGCCATCGAGCGACTGAACGCCGCTCACGTACCGACAGGCGCCGGCATCGTCGTTCTCGCCTTCTACGCCCTTGTCTACTGCCTGCCGTGTCTGCTGCTGTTGTTCGCAGGCCTCACCTGGCGCGCGCAGATCACGTCCCGCCTGCGGCGGGTGTACGAACATCTCGGTGCTGAGCGCGTGCAGCCGCGCTCGGTTCCGATCGCCCTCGGCCTGTTCCTGCTGGCCGCCGCGGTGACCGCGCTGGCGTTTGCTTTGTGAGCGTTTCGGCATGGACGTCCGGACGGGCGGGGCCCGGGTCGATGTCCTGTATCGGTTCGACGGACCAGCGTTGAGACCCCGGCTTCGCCGATCGGTGAAGGGCGGCGGTATGACGGGTGGTGACCGGGTCAGGACGGTCGGCGAACCCCGTGATCTGGACGAGCTGCGCCGTCCCGCCCAAGCCGGAACCGCGACGCCGTGGTGGAGCCGGTCGAGATCGTCGGTGAGCGCGGTGACGTGGCCGAGCTGTGCGGCTCGCCGGGGCCGGCGGCGGCCACGCCGCCGAGATGCTGGCCGGCCCGGGGGCGCGGGAAGGCCGGAGCGGCGACCGGGCGGCCCGTGACTTCAGCGAGCTGTGGTTCCTTGAGGCTGCCTTGGCCGGTTCATGCTGTTGCCCTGTGTGATGATTCATCTACTCTCCGTATAAATCATTGTCGGGATTCGGGCGACATGAACCCTGTGCGAAGGAGAGTCGCATGAAAAGGACGCTCGCTGCCGTCCTGGTGGCGTTGACCACGGTGGCCACCGCAGTGGTCGGGGAGCCTGTGCATCCGGCGCCGACCGGACCCGGCTCTCACGAAAGACTCCACACCGTTGGTGAGAGCACGGCCGGCGCCACACCGTCCGGCGCGACGGGCAGCCGGCCAAGGGACGCGGCCCGAATCAAGAGGGCTGTCGGTGTCGTCGGGCTGACCACCACCCAGCACCTGGTGGCCTTCGATGCCCGTTTCCCCGCCCGCCTTCGCGACCTGGGGCCGATCCGAGGCCTGGAGGACGACACCGAGATCATCGGCATCGACTACCGCGTCCGAGACGGACAGCTCTACGGCGTCGGGAACGCAGGCGGGGTGTACACGCTCACCCGATCGGCAACGGCCACCACGGCCGCCAGGGTCTCTCAGCTGACGGTGGCGCCGAGCGGCTCGGCCTTCGACGCCGACTTCGATCCGGTCACCGACGTGTTGCGCGTGGTCAGCAACACCGGGCAGAACCTGCGCCACGACCTTGAGGGGCTGGGCGCCGCGCCCGGCCTGCAGGCGGTGACGCGGCCGGGCCGGACCGTGGCCGACAAGCCACTGAGCACACCGCCCTTCCCGCCGCCCACCGCGCCGGCCACCGTGGCCACGCCTCCCGCCGCACCCTCCACGTCCACCGCCGCGCTCGGCTTCCTGGGTGCCGCCCACACCAACAACGACCTCAGCCCCGTCACCGCCACCGCGCTGTTCGCCGTGGACACCGTCACCGACCGGCTGAGCCTGCAGTCACCCGCCGACATCGGCGCGCTGATCCCCGTCGGTGACCTGCGGGTGGCCGCGACAGGCCCGGTGGGATTCGACGTCCACAGCTCGCTGCGCGGCGGGGTCACCGTCTCCAACAGCGCCTTCGCCACGCTGAAGGTCGCCGATCGCTACGGCCTGTACGGCCTCGACCTGCTCACCGGAGCCGTCAACCACCACTACGGCACCTTCCCCGCCCATCGCCGGGTCGTCGACATCGCCGTCCAGCTCAACCGCGGCTGACCCGCCGGCGGCCCTCGGGGCCGGGCTGGGATCCCGAACAGCTCCCGCTGCTCGCCCTGGCCGGGACCGCCCTCGTCGAAGGTCACCGGCTTCAGGCGGCGCGGGCGCGTGACCGGGCCCCGCTCTGGGTTGGACGCGCCCGGATCCCAGCCGCTGACGCCGACCGTGCAGGCCGGGCCGGGCGTTTGTTCCCCGCCCGGTCACCGGGCCGTCACCACCGCGTGCACCGTCTCGATGGATCACGCGACGACGTCCGCGTTTCCCAAGGAAACACTCACCACCTGGGAAAACTTGCGTACATCATCTGCGTGGACGCAACCGGGCAGGCGACCCGATTCGAACATACTTCGGGAAACGGGATGAGGTGATGGCTGAACCGGTTCACACGGCCAGAGCCAGCCGACCGAAGGGGACTGAAGATGGCAGAACCCGATTTCACCGCGTTTTTCCACGCCACACCGGCCGCATTGGCGTTGTTGTCGCCGGATCTGGTCTACACCACGGTCAACCAGACCTTCGAGCGACTGACGGACCGCTCACGCCAGGAGATCGTCGGCCGCCATCTACTGGAGATCTTTCCCGGCAGCCCGTCGACAGACCAGGGAGAAGCGCTGCAGCTCTCGATGCAACGGGTCCTGGCCGAGAGCGCGATCGACATCATGCCGTTGCAGCGCTATGACCTGGAGATTCCCGGTAGACCGGGGCAGGTGCAGGAGCGGTACTGGAACATCACCAACGCTCCCTTGCTGGACGAGCGGGGCAACACCTGCGGCGTGGTCAACCTGCCGCAGGAGGTGACCGCCTTCGTCCGGCAGATGAAAACCAGGGGAGTGACGGTCACCGCCGAGAACGCCCTGGCGCCCATGGCCGCGATCGAGGCTCAGTTGTTCGCCCAGGCCGCCCAGCTGCAGGAGATCAACCAGCGGCTGCGTCACGGTGAGGCGAAGCAACGCCAGGTCGCGCAGGAACTACGCGCAGCGATACAACACCAGCAACAAGCCGTCGCCGACACCTCCCACGACCTGCGCGGCCCCATCACCGGCCTGCAGACCCTCCTGCAGGTCGCCCTCGCCGACCCCGCGGCCGACGCCCGCCAGATCCTGCTGGCCGCCCTCGACGACGCCAAGCACCTGGGCGCCATCGTCGGCGACCTGCTGGAACTGGCCAGGCTGGAGGCCGGCGCACCCGCCGACACCGAGCCGGTCGACCTGGCCCACCTGGTGAGAAGAGAACTGCTTCACCGCCAGGCAACGATCACCACGATCACCACTGCCACGTCCCTGGATGCCGGGGTGCTGGTCCAGGGGTCGGCGGTCCGGCTGGGCCGCCTGGTGGGCAACCTGCTGGCCAACGGTGAACGCCACGCCCACTCTCGCCTGGAGGTGACCGTGGGCGCCCAAGGCGACCAGGCGATCGTGGAGGTGATCGACGACGGACCCGGCATTCCCCGGGCCGACAGGGAAATGGTCTTTCGCCGATTCTTCCGCCGCTCCGACGCCCGCCGCAGCGACCCCGGCGGCACCGGTCTGGGATTGCCCATCGCCCGTCAGATCGCCCAGACGCACGGCGGCACCCTGCATGCCACCGATCCCGTCGGCTCCCGCCCCGGAGCGCGACTGCTGTTACGCCTTCCCCTGCTGCGCACCTGATACGGGTCTCGAACCGGCCTGCTCCGGGAACTCATCGGGCGTCCCGCGGGTCAGCCTGCGCGGTGCAACCGGCGTGACACCAGGATATCAGTGTTGACTTATATAAGTATAAATCGGTACAGTCTCCTTCGTGCACGCGTTCGACATCCTCGGTGACCCCGTGCGCCGGCGCATTCTGGAGCTGCTCGCCGACGGTGAGCGGACCTCCGGGGCGATCACGGACGTCATCCGGGCCGAGTTCGCCATCTCCCAGCCCGCTGTCTCCCAGCATCTGCGTGTGCTGCGTGACAGCGGGTTCGCGTCGGTGCGGGCTGAGGGCGCACGGCGGTTCTACGCTGTCGAGCCCGCGCCGCTGAGCGAGGTCGACGCGTGGCTGGACCGGTTTCGCCGGTTCTGGGAACAACGCCTCGACGCCCTGGGGACCGAGCTGGCCCGGGGCAGGTGCGCACGCCCGCCCCGGGCCGGCGGAGAACCCGCTCGGCAGGCCGGGTCGGGCACCGATACCGGTAAAACTGATCCATCATCGACAGAGGCATGACATGAAAGACATACTGGACGAGCTGGCCGCCGTGCACCGGGCGATGGGCAACGGCAGAGTGCCCGCCGGCGAGGCGTACACCGTGGAGCTGCGGCGTCGATACGACGCGGAGATCGACGATGTCTGGGACGCCATCACCGACCCCGAGCGGTTGCGCCGCTGGTTGAAGCCGGTCACCGGGGACCTCAGGCCTGGCGGGAGGTTCGCGTTGGACAGCGGTGAGCACGGCGACATCCTCAGGTGCGAGCCGCCGCGTCTGCTCAAGGTGTCCTGGCTCTACGGACCGGAGGCCGACGCCTGGCCCGGCACGAGCGAGGTGGAAGCGCGCCTGGTCCCGGGCCCCGACGGCGACACGGAGCTCGAGCTGATCCACGCGGCGTTCATCGGGGAGCCCTCCTTCCCCACCTACGGCCCAGGTGCCGGCGGCGTCGGCTGGGACCTGGCCCTGCTCACCCTGGCCCGGTTCCTGGCCGACGGCGAGATCGCCGACCACGAGGAGTTCGAGAAGTCACCCGAAGGACGCGAGTTCAGCCGGCGCAGCGCCGCAGCCTGGGGCCGGGCTCATTCGGCCGCCGGTGGCGAACCGGAGCACGTCGCGGCCGCGGTCGAGGCCACCACCAGGTTCTACGCACCCGACCCGGCCTGACACCCCCGCTGCGGGGGCCGGCCGGCGCCCTCGGCGCTCGCGTCCGCGACGAGAATGACGAGTCGCCAGGCGGGGGGCCGCTCCCACGCCGCGTTAGCTCGTCAATGCGGGCCGAGATCGAACAGCGAACGCACCCTCTGGCCCCCGGCCGCAGATCACACGTCCGCCCCCTGCCTCACGGACACGGAATGCGGTGCCCTCAGCCGAGGAGCGCGACGAGCGGTGCAAAAGCACGTCGTCCCCCACCCAGAAGGAAAAGAATGATGCGTCCATGAAATACACCGTCTCCATCGAGATCGCCCTGCCGCGGGAGAAGGCGGTCCAGTTGCTCACCGACCCGGTACACCTGCCCAAATGGCTGCGGGGCCTGGTGCTGCACGAGCCGATCAGCGGGGAGCACGGGCACCTCGGCACCAGGTCGCGGGTCGTGATGCAGATGGGCGGGCGGAGGATCGAGTGCACCGAGACGATCACACGCCGGGAACCGGCAGACCTGCGCGAGATCCCGAAAACGAGCGTCGTTCACTTCGACCGTGAGATCGTCGGCGAGGGCATGTGGAGCGTCGTGCGCGAACGGCTGACCGAAGCCGGTCCGGAAACGACGCTCTGGGAGAACGAGAACGAGTACCGATTCAGCGGCTTTCTGATGAAGCTGGCGGGACTTCTGATGCCCGGTGCCTTCCGCAAGCAGTCGCAACAGCACATGCGGGACTTCAAGGCGTTCGCCGAGCAGGGGAAGGACGTCCGCGAGACGACGGACTGACCTGCCGTAACCGGTCAGGCGTCTGACGGTGTGGCGTGTTGGTCTTCCCTTCGTCCGTGGATGACCGCCGGGGCGAGCGCCACCGGCGCTGTCTGGAGATGAGCGTTGCCGAAGGCGGCGAGGCCGGTGCCGCGGCGCGTGAAACGCTCCGCAGCCATCCGGGCATCCGTCCGGAGTGACCGGTGATCCGGGTCGCGCCCACCCGGCCGGGCCGGCCGCTGTGGCTCAGCCTGCCTCGGGCCGCGAGCCACCAGGCGATCGCCCGGACCGGGTTCAGCGGCGGCCGTGTCCGGGCGCGGGCAGACTCGTCGTCTCGTCGTCTCGTCGTCTCGTCGTCTCGTCGTCTCGTCGTCTCGGTGCGGACGGTCGGAAAGCTGTTGTCGCGGCCGTTGCCGGCGATCACGAGGGGGCGGGACCCGGGCACGGCGACGGAGGTCCTCCGGGTAAAAGGATCTTTACCGCTGTCGTTCTCCGCTCGCCCGGCGAGGTGAGGTGTCATGGGTGGCACGAGGGGGTTGTCGTGATCGTGGTGGGAGTGGACGGTTCGCGGGCGGCGCTCGCGGCCGCGGGCTGGGCGGCGCGGGAGGCCGCGCTTCGCGGCGACGCGCTGAACCTTGTGCACGCCATGCCCGCCTGGCCTCTGGAGATCTCCGAGCGGGACCGCTATGCCGAGGTGGGCCACTGGATGCGCGAGGGGGCCACCTCCATGCTGGACGCGGCACTGGAACGCGTCCGCCAGGAGGATCTTCGTGTCGCGGCGCGGACGCATCTGGTGGGCGGTGATCCGCGCGCGGTCCTGATCGAGGCGGCCGCCGACGCCGGACTGCTGGTCGTGGGCTCACGCGGGCGCGGTGACGTGGCCGGGCTGCTGCTGGGGTCGGTCAGCCACTCGCTGCTGCACCACGCCACCTGCCCGCTGGTCGTGACCCCGGCCCGGGTCTCTTCCTGACCGTTCCCGCCCGGACCGTTCCCGCGCAGGCGGTTCCACTTTCGTCGCGGACGCCACCCGCGCACCGGCCGGTCGGCGTCCGGCGGCCTACGTCTGGGCGATCACCCGGATCGGGCTGGGCTTCATCT
>NZ_JBFABE010000087.1:0-26181 GCF_040640155.1 Streptosporangium sp. NPDC023615
GGTCTCCAGCGACAGGGCGATCGCCGGGCCGTCGACGACCGCGACGCCTTGGCCGTGGCGCTGGCGGGTGATGTGCAGGACCTGCTGCTCAGCTTCGAGGATGTCGATGCTGGTGTAGCGGGCGGCGTTGACCAGATGCCTCATCCCGGCGTCCGGCAGGCGCATGGCGGGCCCGTGGGTCAGCACCTCCTCGGTCAGCGCGTGCAGGTCGGTCAGATCGGCGACGCCATCGGGGCAGGCATCGGCGACGGCGGCCAGGACGTCGGCGTGGCTGACGGTCTTGTGGTGCGCGGTCAGCCCCTCGTTGGGGCGCCAGATCCACGCGGCGATCTCTTGGGCGCTGGGCCGCTGCGGGAGGCCTTCGCCGGGGCGCGTGCACCGGGTCAGCACGTCGGTGGCGTCGATGCCGTCGGCTTGGCATTGGGCGTGCCAGTCGCCGCGCCGGTCCCCGTCCAGCAGCGGGTTCTTGGCCTGGCGGCTGGCGGCGCCGGCCACCTTGCGCGCGTGCGAATGGGCCTCGTCGTAGGCCATGTCGCATGCGGCCAGCAGCTCCTTGATCTGGCCGTCGCGCTTGGAGAAGCGGGCACGCATCTCCTCGTCGATGCCGACGACCTCCCACGCGCCGGTGCGCGCGTCGCGCTCCCAGCGCACCCCGATCTCTTGGGTCAACCGGCGCCGGAGGCGGGCCTTGAGGAAGGCGTCGGCGGCGTGGGCGTGGCGGTGCAGGTCCTTGCCGCCGGCCGCCACAGCCGACCACTTCCCGTCGGTCCCGCGCGCCATGTTGGCGATCTGGATGTGGGCGTGCAGGTGCGGATCGGGCATGTGCCCGTCGACGGGACGGGCGGTCTGGTGCCACATCACCCACCCCAGCAGGCCGCCGGTGGCCGCGCGCTCGGCGAGCTGTCCGTCGCCCTGGTGGCCGCGCTGGGCGTAGGCGACCCACCCCTGCACCGCGTCGACGGTCTCGACGACTGAGGCGGCGAACACCTCGTCGACGACCGCCGAGACGGCCGGGTCGGCCAGGCCGTGCAGCACGCTGACGCTCTTGGCAACGTCCACGGTGAGGTCGTAGCCGCGGTTGCCGACGCGCACCCGCGCCTGGCGCCAGTGCCGCGCGAGCGCCAGGTGCTCGGCGTCGTAGACGGCCGCCAGGTCGATCCCGGCCGCCGTGGCGAGGCGGCGCGCGTCGTCGTAGGGGATCACGTACGCCTCGCCCTTGCGCCGCACGCCGCGCTCCAGGCGTGCGGCACGCTTGGCCATCTCCGTGTTGCCAGCCACCAGCTCGGCGACGCTCGTGACGCCGCGCTCGGCCGCGGCCTTCTCCAGCTCCTGCAGCAGCGGGCCGCCAGGCAACATCGCGCGCGGGTCGACGGCCCGCTTGGCCTTCATCAGCACGTGGCCGGTGTGCGGGTGGCGGCCGTCCATGATGTTGCGGGCCGCCTCATGCTGGTCAGCGGTGAGCGTGCTGCCCGGGGTGATGCCGACCTCGCGCAGACCGTCCCCGATCCACATCAGCGGGCGGTCGCCGGCCAGCCGGTAGGAGATTTGGCCGTCGTCCTGGCCGCGCACGAGGTGGTGACTTTGGCACCCGGCGCCCTCGTGTAGGCGGTAGTCGACCTGCGCCATGGACGGCCCCAGCGTGCTCACCCACGCCACCCCTGGCCACCCCCCCATCAGCCCAGTTCAGCTCCGGTTTGTCCGGCCGCAGGCCGTCCGTATCGCCAGATACCTTGGTCCAAAATCCTTGTTTGTGATCTTTGTGTCGTGACAGGAATTCTGACAAATGATCTATATGGTGTCTATAGGTTGTTCTGGTGTGATGTTGGATCCATGATCACTCAGTGTTGAATTTATGATCTTGATGGTTCGTTGTTGTCATGGCTTCTGTCGGATAGGTGTCGGGCGTACCTACTTCGTCTGAGCCGCTCGCTGCCCCTACGGCGCTCAGTGGTGCGGTCGCTCTGGCAAGGTGGGCTGGCGTGAGCAGCGACGAGCAGCACATGGTTCCAACCTCGCGCCGCCGCGGCGGCCTGACTGCCACCCGCAGTGGCCACCAGGAGGCCGAGCGGTCGTTCTTCTGCCGCATCTGCCAACGCGCCGAGCGCGGGATGTGGGTGCCGGCGGGCTGGTATCTGCTGGAGCGCGCACCCGGCGGCAAGAGCCGCCATGTGCGACTGGGCCTGTACTGCAGCATCACCTGCCTAGTACGCGCCGGGGAGATGCTGGAAGCCGGCGCAGCCGAGCACGCCGCCCGGATGGACCTGCCCACCGAGGAAGACCGGCGCCGCGAACGCGCCCGCGTCACCGACATCGCCCAAACCCTGCTGGCCGGCGGGCTGACGATCCGCCAAGCCGCCGAGAGCTTGAACGTAGAGACCTTCACCCTGAAGACGTGGCTGAAGGAAGCCGGCATCCAGATCAGCCCGGCCATACCGGTGGCGACGGGATCGTCGGAGCCGTCGGGCGGGGCTGGTTCGGGGGAGCGTCATCCAGTGAGCGTGTTGAACGAGCTGACCCAGCAGGGCCGTATCGAGGCGGTCACCTGGACGGTGACCTCGACCGGCCCGTCGCATGCCCCGGCGTTCACCGCAGCCGCCGCCACCCGCCTGCTCGCTACCAGCACGTCAGTACGTGGTGAAGGGAGCGGGGCCAGTAAGGCGGCCGCGCGGTCGGCGGCCGCGGCCGCGCTGCTGGCCCGCCTCGATGTGGGGTGAGGGTGCCGCACGCGGGGTGAGCGGACCGTCTTGTCGGGCTGCAAGGGGCTGGCCTCGATCACTGCGCGCAGATGTCTTGATACGGCAGGGCGGGTGCGTAACGGGTCCACTGTTCGCGGTTCAGGCCGCCGCCGGTCACCAGGCACGTGGTCGCGGCCAGCCGGCTGCGTAGGTCGTACATCGGGCGCAGGTCCCACAGGACGACGTCACCCCGGCTGCCGGAGATCGCCAGTGTGTCGCCGTCGGCGGAGAACACCGTGTGCTCGACGTCGTCCAGGTTGGCGGCCAGGGCGATGCCCAGTTGCCGGGGCAGGATCCGGTTGCCGAGGTCCCACAGGTAGGCGTTCCCCTCGATGCCGCCGGTGACCATGATGTCGGACGAGGGGGCGATCGCCAGACTGATCCTGCGGCTGCCGTGCGGGACGAGCGGGTCGCCGAGCCGCCGGGCGCGGGCGGGGTCGCTGAGATCCCAGATGATCGCGGCGCCCTTGTTGTCACCGGTGATCAGCAGGTCCCCCGACGGTGAGAGCGCGGCGCTGTCCACGTCCGCGCGGTGGCCGATCAGCCCGGAGCCGAGCTGTCGCGGACGCGCCGGGTCGGTGATGTCCCATAGCCTGACGCCTTTCTCGCCGTCGGGGGCGCCGGTCGCCGGCACGGCCAGCCGATCCGGGGGATCCGACTCGGGCTGGATGTCGGACCCTTTGACGACGGCCAGCACCCGGCCGTCCTTCACCCGCCAGAGGCCGAGCACTCTTAGCTGGTCGAGGATCAGCGCCAGGCGGCGTGGCCTGGTCGGGTTGCGGACGTCCCAGAAGATCGTGCCATTGTCGCCGCCCACGATGAGGGTTGCGCCGTCTGGGGAGTACAGGATCGACCGGATGATGCCGGTCGGCCCGGTGAGCGAGGGCGCTAGCCGCCGAGGGCGGGCCCGGTCGGCCAGGTCCCACAAGATGACAGTCCCCGTGCTGTCTCCGGTGGCCAGCACGGTGCCGTCCGGTGCGAACGTGGCGTCGCCGACCGCACCCTCCTCGTACGGGCCGTGGTGGCCGGTGAGCACGCTGAGTTTGCGCGGCCTGGCCGGGTCGGCGGTGTCCCACAGCTCGACGGTCGTGTCCCGCCCGCCGGTCGCGACCATCGAGCCGTCCGCCGACAGCGCGAGCGCGTAGATGTCCTTGTACGCCCCGTCCTGGTGTCCGACGAACGGCGGGCCGTAGGTGACCGGGCGACCGGCCCTTTGCAGGTTCCACAGCGTGATCCGGCCGTCGTCGTCGCCGCCCGCGATCATTCGGCCGTCCGGAGAGAACACCATGTCTCTCGGGTCTGCGTTCACGCGCAGCCGGTCGGTCTGTCGGGACGAGCTGGGGTCGGCCGTGTCGTACAGGATCGTTCCGGTGTCGCGCAGACCTGATACGGCCAGGGCGGTGCCCCGCGTGGCGAACACCGTCCTGATCGCGGACACCGCGATCGTGCCCATGGCCCGCGGCGCGGCGGGATCGCGGACCTGCCACAACGCCACACCCTTGAACCAGCCGCCCACGGCGAGTTGCCCGCCGTCTGCGGAGAACGCCAAGCTGCCTAGGTAGTCCTTCGGCTTGGACAGGCTGCCAAGCCGCTGCCGCAGCCTGAGGTCCCAGATGGTCACCTCATCGTTCACGGCGCTCCCGACCATCGCGATCCGGTCGCCGTCAGGGGAGAACGCCAGTTCGACGATCGGCGTGCGGGCGTCGAGCCGGGATCCGAGCTTGCGGATGTGGCCGGGCTTCGACAGATCCCACAGTTGCAGCCCGGGGGTCTTCTTGCTGGAGGTGGCGAGCACCGACCCGTCCGGCGACAGCCACGCGCCCCCCTGCTGGTAGGGCTCGCCGATCACCTTGCGGCCCAGCCGCCGCGGCCGTGCCGGATCGGCCAGGTCCCAGATCGTCACCGGCCCGCCGGGAATTCCGCTGATCAGCCGGTCGTCGCCCGCGGAGAACCCCAGGATGCCGATGTAGGGTGCGGCGATCTCGGCGGTGCCGGGATCAGTGAACGGCGTGCCGACCTGACGCGGGCGGAGCGGATCGCGCAGATCCCATAGCATCACGGCACCCGAGTCGAACCCGGCCGCCAGATAACGCCCGCTGTGCGCGTACGCGATCGAGGAGACCCCGCTGCGAACCCCGGTCAGCTGCCCGGCGTACGGCGTGGTGGTGATCGCCCGCTGGAGTGCGGCGTAGGTCTCCGGGTCGGGGTGGATCCGGTGCGCGGCCACGTTCAGCAGCAGCGCGGTTCGCGGGTCGGTGTCCAGCGCCGCCTCCGCCTTCGCGATCAGCTGCCGGGCGATGGCGACCCGCTGCTGCTCCTGCGCCGCCTGCCGCTCCTGCCACGCCGCCCGCACCTGAACCACAGCGATCCCGGCCAGCAGCACCGCGACCGCGAGCAGCCCGCTGAGCAGGGCGAGCGTCCGACGCCGCTGCCGGCGGCTCCGGATCTCCGCGCGGACTCCGGCGTCCAAAAACAGCGCGGCCGCGCCGGTCAGCGGATCGTCTCGCCGGCGCGCCTCGGCGCCCAAAGCTGCAGCCAGCCGCTCACCCCGATACAGGTAGGCGGCGGCCCGGCTGTTGGCGTCCCACTCGGCGGCGTCGTCGATCAGCTGGCTGCGCAGCGCGTGCCCGGTCAGGTCGCTCTCCAGCCAGCCGCGTAGCCGGGGCCAGTTCGTCAGCAGCGCATCGTGCGCAATCTGTACCGAGCCGGTGTCGGCCACGATCAGCCGGCGTCCGGCGTACACCTCCAAGACCTCTGCGAGCCCCGGCTCATCGGTCAGCGGCATCGTCCGGCGGGTCAGCCGCCCGTCGGGGGAGACGGCCGTCAGCCGCTGAAACAGCCGCCGGGTCAGCTCCTGCCCGGCCGGGTTGAGACCGTCGTAGGCCAGCTCCGCGCTGGTCGCCACGGCCCGGGTAACGCCGCCGGTGCGCGCGTACCCGCGGCTGGTCAGCCGGTCGCCCTCACGGTGCTCCCAAACCGTCAGCATGGTCTGAGACAACAGCGGCAGCACGCCCGCGTCGTACCCGCCCGCCGGAGCGCGTAGCTCGCCGAGGATGGTGTCGGCCAGACCGGGTTCGAGCTGGAGCCCAGCCGCGGCGGCGGGCGCGATGATCGCGGTCCGCAGCTCGGCTTCGGTCATCGCCCCAAGGACGAAAAGCCCGTTGCGCAGTGCTTCGATCAGCTGCGGGAACGCGGCGCACCGGTCGATCACATCACCCCGTACCGCAATCACCACCAGCGCGGCAGGCACTTCGCCGACCCCCGGTACGGTCGCGGCGGCATGCAACGCGGTCACGAACGCGGCCCGCTCCGCGTCGGCGCCCGGGCCATCGATCGCGAAGATCTCCTCGAACTGGTCCACGACCAAAATCAGCCGCCCCGCCGGGCCTACCGCCTGCCTGACCAGTAGCGCCGCGTCCTGTGGAGCTGCCCGGAGCGCGTCGAGCACCGCGGGCACGGCCAGCCCCGCCAGGCTCGCCAGGAGCGTGGCCAACGCGGCGAGGGGGGACCTGGTCGGCTCATCCAGGATGTGCCTGGGCCAGCGCGCCGCCGGTTCCGACAGGTCGCCGCGCCCGATCGCCGGAAACAAGCCCGCACGCAGCAGGGACGACTTACCCGCGCCCGACGCGCCGGTCAGCACCAGCAGCCCAGGCCCGGCAAGCCGCTCGGACAAGGTGCTGACCAACTGAGCGGTGACCAGCTCACGCCCGGTGAACACCTCGGCATCCGCCTCGGTGTAGGTCGCGAGTCCCTTATACGGGCTACCGTCGACCCACCTCACACCATCGCGTGCATTGGTCTCTCCGGCCTGCCTGGTTCGGCGTTCGATCACTGCCAGCTGGTCGAGCAGCAGCCGGGTGTCGGTCGCTTGCCGGTACTGCAGGCCGACCGCCACCTGGAGTTCAGCGCGCTGCCGGTCGACGCCCTCCCTGATCAGCCGTAGTTGACCCTCGACATCGGACAGCACGAAGGCGAACTCCGCGCCCAGCTCGGCCAGGCCGGCGGTCAGCGCCGTCTGCAGGTCCTGGTCGCCGCTCCGCACGGCCGCTTCGATCGCCGCGCCAACCAGTCCGAACTCGCGCAGTACCCGGGCCAGCTCGGCTCGCAGCGCCGCCGCGTCCGCACCGCCCCCGGTCAGAATTTCCTGGAACCGGCGCTCCAGCTCGTCCTGGATCTCATCCTGGGACGGCTTGCCGTTGCCCAGTTTGGCGACCCCGGCCTTCACTATGTCGGTCAGCAGGTTCCCGCCGACCGCGGCGACCGCGCCAAGCCCGGCAGCCAGCAGCGGTGATACCGCCGAGGCTAGCAATGGTGCGAACGCGCCTGCGGACAATACCGCGAGCAGTACGGGCGGCGTCCACTGCCTGACCCGCGCCCCCGCTGAACGCACCGCCCGGGCGACCCCACCACGCATCACCTCGGGCACGTCGTCAGTCACATCGCAAATATCCCGATCGCTGACCTTCTTGGCAATGGCGCCACCAGGTCATGAGAAGTACATGCCAGATGTGTCCTGGAGGGATCACGGTCAGCGCTTTTCGCCCCGGACAGCCCAGGTTCACAGGCAAGAGGAGCGGGATCGGCACGGTCCGATGTCAAACAACCCGCTTGAATGACAATTGATTCCGGCGAGTTGACAGCGTCACTCCTGGTCGGTGGCGGCCCCGGGGCGGCCCGAGGCCTCCGCGTACAGCCATCCTGGCCGGCTGATCCGCGTCCGCCCCTGTGTCCTGCGGGGTGGCCTCGTGGCGGCCTGGCTCGTGCGTTCGGGTGTTCAGTCGTCGATCGAGGGCCACGGCCCGTCCGGGTGCGTGGCCCGGACGGTCGCCTGGACCCGCAGGGCGTAGGCGGGCGGTGAGGGCGCGGGTGATGAGGGTATGGGCAGCGGGCCAAGGTAGGAGTGGCCGGTCAGGTGGCACCAGGCGGGCAGGTCGATCGGGGCGGCCGGATCTGAGGCGATCAGATGCACCACCGTGCCCGGGGCCAGGTCGTCGACCAGGTCGCGCAGCTCCATCAGCAACTCGTCCGGCAGCTCGCCGGTCAGCGCCTCCGTTCGAGGACGGAAGGCGCGCATGCGCCCGGGCGAGAAGTCCGACTGCAGCAGGGAGCGCATCCGGGCGTGGTCGGCCTTCTCGGGGGCAACACCCGTTCATGATCCACTGAATGTGGGTTTTGGCCTTTGCGGGATCCGCTGACCGACCATCCTCGCCGCCCTCTCCGTACGTCAGGCAGGCGGCGATGGAGGCGGCCGAGCGACAGCGCCGGCGGGCCGGTTGTCCCACGCCTGTGGAGTGATCTGTCTCACACACTGTCACAACCCTCGATCAGGTGGTGTCTTGAGGCCGAACCCCCTGGAAACGAAGGGCATACCGTGCCAAAGAACACCAAAGTGGTCGTGATCGGCGGCGGATACGCTGGCGTCATGGCAGCCAATCGGCTGACCCAGCGCGACGACGTGACAGTGACGCTGATCAACTCGCGCCCGAGCTTCGTCGAGCGGATCCGCCTGCACCAGCTGATGGGTGGGTCCGACGACGCGGTCGTCGGCTACGAGGATGTCCTGGCCGACGGCGTCCAGCTGGTGGTCGACACCGTGACGCGGATCGACGCGGCTGAACGCGGCGTGACGTTGGCGACCGGCGGCACGATCGGCTACGACTATCTGATCTACGCGGTGGGTAGTGGCAGTGCCGCTCCGGGCGTGCCCGGAGCGGCCGAGTTCGCCTACCCGATCGCCACCCTGGAGGAGGCGCAGCGGCTGCGGCCGATCATCGACGCCGCTCCCGCCTCGGCTGCGGTGACGGTGGTCGGAGCCGGTCCGACCGGCATCGAGACCGCCGCCGAGTTGGCGGAGCTGGGCCGTACCGTGACTCTGGTCTGCGGCACGAGGCTAGGTCCGTATCTGCACCCTAGGGGTCGGCGCTCGGTCGCCGGGCGGCTGACCAAGCTCGGTGTGACCGTGCTCGAAGGCTCCGAGGCGAAGGTGACAGCGGTGACGCGCGATGCGGTGCGGCTCGGTGACGGCCGCGAGCTGCCGAGCGAGGTGACCATCTGGACCGCCGGCTTCGGCGTGCCGGACCTGGCCGTCCGCTGCGGGCTGAGCGTCGACGCCTTGGGCCGCCTGCTCACCGATGAGACCTTGACCAGCGTGGACGATGTGCGCATCGTCGCGGCCGGGGATGCGGCGGCGCCGTCGGACCTGCCCTTGCGGATGAGCTGCCAGTCCGCCACGAGGATCGGCGCGCATGCCGCCGACACGGTGCTCAGCCGGATCGCGGGTGAGCAGCCCGCGCCCCTCAATCTGGGGTTCTTCGGCCAGTGCATCAGCCTGGGGCGTCGCGCCGGCATCTTCCAGTTCGCCCAACGGGACGACACCGCGAACAAGTTCTACGTGGGCGGCCGTCCGGGCGCGAAGCTCAAGGAGTTCGTGTGCAAGAGCACCGTCAAGCATCTGGCGGACGAGGCACGCAAGCCCGGCTCGCTCACCTGGGTCAAGGACGACAAGCGCCAGGCGTTGCTGCAAGCCAAACGCGGCGAGGCGCCGGCTGCGGCTGAACGGGCTGCCAAGCCGGGCGTACGCGGACGGTCCGGTCGGCCATGAGCGGATCCGGACCGCATGAGCTCGGCCGTCTTTCGCCCAAGCGGTTCGGGCGTCCCGCTCTCGATCGCACCGAACAGCGGCTCGGATCGAACGGCCGCCAGTGAAAGAGGATCTTTTAGTGGATGCATGCTTGAAAGCCGTCGGCTACCAGGGGCGGGCTGTGGAGGAGAAGGGGCGAGACTTGCGTGACCACACCGCTGATGCGGCGACCGATGCTTTCGTCGCCTACCGCAACCTGCTGTTCACCGTCGCGTACGAGATGCTCGGATCGGCGGCCGACGCCGAGGACGTCCTGCAGGAGACCTGGCTGCGGTGGGTGAAGGTCGACCTGGAGCAGGTGCACGACCAGCGCGCCTACCTGGCCCGGATCACGACCCGGCAGTCGCTCAACCGGCTGCGCAGCATGAAGCGCCGCAAGGAGGCCTACGTCGGCCCCTGGCTGCCCGAGCCGCTGCTCACCACACCGGACGTGACCCAGGACGTCGAGCTCGCCGAGAGTGTGTCCATGGCGCTCATGCTGGTCCTGGAGACGCTGCCGCCGACCGAGCGCGTCGTCTTCGTGCTGCGCGAGGCCTTCGACGTCGGCTACGACGAGATCGCGGCTGCCGTCGGCAAGAGCCCGGCGGCCGTCCGCCAGATCGCCCATCGCGCCCGTCGGCACGTCGATGCCCGCCGCCCCCGCGAGGCCGTCTCCCCGAGCCAGACTCGGGCGGCCCTGGAGGCGTTCCAGCGCGCGCTCGAAACCAGGGACCCGCAGGGCTTGCTCGACGTGCTGGCCCCTGGGGTCGTCCTAGTCAGCGACGGCGGCGGCCTCAAGCAGGCCGCGCTACGGCCGATCGCCGGCGCGGAGAAGGTGGCCCGCATGTTCTTGAGCGGTCTTGGCAAGGTCGCAGGCACGCTTACCGGTGAGCCCACCGCGATCAACGGTAACCCGGCACTTCTCGTTCGCCTGGACGGCGAGATCGACGGCGTCATGGCGATCCGGGTCGAGGACGCCCGCATCACCGGCGTCTACTACGTCCGCAACCCCGACAAGCTGACCCACGTCGCGTCCGAGACCCCGCTCACCCTGCGGTGAGCGCCAGCGGCGCGACAGCCGCCCGCCAATCGGGCGCGACCCCGATGCAGCGCGCGGCCGCGCGGCGGCCGCTGGTGTCGTGACAGAGCACGCAGCTCAGCGTCGCGAGTTCGACACACCGCCATCACCCTGCGATCAACACGGTAACGAGCCGGCCCGCATCCTCGGAGCGACTTGGACCTGACGGTGGCATAAGAGGCTCTCGTCCTGCGCAGGACGGTCCGGCAGGTCGGGAGCCCGATGATGGTCGCCGGTCGCCGGTCGCCTCGCTCGTCATGCTGCGGCCGCGGGGCGTGCGGCGGCTCGGGCGGCCGCGTCGCGCTGCATCTGCAGGTAGATACGGGCGGCCCGGTGGTCGGCGCGGCCGCGGTGGTCGCGCGGGTAGCGGGGCCGGTTCGCGTGTGAAGGTGCTCCGGGCAGGATGAGGCGGCCCTGGCCGGCGATCGCAGCGGTGCGGCGGCGTTTGCCGGGGGTTCTCATCCACTGCTCTTCGGCCAGCCACCAGGCGTAGGCATCGCGCTCGATGCTGTAGGTGCGCAGGCGCCGCTCGCGTGCGCCGGTCGCGCCGATGCGGTCGGCGACGTGGGAGAAGGTCACCAGGGTGCGTTCGAACGCGGGGTGTCGGTAAGAGTCGTGCAACCAGGTACACCCGTTTGAGTTCGCCCGGCTCAGCGGTGGTGTTCATGGACCGTTGAGGGATCTTTCTTTGATCGCCGGACGGGCGTGATCGTGCACGGCCAGTATTGATCCGGATTCGTGAGGTTTGCGGCGGCATGGCTGGCCGCTTCGCGAGAGAGCCGGATGCCGCGTGGCGCGTGTGCTGGACGAGGACGAGCTTGTTGGGAACTGGACACTGGTCGGGGACGAGCTGGATCAGCTGTCCGGCCGGCGAGGGGCGACGAAACTCGGGTTCGCGCTCCTGCTGCGCTTCTATGCGCTGAACGGCCGGTTCCCGACAGGCCGCGCCGAACTCCCTGATCAGGCCGTCGGCTACGTCGCCCGGCTGGTCGATCTGCCTGCCTCGGAGTTGGGACTGTATGAGTGGGACGGCCGGACGATCAAGGATCACCGCAAGGACATCCGGACGTACTTCGGGTTCCGGGAGTGCTCCCTCGCTGATTCCGACAAGGCCGCAGACTGGCTGGCGGCCGAGGTCTGCCCCAAGGAGCGGCAGGTCGACCGGGTCCGCGCCGAGCTGCTGGCGCACCTGCGGGAGGAGCGGATCGAGCCGCCAGCGCGAGACCGGATTCGCCGGATCATCGGGACGGCGCTGCGGCAAGCCGAGCAGACGCAGACCTCCCAGATCTCCAGCCGGATCCCGGCCGAGGCCATCCCGCGGTTGCTCGCTCTGATCGCCAAGAGCGCTGACCCCGGTGACGAACTCGAGGACCAGGGCGAGGACGACGGTGCTTTGTTCGGTGCCGCCGAGGCCGCCGCAGTGGACGTGTTCGCGGTGATCCGCGAGGAGCCGGGCAACGTGTCGGTGAAGACGATCGAGCGGGAGGTGACCAAGCTGACCGCGATCCGCAAGGTCGGCCTGTCAGGCGACCTGTTCGCCGACGTCACCCCGAAGGTGCTGGCGGCCTGGCGGGCCCGGGTCGCGGCCGAGGCCCCGTCCCACCTGCGCTCGCATCCGTACGACATCAAGATGACCCTCTTGGCCGCCTACCTGTACTGCCGGTCTCGCGAGATCACCGACACCCTGGTCGACTTGCTGATCGCCACGGTTCGCCGGATCAACGCCCGCGCCGACACCAAGGTGACCAGCGACTTCGTGGCGGAGCTGAGGCGAGTGTCGGGCAAGGAGAACATCCTGTTCAAGATGACCGAGGCCGCCCTGGAGTCCCCGGAGTCGCGGGTGGAGGACGTCATCTACCCGGCAGTGCCGGGCGGCTACAAGGGGTGCCGGTAAGAAGCGCGTCATCAGGCCCAAACGAGCGCGTTATGCCTGGTCAGAGCTCTGCATCCGAATGCGCAGATCCTACAGAATGCACGTTCTGTCCGGTCAGACCTCACGCTGAGCTACTTTGCCCCCTGGTGACACCGACCCGAGCGCCGGGCCTCCATGGCGGAGGTCTTCGTCATGCATGATGGCAGGATCGCCGAACGGCGTGCCTGGGTCGTCGAGTTGAAGGAGAACGACCACCGCTGACGCGCCGTCGCTCGTGACGCGGGCGATTCGGACGAGATCGAACCGACCCCGGCCGCGCGGCCATGAGCTGAGCGGTCACGGCCGGGAACGCCGCCTCCACGGCGGACGGTTCCACGGCGGAGGACGAGAGGCGAGGGGAAGGGCGAGAAGGTGATCACACTCCTCGCCACTACTAACGTATAGCGCACCAGGGGGCTTGCGGCAAGGCCCGGGCCGTACCGCAGAATCGTCCACCGAGGCCGGAACCCGCGGGAACGGGGGTGACGCGGTGCGCGCCTCCACGACACGCCGGTCTCCCCGACGTCGACCGCCGGGGGACCGGCGATCCGGCCACGGGCGTCCGGCGCGAGGGCGTCGGCGCGCCGCTGTCGCGGACGCGCGCCACCGGGCCGCGCGGGGGAGTCGGCCGAGACGCGACCTTGTCGAATGGGGATCCATGATTGACGTGATCATCGCCGGCGGCGGACCGACCGGCCTGATGCTGGCCGCCGAGTTGCGGCTGCACGGCGTGCGCGTGCTCGTGCTGGAGAAGGAGGCGGAGCCGGCCCGGTACGTCCGCGCGCTCGGCCTGCACGTGCGCACCATCGAGGTGATGGACCAGCGCGGCCTGCTGGAGCGGTTCCTCGAGCACGGCCGGCGTTACCCGGTCGGCGGCTTGTTCGCCGGCATCACCAAGCCCGCGCCCGAACGGCTGGACACCGCGCACGACTACGTCCTCGCCATTCCGCAGACCGTCACCGACCGTCTGCTGGCCGAGCACGCCGCCGAGGCCGGCGCCGAGATCCGGCGCGGCCGCGAACTCGTCGGGGTGACCCAGGACGAGGACGGAGTGACCGCCGAGCTGGCCGACGGCACGCGGTTGCGCTCGCGCTACCTCGTCGGCTGCGACGGCGGCCGCAGCACGGTGCGCAAGCTGCTCGGTGTCGGCTTCCCCGGCGAGCCCACCAGGGTCGAGACACTGCTGGGCGAGATGGAGCTGACCGAGGACCCGGCGAAGGTCGGCGCGATCGTCGCGGAGGTCCGCAAGACCCAGCTGCGGTTCGGCGCCGGCCCTCTCGGGGACGGGGTGTACCGCGTCGTCGTGCCCGCCGAGGGGGTGGCGGAGGACCGCGCGGCTCCGCCGGACATCGAGGAGTTCAAGCGGCAACTGCGGGTCTTCGCCGGCACCGACTTCGGCGTGCACTCACCGCGCTGGCTCTCCCGCTTCGGCGACGCCACCCGGCAGGCCGAGCGCTACCGGGTCGGCCGGGTGCTGCTGGCCGGCGACGCGGCGCACATCCACCCGCCGACCGGCGGGCAGGGGCTCAACCTCGGCATCCAGGACGCGTTCAACCTGGGCTGGAAACTGGCCGCCGAGGTCGGCGGCCGGGCGCCGGAGGGGCTGCTGGACAGCTACCACACCGAACGGCACCCCGTGGCCGCCGACGTGCTGGACAACACCCGGGCGCAGATGATGCTGCTGTCCACCGAGCCGGGGCCGTTGGCGGTGCGCCGGCTGCTGGGGGAGCTGATGGACTTCGAGGAGGTGAACCGGCACCTGATCGAGAAGATCGTCGCGATCGGGGTCCGCTACGACTTCGGCGAGGGGCACGAGCTGCTCGGCCGGCGGATGCGGGACGTGGAGCTGAAGCGCGGGCGCCTCTACGGGTTGATGCACGGCGGCCGGGGCCTGCTGCTCGACCGGACCGGCCGGCTGTCGGTGGAGGGCTGGGCGGACCGGGTCGACCACGTCGTCGACGGCGGCGAGGAGCCGGACGTCCCCGCAGTGCTGCTCCGGCCGGACGGTCACGTGGCGTGGGCCGGTGAGGACCAGGGGGAACTGCTCGACAGGCTGCCCAGGTGGTTCGGCGCCCCCGTCGGCTGAGCACGGGATCCCGGCCCCGAGGCGCCCGGTCCGTTCCGGCCCGATCACCCTGACATCGGCCGATCGCCCACCGCGCCGCCCCCTGCCCGAAGGTGCCCCATCGATCAGGGGTCCGAATGGCGGCTCACCGGAGCCATAGGGGTTCCAGGCCTTCATGGTCATGGTCGCGGGCGAACGGCCGTGGTTAAAGTGCCGTCATGCGTGTCGGCCCTCCTGACCCCGGCGGTGACATGGCTCTCCGGCAGATCCTGCTCGTTCCCCACCTCGGCCATGGCCCGGGACCTCATGAATTCCGGATGACCGTCGACGGAGCGAGAGACCGCCCGGCGAGTTTTCCGTCATAGGCGCGTCAGGCTCGCAGCGGCGTCACGCACGCGCCCGGACAGGGCGCACCTCGACGACGAGTTCGGCGTGCAAGCCGGTCGGCGGCCCGAAGCCGCACATCTCGCGATGACGCGGGGACACGCCCTGCCCGGGTGACGGCGGGGCGGCCGCCGCTCCGGCCCGCACGGCCGGTCGGCCCAGATCGGATGGTGCAAGCGGAAGGGCTCGCCGGGCCCGGCCGGAATCGCATGAGGCATTCGGGGTGATGGGGATGATGGGGTTGATGGGGTACGCGCTGTCCGAGGTGGAAGGCCGCGCCCGCGAACTGGCCGCCCTCGACCGTTTCCTGACCTCGCTGCCCGGCGGCGCCGCGGCCCTCGTCCTGGCCGGCGACGCGGGCATCGGCAAGACCACGGTGTGGAACCACGGCGTCGCCCGCGCCGGTGCCCTCGGTCATCGCGTCCTGTCCTGCCGGCCCGCCGAGGCCGAGACGACACTGACGCTCAGCGCGCTGGCCGACCTGCTTCACGGCGTGCTCGAGGACGCGGACGACATGCTTCCGCCGCTCCAGGCACAGGCTCTGGAGGTGGCGCTCCTCCATCGGACGGAGGCCGAGGGGCCACCGCCGGCCGCGCGTGCCCTCGGTGCCGCCGCGCTGTCGGCGGTGCGGGCCCTGGCGCGGAAGGGCCCCGTGCTGCTGGCGATCGACGACGTGCAGTGGCTGGACCAGGCCAGCGCCCAGGTGATCGCCTACGTGGCGCGCCGCCTGACGAAGGAGCCCGTGGGCCTGCTCGTGGCGATGCGGGCCATACCGCCGGCCGTCGCACCGCTGGGGCTGGCTCAGGCGCTGCCCGCCTCCCGCGCCGGCATGATGTGGCTGGGATCCCTCGGCCTGGGCGCGCTGCGCCGGATGCTGCTGCGCACCGGTGAGGAGTGGGGCATGCCGGCGCTTCGCCGCCTCCACCAGGCCTCGGGAGGCAACCCGCTGTACGCCCTGGAGATCGTGCAGTCCCTTCGCCGCACCGGCGCCTGCCTGAGGCCCGGTGAACCGCTTCCCGTTCCCGAGTCGGTGGCGGAGCTGATGGGTGAGCGGATACGCGCCCTGGGCGAACCCGTCGTCGACGCGTTGCTGCATGTCGCCCTGCTGGCGCACCCGACGGTCACGACGGTGCGGGCGGCGATCGGGGTGCCGGAAGGGCGGCTGTCCTCCCTGACGGTGGCGGAGGAGTCCGGCGTGATCGAGGTCCGGCAGAGCCGGATCGGTTTCACCCACCCGCTGCTGGCCTCCGCCGTCCGCGCGGTGACCTCGTGCGAGCGTCACCGGCGGGTGCGACGGCGGCTGGCCGAGGTGGTCTCCGACGTGGAACAGCAGGGACGGCACCTGGCGCTGTGCGAGGACGGGCCGGACGAGAAGGTCGCGGCACTGCTGGAACGGGGGGCCGCCGGCGCCTGGCACCGGGGAAGTCCGGCGGCCGCCGCGGAACTTTGGAACCTGGCGGCGGCCCGTACCCCGCCAGCCGATGTGGACGGTGCCCATCGGCGGACGGTCGCCGAGGCGCGGTGCCTGCTCGCCGCCGGCGACGCCGCCCGTGCCCGCCGCGTGCTGGAGGCGGTGGTGGCGGCCCGGCCGCCGGACCCACTGCGGTCCCGGGCGCTGCTGCGGCTCGCCGAGGTCGTCTTCTACGAGGGCGGCACGGTCGAGGCGGGCCGGCTGTGCCGGCGCGCGCTGGTCGGCGCGACCGGCCACCCGGACCTGCAGGCGGAGCTGCACCTGCGCCGGGCCTGGTTCAGCACCCACGACGCGACCGAGCAGCTGGCCGCCGCCGAGGCCGCCGCCGAGGTGCTCCAGCGGCCGGGGGCGTGTCCGGAGCCCGTGTTGCTGTCGTGTGCCTTGTCCGTACGGGCGATGTATCGGCTCACCAACGGCCTGGGCATCGCCCATCGCGATCTCGAGCGCGCCGCCCGCCTGCTGCCGGCGCAGCCGTCACGGCACTGGGCCGATACGTGGAGCCGGCAGAGCCTGGGGGCGTGGGCCAAATGCCTGGACCCGGCTGAGGCGCGCAAGCGCTTCACGGTCGAGCTCAGGCTGGCCACCGAGTCCGGTGACGAACCCGCCGTCGGGCACGCGCTGATGCACCTCGCCGAGATCGACTGCTGGCTGGGGGACTGGCCGCGGGCCCGTCAGCAGGCACGGCGGTCCATCGAGGTGATCGAACTGACCGGCCAACGGCGCTGGCTCGGCTTCGGCCGGTACGCCTTGGCCCTGGTCGACGCGCATCTCGGTCGCGTCGGCGAGGCCGAGGCCGCCGCCCGGAACGCGTTGGAGCAGGCCGGGGAGTCCGGCGACCCGTACGTGGCCGCCCTGCTGCGGCAGGTCCTCGGTTTTGCCGCGCTGTCCGCGGCGGATCCCGAGCGGGCCGACCACCACCTGAGTCAGGCGGACGGACTGATCGGCGCCATGAAGATCAAGGAACCGGCGCGCTACATGTTCCACGGCGACCAGATCGAGGTCGCGGTCGCCACCGGCCGGACGGCGCGGGCGCGCAAGCTGCTCGCGCGGCTGCGGAACCGGGCCGAGGTCGCGCCACGTCCCTGGCTGCTGGCGATCCTGACCCGCAGCGAGGCGGTCGTCGCCGCGGCCGAGGGCGACCTGGACCGGGCGGCCCGCGCCGCGCAGCGGGCCTTGGACGCGTGCGCCGCCCTGCCGATGCCCTTCGAACGCGGACGCGCCCTGCTGGTGTACGGCAAGATCCTGCGGGCGAGCAAGCAGAAGATCCCGGCCAGGGACGTGCTGACCCAGGCCGAGCAGACCTTCGACGAGCTGGGTGCGCCGTTGTGGTCCGCGCAGGCGGCGGCCGAACTGCGCAGGTGCGGGCAGCGCCGGGCGCCCGATCGCCAGCTGACGCCCACCGAGCGGGAGATCCACCGGCTGGTCGCGTCCGGCCTGACCAACCGTGAGGTGGCCGGGCGGATGTTCATCAGCGCCAAGACCGTCGAGGCCAACCTCACCCGCATCTACCGCAAGCTCGGCGTGCGCAACCGCAGCGAGCTGGCGGGGCTCGGTACACGGTCCGAGGCCGCCGGCCGCCCCCGCGCCGGCTGAGCCGATGCCCCCCCGGCGGACCGGGGGCGGCGGGCGGGCGTTCACGCGGTCGTGGCCGGGGTCCCGTCCGTTCGGGGGACTCCGGCCACGACCTCCCCCGGCGCCGGACGAGCGCTCCGGCGTGGGGGATCGGGAGACCTGGGGTCAACCGAACTGCACCTTCACGCCGAACTGGTTCTCCGCCCGCTCGATCGGGCTGAAGAACACGTCGAGGGTGGTCGGGTCATACCCGTGATCAACGCCCAACGCCTGGTTGAGGACGTACCAGGGGCCTCCGCTGTCGCCCGGCAGGCTGACCGCCCCCGAGACGCGCACCATGTTCGAGGCGGTCTTCGTGCAGCCGCCGCAGCCGCCCCACGGGAAGTTGATGCTCACGCTCGGGTTGTTGATCGCACCGCAGGTGGTTCCGCTGGTCCGCCCGAAGTGGCAGACGTAGGCCCCCGACATGTAGCCGGAAGCGGCGATGCGGGACGTCACGGTGCGTCGTGTGGTGAAGGTGTCCCAGAACTCGGGGACGTCGTCGTGGCCCGTGGTGGTGTGCCACTCCACTTCTCCGTTGACGCCGATGTGCTCGCTGACGAACGGCGCGGAGAAGGTCGAGACGACCCCGCCGACGGAGTTGTTCTGATCCATCTGGTTGATGCCCTCGCAGTGCGCGGCGGTGAGCACGCCCTCGGCCTGGTCGCTGGTGCGCCGGACGATGAAGGCCGAGGTGCACGCGTGGGCGCCACCGCTGCGGAGGGTCGACCCTCCGTACCCGGTGCTGGGAACGGCCAGCCTGGTCCCGGGGGCGAGTTCTCTGACGGAGAAGTCGGAACCCCGCGGGGCGAGCCGGCCACCGGCCGCGCGGGCGGTCAACCTGTCCCGCAGTGCCTGCCCACGCAGGTCCGGCTGTTCCCGCTGAAGCGCGAGCGCGAGTCCGACGCGCTGCGTCACCAGGTCGAAGTCCGAGCGGATCTGCGTGAAGCCCAGCTCCTCGGCCGCCGCGTGCAGCGCGTTCCGCCGGGCGACCATCTCGTCGAACGAGTACTTCATCCCGCCGGTCAGCTCGACCTCGGGCACGGTGCCCGCCCGCACCGAGTCCGGAACCCGGCCCTTGAAGTAGAGGGTGGCCGGCCTGTCCCGGGTGAAGTCGAACCGGCCTCCGGCGTACGACCGCGCCCGGACGTCCTCGGGCAGCGACTCCACGAGTTTCGTGACCCTCTGCTGGATGGTCAGCCGCCGCCTGGCCTCGGGGACCGAGACCTTCGCCAGGCCCGCGACGGCCGTGGCGTCCCGCTCCAGCGCCTCCTCGGGGGTGATGAGGGCGCCGTCGTCAGGTGGGGAGGTCTCCGCGACCACGTCGGGGGCGACCCTGGGAGCAGGGGGCGGGTCGGCGTGCGCGGGCAGTGCCGGCAGGGCCAGCAGGCTCCCGATGACCAGGAGACCAACCGCTGTCGTGCGCGGCGTGGCGCGCCGGGCGCCGCCTGTGGCGCGCCCGGTTCTCACACCTGATGCGAGTCGCATCCGTCGTCCTCCAGTTGCTCGATCGGCGCCCGGCCCGCTGCCGGGGCGCTTCAGAGCAACGATGACGTTGGGGCCACCCCCGAGTAATCCGGGAAATCCCTATCGAATGCGGCGGATGGGACAGTGACCCGCTACGGCGTGGCACGGACGGACGGCGGCGCCGGTCACCCGGCCGGTTCGTGGACCGTGACGACGTGACCGACCTGCGCCGGTCCGGTCCGGCCGTCGCCGGCCCAGTGCACGGTGTAGGTGTACTCGCCCGCGTCCGGTGTGTCGGCGAAGGAGTACGACGCACGGGTGGTGATCCCCACCGACCGCTGCACGGGTTCGCCGCCATGGCCGCTGCGGGTGCGCCTGACGGTGAGCCAGCCGCTGCGCGGCGCGGTGGCGCCCGCCACCTGGATCTGGCCGCTGAACACGAGCCTCGTGCCGGCGACCGCGCTCGTGGGCCCGGTCAGCGTGAGCGTGGTCGCGTACCTGACCGTCGTGGCGCGGGAGGCCTTGCTCCAGCGGTGGTTCTCGTCGCCGTTCCAGAGCACGGTGTAGGTGAGCGTTCCCCCGATCGGCGGCGTGTCGGTGACGGTGAAGGTTCCGTCCGCCGCGGTGGTCACGCCGGGCAGCTCCGTGCCGGTTCCGTCGGGCAGGGTGCGGGTCACGGTCAGCGGTTGCGCGCCCGGCGCGGTTCCGTCGTCGAATGCGAGCCGTCCCATCAGGGTGAGCGGCTGGTGCGCGGTCGCGCCGGGCTTGACCGCCAGCGCCAACGTGGAGGCCGGCAGGTTCACATCCTGGAGTCGCCACAGGTGGAGGCGGTCCGAATCCGTCTTCAGCAGGCTGAAGACGTCGCGCCCGGAGAAGGCGGCACTTCCGTCGACTATCTCCCCCTCCGGGGAGTTCGCGGCATGGATCTCCGCGCCCGAGGCCGTGTCGTACAGCGTCATCCTGCCGGCGGAGAACTGGTTGCGCCCGCCCGCGACGTAGGCGCCGTCCGGGCTGACGGCGACGGTCGCCGGGTATCCCTCGGCCTCGGGGCCCTTCTCGTAGTCGTGCACCCGGGCCAAGGTGTCGGCGTCCCACATCTCGAAGGCGTCCGGAAGCACGAACGCCGAGATCACGCGCGAGCCGTCCGGGGTGACGGCGACATCGTTCAACCGGTCGTGGGCGTGGGCGTGCCCGTCGATCTCACCGCGGAAGACGGGGGCGGCACCGCTCACGTCGTAGACGAACAGGTCGGCCGGACTGCCGCCCCCTTCGCCGACCACCAGCGTGTTCCCCGCCGCCGCGAGGTACGGGCCCGACTTCAGGGGAACCTCGAACGGCACCGGCTCCGGCGTCGTCACCGACAGATCGAGGCCGAGGGCACCGGTCGAACCGCCGCAGCCGCCGTAGCCGACCCACAGCCGTTCGCCGGTGAGCGCCAGGCTCGACGGGCATCCGTAGGCGGCGAGGTCGACGCGCCGGGTGATCTCCAGCGTGGCGGTGTCGATCTCGGCCACCTCTCCCGAGCCCGTCAGCGCGGCGTACAGGCGGGTGCCGTCGGGTGTCATGGCCAGGCCGTACGCGCCGGACAGGCCGGTGACGGTGCCCTCGACCTCGCCGGTGGTGTCGGCGACGACGATGCGATCGCCGATCGAGACGGCGACCTTGTCGCCTCCGACGACCAGGTCGGTGGAGGAGGAGAAGGCGCCGAGGTCGGTCACGGAGTCCTCGGCCGAGGCCGCGGGGACCGGGGCGACGAGCAGGCCGGCCGTCAGGGCCAGGACGCCGGCCAGCGCGCCCGCCCGTGACAGGGCGGATCTACGAGGTTCCGCGGGGGAGAAGCGCACGTGAAGCTCCGCTCGTAAGAGATCAGGATGAGCCGAAACGTCTTGATCAAGCCAGAAGGCGCACCCGAAGTCAAGATCGATTATGAGCGGTCACCGAGCGTCAGGGATGTTCGGGCGCCCGGGGGACGAGGAGTCTTCGGTTGAACGCCTCGCTGACGGCGGCGGCACGGTCCTTGACCCCGAGCTTGGCGTAGATGTTCAGCAGGTGGCTCTTGACGGTGGCCTCGGTGATGAACAGGCGGGCGGCCACCTCGCGGTTGGTGTTCCCGGCCGCCATGAGCTCGAGGACCTCCAGCTCGCGCCGGCTGAGCAGTTGTGGCGCGGGTGTCCTGACGCGGGTGATCAGTCGTGCCGCGACCGAGGGGGACAGGACGCTCTCGCCCCGGGCGGCGGCGCGCGCGCCGCGCAGCAGGTCCTCCCGGGGGGAGTCCTTGAGCAGGTAGCCGGTCGCGCCGGCCTCGATCGCCGGCAGCACGTGGGTGTCGGTGTCGTAGGTCGTCAGGACCAGGACGCGCGCGGTGACGCCGAGCCGGGCCAGCTCGGTGATGGCGGTGAGCCCGTCCATGCCCGGCATGCGCAGGTCCATCAGGATCACGTCGGGCCGGAGTCTCCGGGCGAGCCGTACGGCCTCGGCGCCATCGGCGGCCTCACCCAGCACCTCGAATCCGGGTGCGGAGGCGAACATGCTGCTCAGACCGTCCCTGACGATGGGGTGGTCGTCCGCGATGAGCAGCCGGACCGGGGGGTCGACCGCCGGGCCGTTCGCGTGGTCGCTCGTGTGACGGGTCATGGACGGCTCCCGGCCGGTAGGAGGGGGACGCGGGCCGAGATGCCGGTGCCGAGGCCGGGCTCGGACTCGATCCGCAGGCTGCCGGACAGTCCCTCGACGCGCTGGCGCATGATGGTCAGGCCGAACCCGCCGTCGCGGGAGGGCGGGTCCGGGTCGCCGTTCGTGGTCGTGCCGGCGTCGAGGTCCGCCGGGTCGAAGCCCTTGCCGTCGTCGCGTACGTCCAGCGCGGCCTCGTGCTCCAGGTAGGACAGCGTCACCCCGACCCTGGTCGCGCGGGCGTGCTTGGCCACGTTGGCCAGGGCCTCCTGCGCGGTGCGCAGCAGCGCGAACTCGGCCTCGGGTGCCATCGGCCGCGCCGTGCCGGTCGTGGTGACCTGGACGGCGAGCCCGTGCAGCCTCGACCACCGGTCGGAGACGTCGGCGAGCGCGTCGCTCAGGGGTGAGGTCTCCAGCGGCTCGGGCCGCAGCGCGTCGACCGAGCGGCGGGCCTCGGCCAGGCTCTCCCTGGCCAGGGTCTTGACGGCGTCGAAGGGCCGGCGCCACTGCGCGGGGACCTCGTGCATCTGCTCGGCCGCCTGGAGCTGCGCGATGATCCCGGTGAGTCCCTGGGCGAGGGTGTCGTGGATCTCGCGGGCCATCCGCCGGCGTTCGTCGAGGACACCCGCCTCCCGGGCCTGGGCGAGGAGCTGGGCGTGCAGGCCGGCGTTCTCGGCGAGCGTCGCCTCCAGCAGCCGGTTGGCCCGGTTCAGCTCGGCGAGGGTCCGCTCGCGCTGCTCGTCCTCCCTCTCGGCGAGGCGGAGCACCCAGGCGGTGCCGCCCATGAGACCGACGTTGGCGAGCACGATGATGGCGGACAGCGCCAGGCCGGACCAGGTCGAGTCGTCGATGTTGGAGGCCTGAGCGGTGCCGGCCACGACCGCCACGGCGGCCACGGCCGGCAGCCGCCACGGCCAGCGCAGGAGGGTGAAGGCGTAGATGTAGGGCGCCGGGGTGAACAGCCCGAACGCGGGATCCCGTACCACCAGGATCGCGGTGATCGCCACGAGCCCGACGAAGAACACCGCCGTGGTCCGGGGCCGTGTCCACGGGGCGGGACGCAGGGTGAACATGCCGAGCATCCACGCCGCGGCCAGCCCGCACAGGCCGAGATCGACGGTCAGGGAGCCGCCCTCCAGGGGCTCCCTGACCACCCTGAGGACGGTCAGGGCGGCCAGCAGCGTGTAGGGCACCGCGGTGACGAGGAGGAACGGCGGCTCCTGGGGCGCCGGGGTGCGGTGCTCGGGCCGCCTTCGGCTGTTCACGATTTTCCTCCCTCGGGGTGAGTGTATTGCCGGTGGGACCGGTGGTTCCATCGCCGGTGGGACCGGCGGAGCGGATCCGCTCCCGGCTACTCCCAGCGGAACCAGCGGACCGCGACGAGCGCGCACCCGGCCGCGTAGGCCGCCAGGACCAGGAGCGGGGCGGCGGAGGGGAAGTGGCCGAGGTAGGCGTCCTGGAAGGCCCGCATGCCGGCGCCGAGCGGGGTGTAGTGGCTGATGGTCTGCAGCAGCGGCGGCATCTGGGTGATCGGTACCCACAGGCCGGCGAAGAACATCATCGGGAAGAACAGGGTCGTGCCGATCGCCGAGGCGGCGTTGCGTCCGCGGGCCAGGGCGGTGACCAGCAGGCCCATGGCGAGCAGCGCGGCTGCCCCGAGCAGCCAGGAGACGGTGAAGCCGAGCAGGTGCTGCGGCAGGCGTACGCCGAAACCGAGTCCGGCCACGGCGAGGAAGAGGACCATCGCGACGAGCGCGATGGCGAAGTTGGCGGCGAGCTGGGCGGTGAGCAGGCGGGCGGGGCCGACGGGCGTGGTCCGCATGCGGCGCAGCACGCCGTTCTCGCGGTAGCCCGCGAGCGTGGTGGGCAGGGCGGTCATGGCCAGGATGGCCAGGTTGAACAGGATCAGGACGGGGACGTAGAGCTCGAAGATCGTCAGACCTCCGGCGGCCTCCTGGCGCTCTCGCAGGGCCGGCACGCTACCGAGGATGACCAGCACGATCAGCGGGCAGCCGACGCCCCACAGGGGGCCGACCTTGTCGCGGACGCACAGTCTGCTCTCGGCCTTGATGAGCCTCCAGGTCGTGGAACCGTGCCTGGCGGTGACGGGGGGTGCGGTGGTGGCGGTCATGGCTGACATGGGCGTGGCTTCCTTTTCCGTCGGGTTCTTCGCGTCCGGGCCCGGGTGGGTTCGGGCCGGGGTGATACGAGGCGGGCCGGGTCAGTTCGAGCCGGGCCGGTTCGAGCCGGGCCGGTCCAGGTCGGGCCGGTCCGGGTCGGACGGCGAGGCGGGAGCGAGGTGCCTGCCGGTCAGCTCGACGAAGGCGTCCTCCAGGCTCGCCTGCTCGACGCGCAGGTGTTCGGCCACGATGTGGTTGCGGGCCAGCACGGTGGTGACGGCGTTGAGGGCGTTGGTGTTGCCGTTGACGACGACGAGCTCTCCCCGGCGGGCGACGCGGGAGACGTCGGGCAGGCTCGTCAGCAGGTGGTCGTCCATCGGCCTGGAGGGGCGGAACTGGATGCGCTGCTCGATGCGGGCCCGCTCGGTCAGGCCGATCGGGGTGTCCACGGCGACGACACGGCCGGCGTCGATCAGCGCCAGCCGGTCGCAGAGCCGCTCGGCCTCCTCCATGAAGTGGGTGACCAGCACGATCGTCACCCCCCGCGCGCGCACCCCCTCGATCAGGTCCCAGGTGTCGCGGCGTGCCTGCGGGTCGAGGCCGGTGGTGAGCTCGTCGAGGATCGCCACCCGGGGGCTGCCGACGAGGGCCAACGCGATCGACAGGCGTTGTTTCTGGCCGCCGGACAGTTTGGCGTACCTGGTCCTGGCCTTGTCGGTCAGGCCGAGGTCGTGCATGAGGGCGCGCCAGTCGGCCGGTCGCGGGTAGAAGGAACTGTAGAGCTCCAGGGCCTCGGCGACCTGGAGGTGGTCGGGGAGCTGGCCGGCCTGCAACTGGACGCCCAGACACCGGGTCAGTTCGGTGCGGTCCCGGTGGGGGTCGAGCCCCAGCACCTTGATCTCGCCCCGGTCCGGCGTGCGCAGGCCCCCCACGCATTCCACGGTCGTGGTCTTGCCGGCGCCGTTGGGGCCGAGGATCCCGAAGATCTCACCCTCCTGCACGGTGAGCGAGACATCGTCGACCGCGACCTTGTCGTCGTAGCGCTTGTGGAGGTTCCGTACCTCGATCACCGGTGGCATGGGGTGGTCCTTTCGGGCTGGTCCGTAGCTGTTCCGCCTACGTTCAGCCTTCTACGACCAGCGCTTTCGCGGCACCGGCCAGGGGACGGGACCCGGCCGCCGAACGGCGGGGCCGTCGGGTCAGCCGATCGGTTGACCGCCACCCGGACGGGAGGACCACGGGGGGTGAGAGCGGCCGCTCCGCGCGCGTCACAGGACGGGAGTCTCCCGGGCCGGAGGGGTGTCTCCCGAGGACCGCATCGCGGCGCCGTGCCCTCGCCCCGGGCGGCGGGAGCGCCGTCCCAGCGTCACGGGATCGTCCCGGTCACCGGGGGTTCTCGTCCTCACCGGCGCCGCGCAGGTGCTCCTCGAAGGTCGGGCGCCGGTGCGCCGAACGCGACCACACGAGCAAGGCGGCCAGGCGGAAGGGGGCGAGGAGGAGCCCGAGCGCCCGGCGTGCCAGGCGACGCACCAGGCGGAGGAGTTCCCCGAACGCCTCCCGGGGGTGCGCCAGGGTCGCGACCGTCATGACGAGGGCCCTGCCACCGAACCCGATCCCCCCGAAGTCGCCGGAGGCGTCAGGGGCACCGGGGGTGCCGGGGGCATCGGGGGCGTCGGGGGCGTCGGGGGCACTGCGGTGGCCGGCGCCGCCCCGCCCGCCCGTCGCGTTCACGGCGTGACCCCGGAGGCCGGGGACGGGTACGTGCTGCCGTGCGTCACGGATCCTCCAGGGCGGGTCTCGGTGAACCGGGATCGGTCGTGCCCCGACCGTGAGCCTACGTCGGCGGGGGACACGCCACCGGCCGCGCGGCCGGACGTCCGCGGGTCACGCCCCGCCGTGACGCGCCGGACCCGCGACGGAGCAGGAGCGTCCTCCTCCGTCGCGGGCCGTCGGGGCCGTCGCGGGCCGGCGCCGCCGGGTCGCGTACGGGACCGTCAGACCTCTTCGACGCTGCTCGGCTCGCGCCGGGACAGGTCGATGCCGAGCTCC
>NZ_JBFABE010000088.1:0-26139 GCF_040640155.1 Streptosporangium sp. NPDC023615
CTCACGATCCCCCTCTCCTCGGTCCAGTCGCCGGCGCGGGCTCACGGGGAGTCCCCGGGGGAGGCGATCGGGCAGGGGGCAGTCCGGGAGGCGGGGGCATGAGAGCGCCCGGGAACGGGGGCGAGTGTTCCCGGGCGGTGTGGGGGATGGTGGGGGGTGGCGGGGGTGGGGTCAGCTGTCGCCTTCGAAGAGGCTGGTGACGGAGCCGTCGTTGAAGACCTCGGTGATCGCGCGGGCGATGAGGGGGGCGATCGACAGGACCGTGAGCTTGTCGAACCGCTTGTCCTCCGGGAGCGGCACCGTGTTGGTGACGATGACCTCGGAGATCTGCGAGTTCTTGAGGCGGTCGACCGCGGGGTCGGAGAAGACCGCGTGGGTGGCGGCCACGACCACGTTGGTGGCGCCCTGCTCGTAGAGCGCGTCGGCGGCCTTGCAGATCGTGCCCGCGGTGTCGATCATGTCGTCGATCAGCACGCAGGTCCGGCCCCGCACCCGGCCGACGACCTCGCTCACCTTCACCTGGTTGGCCACGTCGAGGTCGCGGCGCTTGTGGATGAAGGCCAGCGGGGTGCCGAGGGTGTCGGCCCAGCGCTCCGAGAGGCGCACCCGGCCGGTGTCGGGCGAGACGACGGTGGTCGTCTCCAGGTCGATCTTGTCCCTGAGGTAGTTCACCAGGACGGGCATGGCGAACAGGTGGTCCACCGGGCCGTCGAAGAAGCCCTGGATCTGGGAGGTGTGCAGGTCGATCGACATCAACCGGTCGGCGCCCGCCGTCTTGAACATGTCCGCCATCAGCCGGGCGGTGATGGGCTCGCGCCCCTTGCTCTTCTTGTCCTGGCGGGCGTAGCCGTAGAACGGCATGATCACGGTGATCCGCTTGGCGGACGCGCGCTTGAGGGCGTCCACCATGATCAGCTGTTCCATGATCCACTGGTTGATCGGCCAGGTGTGGCTCTGCATGACGAACGCGTCGCAGCCGCGGACGGACTCCTGGTAACGGGCGTAGATCTCGCCGTTGGCGAAGTCGCGCAGCGTGGTCGGCGTGGCGTCCACCCCGAGGTGGCTCGAGATCTCGTCGGCCAGCTCCGGGTGCGAGCGGCCGGAGAAGAACATCAGGTTCTTCTCACCGGTCTGCTTGATGCCGCTCATGCCGTCCTCCTCGCCTGGCGGCCCGCCGATGCCCGCGCGATGGCGCCGTACCCGCCGGGCCGCTCGCTTCGCTCACTCACTCTGGCTCCCCTGCCGTTTCCCGGCCTCGTCGGCGCCCAGCGCCGCCTTGGCCGATCTGGTGCCCGCGCGCCTGCGCGCGACCCACCCTTCGATGTTGCGCTGCCGTCCGCGGGCCACGCCGATGGCCCCGGCGGGGACGTCGGAGTCGATGACCGAACCCGCGGCCGTGTACGCGCCGTCGCCGACGGTGACCGGCGCGACGAGCATGGTGTCGCACCCGACGAAGGCGTGCTCGCCCACCGTCGTGTGGTGCTTGTTCACCCCGTCGTAGTTGACGAAGATCGCCGAGGCGCCGATGTTGGCTCCGGCGCCGATGGTGGCGTCGCCCACGTAGCTCAGGTGCGGCACCTTGGCGCCCTCACCCACCCGGGCGTTCTTCATCTCGACGTAGGTGCCGGCCTTGGCCTTGCGGGCCAGCACGGTGCCCGGCCGCAGGTAGGCGTACGGCCCGACCAGGGCCTCGGGGCCGATCTCCGCCTCGACGCAGACGGCGTTGCGGACCAGCGCCCCCTCGCCGACGACCGTGTCGGTGAGCGTGGTGGCGGGGCCGACCTCGGCGCCCTCGGCGACGCGGGTACGGCCGTGGAGCTGGGTTCCGGGGTGGATCACCACGTCGGGTTCGAGGACGACGTCCACGTCGACCCAGGTGCTGGCCGGGTCGACCACGGTCACCCCGGCGCGCATGTGCGCCTCCAGCAGGCGCGCGTTGAGCACCTTACGGGCGAAGGCGAGCTGCACGCGGTCGTTGACGCCCTCCACCTCCACGTAGTCGGCCGCGATGTGCGCGCCGACCCGGTGCCCGTCCTCGCGGAGGATGGCCAGGACGTCGGTGAGGTACTCCTCGCCCTGGGCGTTGGAGGCCGACACCCGCTTGACGGCGTCGGCCAGCAGGGTGCCGTCGAAGGCGTAGACGCCGGAGTTCATCTCCCTGATCGCCCGCTCCCGCGCGTCGGCGTCCTTCTCCTCGACGATCTTCAGGACCGCTCCGGAGGCGTCGCGGACGATCCGGCCGTAGCCGTGGGGGTCGGGGACCTCGGCGGTCAGCACGGTGACGGCGTTGCCGTCCTCGCCGTGCCGTTCCAGCAGGGCGGCCAGGGTCTCGGTGCGCAGGAGCGGCGTGTCGCCGTAGGTCACCAGGACGGTGCCGGTGATGGTGCCCACCGTCTCCAGGACGGTCCTGACCGCGTGGCCGGTGCCCTTCTGCTCGGCCTGGACGACGGCCTGCGCGTCGGGACCGGTGCCGGCCAGGTGCGCCTGGACCCGTTCCCGTTCGTGACCGATGACGACAATGAGCCGTTCGGGTTCGAGCCCCCTCGCGGCGGTGAGCATGTGGTCGACCAGACTGCGGCCGCACAGCTCATGAAGAATCTTCGGTGTTCTCGACTTCATCCGGGTGCCCTCGCCGGCGGCGAGGACGATGACGGCTGCCGGGCGCGGCACACTCACGGACGAGGCTCCCTCGGCGTCGCGGCTGAGACATGGCGAGGCGCGATGACGGATGGCCATCCCCGGGGCACGGCGCCGTCACCTGCTCGACAACGTGAGGATACCTCCCCCCTCCGGAACCCACCCAGCCGACCAGGCGGGTTGATGAAATCAGACAGAGGGGATGGCTCCGGCACCAGGACTCGAACCTGGACAACAAGGACCAAAACCTTGCGGGCTGCCAATTACCCAATGCCGGACCGACCAGGCGATCGGGACGGGGCCCGCGCGCCCGGCCCCCCTACGATACAGAGCCTTCCATGTCGAACGCGCCCCGTTTGCGCGTCCGTCTCCCCGCACCCCGGACCACCCCGGACGCCCTCCGGCGGGCGCGCTCCCGTTTAGCAGGGCGAGGGCGGGTAGGAGACCGGGTGGACCCGATACGGCATCGACCTGAAAAGCCGGGTTCCATACTTTCGGCGCTCACGCATTCCTAACTTACGATGGCGTAGGTTACGGTGGCGTAGCCGCACGAGTTTTGTTTTTCCGAGTCACCGCGAGGTAGCGCATGACCGTCATCGAAGAACGTCCTGCTCCAGGACCCAAATCCGACGTAGACCCCGAGCGGAAGACCCTGCCCGAGATCATCACCTTCGGCGTGGTCGTCGGCGCCCCGCTGATCGCCCTGCTGGTGGCGATCCCGTTCGCCTGGGGATGGGGTCTGGGCTGGTCCGACGTCGCGATCGCGGGCGTCTTCTACGTGGTCACCGGGCTGGGCGTCACCGTCGGCCTGCACCGCCACTTCACGCACGGCTCGTTCAAGGCCAAGCGGCCGCTGAAGATCGCCCTGGGCATCGCCGGCAGCCTCGCGATGGAGATGTCGGTGCTCGACTGGGTGGCCACCCACCGCAAGCACCACAAGTTCTCCGACAAGGACGGCGACCCGCACTCGCCGTGGCGCTTCGGCACCGGCTTCGTGGCCGTCTCCAAGGGCCTGCTCTGGGCGCACATGGGCTGGCTGTTCGAGACCGACCGGGCCAACCGCCAGAAGTACGCTCCCGACCTGGTCAAGGACCCGGACATCGTCAGGCTGCACAAGCTCTTCCCGGTGCTGGCGATCACCACCATCGTCGCGCCCGCCCTGCTGGGCGGCCTGCTGACCTGGTCGTGGTGGGGCATGGCGACCGGCTTCTTCTGGGGCACGCTGGTCCGGATCGGCCTGCTGCACCACGTGACCTGGTCGATCAACTCGATCTGCCACGTCTTCGGCGAAGAGGTCTTCGAGTCCCGCGACAAGTCGCGCAACGTGTGGTGGCTGGCCATCCCCTCCTTCGGGGAGTCCTGGCACAACCTGCACCACTCCGACCCCACCTGCGCCCGGCACGGCGCCCTGAAGGGGCAGATCGACCTCAGCGCCGGTGTCATCCGCATGTTCGAGAAGGCCGGCTGGGCCTACGACGTCCGCTGGCCCACCCCCGAGCGCCTCGCCGCCAAGCGCATCGCCACCACCTGACCGCTCGGCCCGGGCCCCCGGCCCGGCCCTCCCAGGAAACCGAGTTCACCGGCGCCACCACAACGCGCCCACCCCTCCCCGCCATGGTGCCCACCCCGCCGCCGGCCTCTCACGCGGCAGCCGTCTCTCCACGCGAAGCGCCGGTCGCACCATGCCCCCCGCACGCCATGTCCGCACCGCCGTGCTCCCCCGCGCTCAGGCGCCCTCCTCTCCGCCGGCTCCGAGGCCACCGTCCACCGGCCCCCGAACATCCCGCCTTCTCGCCCCGAGGGACTCCCCCGTGCGTCCGCGCCGGCGACTGGACCGAGGAGGGGGGAATCGTGAGGAACGAACGATTCCCCCCGACGAGGGAAGGAGCCGGCTCCGAGCGGACTCACCGCGACGCGCGGCGTCGCCATAAGCAGGTCCATTATGAGAACCGTGAGTGAACCCCGTCGGCGCATGTCAGGTAAGGAACGCCGGGAACAGCTGATCGAGATCAGCAGGACCCTCTTCGCGGAGAAGGGATTCGACGGTACCTCGGTGGAGGAGATCGCGGCGACCGCCAACGTCTCCAAGCCGGTCGTCTACGAGCACTTCGGCGGCAAGGAGGGCGTGTACGCGGTCGTCGTCGACCGCGAGATGCAGAAGTTGCTGGCCATGGTGACCGAGGCCCTGTCCGCCTCGCACTCCCTGATCAAACTGGAACGTGCCGCCCTGGCCCTGCTGGCCTACGTGGAGGAGAACAGCGAGGGCTTCCGCATCCTGGTGCGCGACTCGCACGCCGCCTCCGGGACCGGCACCTTCGCCAGCCTGATCAACGACATCGCCAGCCAGGTCGAGGACGTCATGGTCGACGAGTTCGCCGAGCGGGGATACGAGCCCACCCTGGCGCCCATGTACGCCCAGATGCTGGTGGGCATGGTGGCGCTGACCGGCCAGTGGTGGCTGGACGTGCGCACACCGCCGCGCCAGGAGGTCGCCGCGCACCTGGTGAACCTGGCGTGGAACGGCCTGACCGGCCTGGCCGCCACTCCCCGGCTGACCTCGACCTCCCGTGACATGGAACGACGGCCGCTCCCGGCGCCGCAGCGCGCCGGGGAGCCGCTCCCCTCCTCGCCCCAGGCGCATCCGCGTCCCGAGCCCCAGCCGCCGCCTCGTACGGACAAGGAGCTCCGGGAGCTGGCCAAGGCCCGTGAGCGGGAGCTCAAGGAGCAGGAGAGGATCCGCGAGCGCGAGCGCCGGGAGGCCGAGAAGCTCGCCCGCGAACAGGAGAAGGCCCGCCTGCGGGACCTGCGCGAGCAGGAGAAGGCCCGCGAGCGCGAGCGGCGCGAGGCGGAGAAGCTCGCCCGCGAACAGGAGAAGGTCCGCCTGCGTGAACTGCGCGAGCAGGAGAAGGCCCGGGAGCGGGAGCTCAAGGAGCAGGAGAGGGCGCGCCTCAAGGAGGCCAAGGCGGCCGGGCGCGGGGAGGTCACGCGGGCCGGGGAGGCGGACCGGGAAAGGGCAAAGATCGAGACAAGTGGGTAAGCAACAACGCCCGTTGAGCCGAAATTAACGTTCCGTTCAACCAAAGCGGGCATTCTGGTCATATGTCCGCTGAACCCACCCGATCCGCCCCTGACGGGCTTCCCCCGACACAAGATCGCTTCTTGAACCGGGAGGAGAGCTGGCTCCAGTTCAACCAGCGCGTCCTGGAGATGGCGGAGGATCCGTCCCTGCCTCTCCTGGAACGGGTGCGGTTCCTCGCGATCTTCGCCAGCAACCTGGACGAGTTCTTCCGGGTACGGGTGGCCGGGCTGAAACGGCGGATGGCCACCGGCCTGCTGCTGCGTACCAAGAGCGGGCTGAAGCCCAGCGAGGAGCTGGCCAGGATCGCGGCGATCGCGGGCGATCTCGCCCGGCGGCAGTCGGCCTGCTTCTACGAGCGGATCTGCCCGCAGCTCGGCGCGGTGGGCATCGAGATCGTGCGCTGGGACGACCTGGGCCGCGACGAGCGCACCGAGATGCGCAAGCTGTTCCGGGAGCGGATCAGGCCGGTGCTGACACCGCTGGCCGTCGACCCGGCCCACCCCTTCCCCTACATCTCGGGCCTGTCGCTGAACCTGGCCGTCACCGTGCGCAACCCGTCGACCGGCAACACGGTCTTCGCCCGGGTCAAGGTTCCCAGCCAGCTCCCCCGCTTCGTCACCGCGTCCACGAACCGGTTCGTCCCGCTGGAGGACGTGATCGCCGCCCACCTGGGGCAGCTCTTCAAGGGCATGGAGATCGTCGAGCACCATGTCTTCCGGGTGACCCGGAACGAGGACCTCGACGTCGACGAGGACGTCACCGAGAACCTCATGCAGGCGCTGGAGCGCGAACTGCTCAAGCGCCGTTTCGGCCCGCCGGTCCGGCTGGAGGTGGAGGAGACCATCACCCCGGAGGTGCTCGACCTGCTGGTGGACGAGCTGGGGGTGGCCGACCACGAGATCTACCGGCTGCCGGGGCCGCTGGACCTGACCGGGCTGCACGCGATCGCCGACCTGGACCGGGGTGAGCTCAGCTACCGCCCTTTCGTCCCCGCCGAGGTCGTGCACGTCGAGGATGACATCTTCGCGGTGCTGCGCGAGCGGGACGTGCTGCTGCACCACCCCTACGACTCCTTCTCCACCAGCGTGCAGCGGTTCATCGAGCAGGCCGCCGCCGACCCGGCGGTGCTGGCCATCAAGCAGACGCTGTACCGCACCAGCGGCGACTCGCCGATCGTGGACGCGCTGATCGACGCCGCCGAGGCCGGCAAGCAGGTCGTGGTGGTCGTGGAGATCAAGGCCAGGTTCGACGAGCACGCCAACATCACCTGGGCGCGCAAGCTGGAACGGGCCGGCTGCCACGTGGTCTACGGCGTCGTGGGGCTGAAGACCCACTGCAAGCTGGCCCTGGTCGTGCGGCAGGAGTCCTCGGGCGAGCTGCGCAGCTACTGCCACATCGGCACGGGCAACTACAACCCCAAGACCGCGAGGCTGTACGAGGACCTGGGCCTGCTCACCGCCGACCGGCTGGTCGGCGAGGACGTCACCGACCTGTTCATCCACCTGACCGGCTACTCCAACCACTCCGCCTACCGGCGGCTGCTGGTCGCCCCGCACTCGCTGCGCGGCGGGCTGCTGGCCAGGATCGAGCGGGAGATCTCCCATCACGAGGCCGGCCGCCCGGCCAGTATCAGGATGAAGACGAACTCCCTGGTCGACGAGCCCATCATCGACGCCCTCTACCGGGCCTCGAACGCCGGCGTGCCGGTCGACCTGTGGGTGCGGGGGGTGTGCACGCTCCGGCCGGGCGTCCCGGGCATGTCGGAGAACATCAGGGTCAGGAGCGTGCTGGGCCGCTTCCTGGAGCACTCGCGGATCTACGAGTTCGGGTACGGGCGCCGCCCGGAGATCTGGATCGGCAGCGGCGACATGATGCGCCGTAACATCGAACGGCGGGTGGAGGCGCTGGTCAAGGTCTCCAGCCAGCAGCAGCGGAACTACCTCAGCGACCTGCTGGACCGGGCCATGGCCGAGGGGACCGCCACCTGGTGGCTCAACCCGGACGGGACCTGGACCCGCCATCCCGGTGACGACCTGCAGACCTATCTGATCAGCACGCGCAGGTGGAGGACGATCGATGACTGACGGCGGACGCGAACCGGCCGACCTGATCCGCGCGGCCGGGGCGCTGGTGTGGCGCGGCTCCCCCGACGCCCCCGAGGTCGCCCTCGTCCACCGGCCCGCGTACGACGACTGGTCGTTCCCCAAGGGGAAGCTGAAGCGCGGCGAGCACCCCGTCGCGGCGGCGCTGCGCGAGGTGACCGAGGAGACCGGCCTGACCGTGGAGCTCGGCCGGTCGCTGCCGTCGAGCCGCTACATCCACCGGGGCCGGCCCAAGCGCGTCGACCACTGGGTGGCCAGGATGGTCGCCGAGGGGCCCTTCACCGCGGGCGACGAGGTGGACGAGGTGGTCTGGCTGCCGGTGGAGGAGGCCGGGCGGCGCCTGAGCTACGGGGCGGACGCCGAGCTGCTGCGCGCGTTCGGCACGCTCTCGCCGGCGACCACCCCGCTCGTCCTGGTCCGGCACGCCCTGGCCGGCAACCGCCGGGAGTGGAAAGGCGACGACGACGAACGGCCGCTGGACAAGAACGGCCGCAGGCAGGCCGGGACGCTGGCGGCTGTGCTCGGCGCCTTCGCCCCGGCGGAGCTGGTCAGCTCGCCCAGCGAGCGGTGCGTGCGGACCCTGCAGCCGTACGCCGAACGGTCCGGGCTGCCGGTGCGGCTGGAGCCCGCCCTGTCGGAGAGCCGCTACGACCCCGGCGCCTGCCTGCGCCTGGCCGAGGACGCCCTGGCCTCGGGCCGGTCCGTGGCGCTCTGCAGCCACGGCAAGATCCTGCCGGAGCTGATCTCCGGGATCGAGGGCCTGGCCGGGGGCGGGAGCGTCCGGCTCGGGAGCGGCGGGGCCGGGGACGGCCGGCCGGGAGGCTGCCTGGGCGAGGGGAAGCTGCGCAAGGGCGCCTTCATGGTGCTGCACCACGCCGGCGGCCACGTGGTGGCCGCCGACGCCTACCCCACCTGACGGAGGTCCCGGAGGTTCCGGAGATTCCGAAGCCGGGGAGGCCGGGGAGGTCGCGGAATCGCGGCGCCCTCACCCGGCGAGGGCCGGGAAAGGTGGCGGGAGCCCGGTCGCCTCACCCGGCGAGTGCCGAGGAGGGCGGCGAGAGCCCGGCCGCCCTCACCGGGCGGGGACCGGAAGAGGTCAAAGGAGCCTGGCCACGGCCTCCGTGGTGTCCTCCCAGACGCGCGGGAACTCCTGGTGCGCCCGTTCGGCCCCGGCGCGCTCCAGGCCGGTCAGCACGCCGTAGGTGAACGTGTCCTCCCCGGCCCGGCGGGCGTTCTCGGCCTCGGCCGCGAGCCGTTCCTGCGCGACGACGCCGTCCATGTGGGTGCCCAGCACCTCCTGGACGGCCTCGGCCAGCTTGGCCATCCTGGTCATGCCGATGACCTCGGCGGTGTAGCGGGCCCGCTTGGCCGCCTTGCGCACGTCGTGCATGGCGTGCTCGCGCTCGGTGGCGTCCTCCATGGCGCGGGCGGTGTCGTAGGCCCGGGTGACCCTGCGCCAGCTCTTGGCGGCCACGACGTCCAGGGTGTCGGCGGGCCCGCGGGCGGCCTTGGTGAGCACGGGGGTGGCGACCAGGTCGTCCAGGGCGTCGAGCAGGGCGAAGTAGCGTTCGCCGCCGAGGACGTCCCTGATCCGGTCGAGGGCCTCGTGCTCGTCGTCCAGCAGGTCGGAGCTGAGGCGCGTCCTGACCGGGCCGACGATCAGGGAGCCGTCCAGCGTGTCGAGCCTGCTCGCGAACCGGTCGCGGATGACCTCCAGGTCACGCGCCTCGCCAAGGACCCCGCCGAGCCACTTGAGCTCCTCCTGGACGTTCTCCGTCCCCTTGACGATCGTCTTGAACGACTTCAGCGCGCTGCGGAGCCGCCGGGCGGCGACGCGCATCTGGTGCACGGCGTCCGGTTCGGCCTTGCGGACCCGGGGGTCCTGCGCCAGCAGCGCGCCGGCCTGTGCGGTGAGGTAGGACAGGACGACCTCGCCCGCCGATCCCGGCTCCGCCTCGGCGCGGGGCTGCCCGGAGACCTTCCCGGCGGCGCCGAGCAGGCGGGCGAGCTTGCTGGCCGCGTCGGCGGGGACGGCTCCGGCCCTGGTCAGCCGCTTGCCGACCTTCTTCAGGAGTTTCTCGTCACCCTCGATCAGCTCGGCCTCGACCTCACGCCAGCGCTCGACGTGCGGTACCTCTCCGAGCACGGTGCCCTTGACCCGGTCGTCGGCGACCTCCACCAGCCGGACGCCCGCGCCGTTGACCACCGTGGTGACGGCGCGGCGGGTGTCGAGCTCGGCGATGGGCGTCAGCGGCGCGCCCCGCGTGTAGGCGAGCACCAGGTCCGCCAGCTCGGTGGGGACGATCTTGGCGCTTCGGGTGAGCGGGTGGACGATCTCCTGCCGGGCACCCTTGGCCTTGGGGAGCTTGAGGTGCCAGCCCGGGTCGGTACCGCCCCTGCGCCGGCGCAGGGTGATGCCCCTGGCGGCGAGCCTCAGATCGGGCGTGTCGAAGTAGAGGGCGACCAACTGGTAGGTCTTGGGACCCACGACCTCGGCCGCCCCCGGAAGACCGCCGAGGTCGGGCACCTGGTACTCCGCCGGTACGTCGAACTTGTCCTCGATCTCCATCGCCACAGGTCATCCCCTGAATTCCACAGATGTCCATACGTCTTCGCAGTACTCATAGATGCCCTTTCATCCGCCCAGGAACCGGAATCGGACGCATATACCCGATGAACCGCGAGCCGAGGGGAGGATCGGCGGGTCAGGACGGGCGAGCGCGCCCGGAAGGACCGGGCGGGTGGATAACCGGATGACCGGGACGGCGACCGGCCTTACCGTGGCGGTGTGGACGTGACCTTCAAACGCACCGGCGAACGGCGTTACGGGGTCGTCGTCTCCCTGCCCGGCCAAGCCCCCCTGTGGATGGACCCGGCCCCCGGGTACGACGACCACATCCCGCACGACATGATCCACTACATCGTGGAGGCGGAGCTGGGACTGACCTCCGGCGTCTTCGGCCGGGCCGCCAGGGGTGGCGGCGGCGGCTTCGTCCTGGGCGGCGACGACGACCGTGACCATCGTGAGCGGCGCCGGCAGCGCCGCAGGCTGCTCAGGCGCGAGGACCGGTTCCGCCAGGACGACCAGCGGGGCCAGGGCGACATGGCCCTGTCCGAACGCCTCACCGGCCTGTGCCACGTGGCGTGGAAGCGACACCACGGACCGCCCGCGGAGCGGCCCGCGTGGCTGAGGCCCCAGACGACGACGCCGGAGGACGAGGCCGCGGTGAAGCGGGTGCTGGCCCGCCTCGACCGGCTGGCCCCCCTCTGGAACCGCCTCCCCGTCGGCGGCTCCCTCACCTTCGCCTGGCCCGCCACCGAACCCGCCCCCGTCGTGACCGAGAGGACGACTCGGACCTGAGAGGCGCGGGCCGGTCGTCGCCGACGGTGGACGGCACTGCGAAACCGACCAGCCCCGGCCCGCTCGTCAGCGCACCGCCGGAGGCCCGGCGCGACGTACACCGCGCGATCCGTCCGGGACGGTCACCTCTGGGCGATCACGAAGATCCTGCGGAAGGGGAGGACGGTGCCGTACGGCCCGGGAGGGTAGGCGGTGCGCAGCGACGCGGCACAGTCGGCGAGGAAGCGCGCGGACTCGCCGGGGTCCAGCCGGTCGAGCATGGGGCGCAGGAACGTGCCGGTTATCCAGCCGAGCACGGCGTCGTCACCGGGGAGCACGTGCAGGTAGGTGGTCTCCCAGGCGTCCACCCGGCAGCCGAGGCCGGCGAGCAGGTCCAGGTAGGCGGCCGGGTCGTCCACCGGCGACTCCGGGGCCAGGTCGCCCAGCCGGTCGCGCCAGGTGGTGCGGCACAGCTCGCGGACCAGGGCGTGGCTGGGGGCGTCGAAGTTACCGGGGACCTGGAAGGCCAGCCAGCCGGAGGGGGCGAGCGCCTCCACCCAGCGTGGCAGCAGCTCGCGGTGCCCGGGCACCCAGTGCAGGACGGCGTTGGAGACGATCACGTCCACCGGCGTCCCGGGGCGCCACCGGGTGACGTCGTCCACGGAGAAGGTCAGCGAGCCGCCGGCCGGAGCCTTGGCGATCATGGAGGGCGAGGAGTCGAACCCGTGGACGCGGGCGTCCGGCCAGCGCCGGGCGAGCTCCGCGGTGAGGTCGCCGGTGCCGCAGCCCGCGTCGACCACCCGGGCGGGGCTCGGCGCGGCTATCCTGGAAACAAGATCGAAGAAGGGACGGGCCCGCTCGTCCGCGTAGCGGCCGTAGACCGCCGGATCCCACAGATCTCTTGACATCAAGACGATTGATACCCGGAAAGATATCTCGATGTCAAGAGAGATAGACTCGGCGCCATGAGCCTGCACCACGCCGACCGCGACGCCCGGCCCGGCGACGGCACGAAGGACGAGGTCGATCTCCTGGTCGCCGCCTGGCGCCAGGAGCGGCCCGACCTCGACGTGGAGCCGCTCCAGGTGCTCAGCCGGGTCTCCCGGCTCGCCCGCCACCTCGACCGCGCCCGCCGGGCCTCCTTCGCCGAGCACGACCTGGAGACGTGGGAGTTCGACGTGCTCACCGCCCTGCGCAGGGCCGGGGAGCCGTACGAGATGAGCCCCGGGGCGTTGCTGCGCGCGACGCTGGTGACGTCCGGGACCATGACCAACCGGATCGACCGGCTGGCCGCGGCCGGGCTGGTCAGGCGGCGTCCCGACCCCGAGGACCGGCGCGGCGTCCTGGTCTCGCTCACCGACGCCGGGCGCACGCGCGTGGACGGCGCCTTCGCCGACCTGCTGCGCCGCGAGCGCGAGCTCCTGTCGGGCCTGGGAGAGCGCGAGCGGCGGGTCCTGTCGGACCTGCTGCGCACGCTGCTCGTCCCGTTCGACGCGGGCGACTCCGGAGCGCACTGACCGCCCGGTGAGCCCGTGATCGCCCGGCGGGAGCGGTTCGAGGGCTCAGGTTCGAGGGCTCAGGTTCGAGGGCCGAGGACCACGTGCCCGGGGCTCACTCGCCCAGGCGGTCGGCCAGCTCCAGCCACTCGCTCTCGATCGCGTCCTTCTCCGCGACGATCTCCTTCAGCTCGGCGTCGAGCGAGGCCAGCCGCCCGTAGTCGGCGGCGGCGTCGGCCATGGACGCGTGCAGCTTCGCCTGGCGGCCGTCCAGCTTCTGAAGCTGACGCTCCAACCGGGAGAGCTCCTTGCGCAGGTCGCGCTCCTCCCGCGCCGACAGGCCCGGACCGGACTCCCCCGCCCCCGCGGAGGAGGTGGAGGAGATCGCCGACGCCGCGCCGGAGACGGCGCCGGAGGCCGCCCGCGCGGACAGCGCCGCGCCCGAGGCCCGCCGGGACAGGTACTCGTCCACCCCGCCGGGGAGCATCGACAGCCGGTGGTCGCCGAGCAGCGCCACGGTCTTGTCGGTGACCCGCTCCAGGAAGTAGCGGTCGTGGCTCACCAGGATCAGCGTGCCCGGCCAGCCGTCGAGCAGGTCCTCCAGCTCGTTGAGCGTCTCGATGTCCAGGTCGTTGGTCGGCTCGTCGAGCAGCAGCACGTTGGGGTCGTCCATCAGCAGGCGGAGCAGCTGCAGGCGGCGCCGCTCGCCGCCGGAGAGGTCGCCCACGACCTTCCACTGCGCGTCGCCCTTGAAGCCGAGACGCTCCAGCAACTGGGAGGCGGTCCACTCCTTCTTGCCGACCTGGATGAACTTGCGGACCTCCTCGACCGTCTCCAGCACCCGGCGGTCCGGGTCGAGCTCGCCGAGCTCCTGCGACAGGTGCGCCAGGCGGACCGTCTTGCCCCGCACCAGCCTGCCCGAGTCGGGATGAACGGTCCCGGCGAGCAGCCGCAGCAGGGAGGACTTGCCCGACCCGTTCACGCCGATCAGGCCGACCCGGTCGCCGGGGCCGAACTGCCAGGTCGTGTGGTCCAGCACCAGCGGCCCCTGGCCCGGCCCCCCGGCGTGCAGGGTCACGTCCTCCAGGTCGTAGACCGTGCGCCCCAGCCGGGCGGCGGCGAACTTGACCAGCTCGACGCTCTCCCGCGCGGGCGGCTCGTCGGCGATCAGCGCCTGGGCGGCGTCGATGCGGAACTTGGGCTTGGAGGTACGGGCCGGCGGGCCCCGGCGGAGCCAGGCGATCTCCTTGCGCATCAGGTTCTGGCGGCGGGCCTCGGAGGCCGCGGCCACCCGGGCGCGCTCGGCCTTGGCCAGCACGTACGCGGCGTACCCGCCCTCGTAGCGCTCGACAGTGCCGTCAACGACCTCCCAGGTCCTGGTGGAGACCGCGTCCAGGAACCACCGGTCGTGGGTGACGACCACCAGCGCCGTCCTGCGCCCGGCCAGGTGCCTGGCCAGCCAGTCGATGGCCTCGATGTCGAGGTGGTTGGTGGGCTCGTCCAGGATGATCAGGTCGTGCTCGTCGATGAGCAGCCTGGCCAGGGCGGTGCGGCGCCGCTCACCGCCCGACAGGCTCCCGGCCAGGGCCGTCAGGTCGATGTCACCGAGCAGGCTGGCCAGGATCTCGCGGATGCCCGCGTCCCCCGCCCACTCGTGCTCGGGCCGTTCGCCGAGGACGATGTCACGCACCGGCCGGGACGGGTCGAGATCGTCCCCCTGGGAGAGCGACCCCACCTGGAGCCCTCGGTTGTGGGTGACCCGCCCGCCGTTGGGCTTGAGATCACCGGCTATCACCGAGATCAGGGTCGTCTTGCCGCCGCCGTTGCGGCCGACCACACCGATGCGGTCACCCGCCTCGATGCCGAGGGAGACGTCGCTGAGCAGGGGCTTGGGACCGTAGGAGTGGGAGACCGACTCAAGATTGACCAGATTCATCGCCACACAAGCGTATCCGCTCCCGGCCGGCGAGACCCCCGCCGCCCGGGACGGCTACGCCGGCACCGGGCCGGGGACGGGGCCGGGGACGGGGCCGTGGGCGATGATCACGTCACGTGCCACGTCCGCCTCCTTCAGCGAGGCCGCCAGCTCGCTCGCGTGCGCCGCCGACCCGGCCAGGAAGGCGCAGGTGGGCCCCGAACCGGAGACCAGCGCCCCCAGGGCGCCGTACTCGCGTCCCGCCGCCAGGGTGCGGGCCAGGGAGCCGCGGAGCATCACCGCGGCGGGCTGCAGGTCGTTGCTGAGCGCGGCACCGAGGGCCTCGGCGTCCCCGGCCCGGAGCGCGGCCAGCAGCGGCTCGGCGGCCCGGGGCCAGGCGACCCGCTCGCCGCCGGCCTCGCGCAGCCGGTCGCACTCGGCGTAGACCGTGGCGGTGGACAGGCCGCCCTCGGCCAGCGCGAACACCCAGTGGAAGGTGCCCGACACCTCCAGCGGGGTCAGCCTCTCCCCCCTGCCGGTGCCGACGGCCGTGCCGCCGAGCAGGGCGAACGGGACGTCGCTGCCGATGTCGGCGGCGATCTCCATCAGGTCCTCCAGCGGCAGGCCCAGGCCCCACAGCTCGTTGCAGGCGACCAGGGCCGCGGCGGCGTCGGCGCTGCCTCCGGCCATGCCGCCCGCCACGGGGATCGCCTTGCGGATGACCAGGTTCACCCCGTACGAGCGGCCCGCGTGACCGGCCAGCGCGGACGCGGCCCTGATCGCGAGGTTGTCGCCGTCCTCGGGCACCTGGTCGGCGGACTCGCCCTCCACGCGGACGGTCATCCCGGTCTCCGCGGTGGCCGTGACCTCGTCGAAGATCGAGACGGCGTGGAAGACGTTGACGAGGTCGTGGTAGCCGTCGTCCCGCAGCGGCCCGACGGCGAGCTGCAGGTTGACCTTCGCGGGCACGCGGACGGTCACGGAGTTCATGCGTCCCTCACGGAGGCTCGCTCACTGGTCACGACGACAAATCGTAACGGTCTCCCTCACCGCTCACGCAGACGGATCAAGGAATCACCCTGGGTACCACCGTCTACAGGACTGTCAGGTCGAATCCCGCTCGTCCCTGTCGTCGCCGGACTCGAGGTTCCCGGCCGCGTGGTTCTCGGCGATCCGCGCGAAGTCCTCCACGGTGAGCTGCTCGCCCCGCGCCGACGGGTCGATCCCGGCCGCCCGCAGGGCCCGCTCGGCGGCCGGGGCGCCGCCCGCCCAGGAGGCCAGGGCCGCGCGCAGCGTCTTGCGCCGCTGCGCGAAGGCCGCGTCCACCACCGCGAATACCTCCCGGCGGGTGGCCACGGTGCTGGGCGGCTCCCGCCGGGTCATCGCCACCAGGCCGGAGTCGACGTTGGGAACCGGCCAGAAGACCGTGCGGCCCACCGGTCCGGCCCTGCGGACGTCGGCGTACCAGGCGGCCTTGACCGAGGGGATGCCGTACACCTTGGAGCCCGGGGCGGCGGCCAGCCGGTCGGCGACCTCGGCCTGGACCATGATCAGGACCTTGCGCAGCGAGGGCTGCGTCTCCAGCAGGTGCAGCACCACCGGGACGGACACGTTGTAGGGCAGGTTGGCCACCAGCGCGGTCGGCCTCTCGGCGGGCAGGTCGGCGGGCAGGACGCGCATGGCGTCGGCGAGCACCACGGTGAGGCGGTCTGCCAGCTCGGGCGCGTGCCTGCCGACGGTCAGCGGCAACTGGGCGGCGAGGACGGGGTCGATCTCCACCGCGATGACCCGGCGGGCCTCGGGGAGCAGCGCGAGCGTGAGCGATCCCAGCCCCGGGCCGACCTCGATGACGACGTCGCCGGGATCGAGCCCGGCGACCCGCACGATCTTGCGGACCGTGCCCGCGTCGATCACGAAGTTCTGGCCGAGCTTCTTCGTGGGACGGATATTGAGCGTATCCGCCAAAGTACGTATTTCCGCTGGGCCGAGGAGGTTCATGCTTGTTCCTCGCGCGGCGCCACGGACCCGGCACCCGCCGGCCCGCCGCGTTCCCCTGCTCGTCCGCCTCGATCAGCCAAGGTCGCTCTCCAATGCCATCCGACAAGTTTCCCGCACGGAAGCCCCCGCACGAACGTGTGATGGAACACGAGAGGTTCCGTTGTGGATAACGTTGCCCTACTCGGGACCAACGGCGAGGAAGGGACCCTTCCCGGTGAAGAGGACGTGAACCAGCCCGGCGTCGAGGGGCTCCGGCCCGCCGATCCCGAACAGATCGGGAGTTACCGCCTGCTCGGCCGCCTGGGCGAGGGCGGAATGGGGACCGTCTACCTGGCACTGGCCCCGGCCGGGCGGCCGGTGGCGCTCAAGGTGGTGAAGGCGGAGTTCGCGATCGAGGAGGGCTTCGCGGCCAGATTCCATGCGGAGGTCGAGAACGCCCGGCGGGTGGCCTCCTTCTGCACCGCGCAGGTGCTGGACAACGGCACCGCCGACGACGGCCGGCCCTACATGGTCACCGAGTACATCGCGGGCACGCCGCTCTCCCGGCAGATCTCCGAGCACGGCGCGCTGGAGGCCGGGACACTGCACGGCGTGGCGCTGGGGGTGGCCGCGGCGCTGGCCGCGATCCACGTCGCCGGGCTGGTCCACCGGGACCTCAAGCCGGCCAACGTGATCCTGTCCATGTCGGGCCCCCGTGTGATCGACTTCGGCATCGCCAGGGCGCTGGACTCCGCGCACAGCTTCACCCGCTCCGGCGAGGTCCTCGGCAGCCCCGGCTGGTGGGCCCCCGAGCAGGTCCGCGGCCTCGAGATCACCCCGGCCGCCGACGTCTTCGCCTGGGGCTGCATGGTCGCGTACGCGGGCAACGGCCGCCACCCCTACGGGCGGGGCGACCTGATGACGATGGCGACCCGGCTGCTCAACACCCCGCCGGACCTGGGGGCGCTCCCCGCCCCGCTGAACGACCTGGTGCGGCTGGCGACCGCGATGGACCCCTACCGGCGGCCCAGCGCCCAGGACCTGCTGATCGCCCTGGTGGGCGGCCGGATCGCCGCTCCCGCGATGCCGGTCCCGCTCCCGGCCGACCCGCCCACCCTGATCGCCACCGACCTGCTGAGCGAGTCGTGGCGGCCGCCGTCCAACGTGGAACCCGACTCCACCCAGACCCTCAGCGCGCTGAGCCTGGACGAGGGGTTCGACGATCCGGCCACGGCGCCCACCCCCGTCCCCACAGGATCGCGGGGACGCGGACCGGCACGCCCGGCCGGTCCGCCGGCCCCGCCGACCATCTCCTCGCCGCCGACCCCGCCGACCCCGTCGGGGACGCCGCCGGGGACGCCGCCGACGGCCCAGGGCCCGGCCACGGCGCCCGCGGCCGGTCCGGGCGCGCCGGACGCCGGGAGGGCGGGTCCCGCCGGGGCGGCACCCCGCAGGCGCTGGCTCCTCGCCGGCCTGGCCGCGTTCGCGGCGCTGCTCGTCACGATCGTCGTGCTGCTGAACACCGGCGACCCCCGGACGGGGGCAACCGCGCGGGGCGGCCTCGCCGGAACCACCACCGTCACCGGCGACGTGGGCCGCAGGATCGCCACCGGCTCCCGTCTCAAGGACCCCGAACTGATCGTCACGCGTCCCCCCTCCTGCGAGCTGACCTCCTACCGGGGAGCGACCTCGGCGCGCGGGCGCTTCTGCACGATCTCCTGGACGCTGGTCAACACCGGCGGGGTGACGGTCTCGCTCACCCCCGCCCCGTTCACCCTCCTGGACGACCGCGGCGCGGTCCACGAACCCCACGGAACCTCGACGCCCCTGCCGTCCACCCTGCCCCCGGGCGCCCGGGTGGACGGCGTCCTCGTGTACGACCTGCCGCCCGCCCGCGGGGCCGCGAAACTGACCGGCGTGGTGATCAAGGGAGGCGACAGCGTGGAGGTGAGGCTCTCGTGAGGCCGTTGCTCGCCGTCCTGACGGCGACCGTGGTCGCCGTACTCGCACCGGCCGGGACACCCCTGACCGCCTCGGCCGCCACCCCGTCCGGCGCGTTCACCGGCGCCTCGGCCTCGCCCGCCGGCTGCTCGGGGACGGGCACGGGCGACTTCGACGGCGACGGTGTGGACGACACCGCCGTCGGTGACCCGTTCACCGATCCCGGCGGGCTGGCGGGCGCCGGAGCCGTGCACGTGCTGTTCGGCCGCGACAGGAGCAAGGTCGTGACCGCGCCACAGCCCGGAGCGGGGGACGGGTTCGGCTGGTCGGTGCGGCTGGCCGAGATCGACGCCGACGGGTGCGCCGACCTGCTGGTGGGCGCGCCGTACGCGGACGTCGACGGGTACAAGGACGCGGGAGCGGTCTACGTCTTCCACGGCGGCCCGACGGACAGGACGGCCCGGCTCGTCGCCCCCGAGCCGGAGGCCGACGCCCACTTCGGCTGGTCCCTGACCTCCGGCGGGGCGTTGGTGGCGGTGGGCGCCCCGCACGAGAACGCCGACGGCGTGACCGACTCCGGCGCGGCCTACCTGTTCGACACCTCGGCGCCCGGCCCGGGAAAGCGGATCTCCCAGGAGACCGAGGGCGTCCCGGGCAACGCCGAGGACGGCGACATGTTCGGCTGGTCTCTGGCGATCGGCAGGCTGGGCGGCGAGGCGGGCGACCTCGACCTCGCGGTCGGCGCCCCGTACGAGAACGACGACGGGCTGGGCCGCCAGGCCGGCGGGGGGAAGCCCGACTCGGGATCGATCGCGGTGATCTTCGACGCGGGCCGGGAGGGGGACGGGTACAGGAGCAGGAAATGGGACCTGCGCGAGATCGTCGCGGCCGACGCGGACGACCGGTTCGGGTACGCGATGGCCTACGCCGAGCAGGGAGACGTCGGCTACCTCGCGGTGAGCGCCCCGCTCGGTGACGGCGGAGGCGTGCCGGACACCGGGCTCGTCCAGCTCTTCCAGGCCTCCAGCTCCCTGGAGCTCACCACGGCGGCCACCATCCACCGGGACGGCGGGGGAACCGCGGGCGACGGGTACGGGTCGTCGCTGGCCCTCACCGCCGAGGGAGGCGTCAGGCTCGCCGTGGGCGTGCCCTTCGACGGCGCCGACCAGCGGGGCGCCGTACACCTGATGACGGTGGGCGACGGCACGCCGGGCCGCATGATCGTCCAGAGCGGGGCCGGGGAGCACTTCGGCCGGTCGGTGGGCTTCAGCGGCAACCGGCTGGTCGTCGGTGCCCCCGACCGGGGAGGTTCGGGGGCGGTCGTCCTGCTTGGCCGTAACGACACCGAGGGGACCGTGCTCGCGCCGGGCACCGGCGGGATCCCGGTCCCGGCCGGCGCCGTTCCCGTCGAGTTCGGTGCCGGCGTGAGCTGACCCGCTTCCGTGACCCCGGACCGGGACGCTCACCAGGAGCCGAAGACGGTCTCCCCGTTGGCGCTGACGGCGGCGGCGAGGCCGGCGACGTCCATCCCCTTGACGTCGGCGAGGCAGCGCAGCGTGAGCGGGATGAGATAGGGCGCGTTGGGCTTGCCCCGGTGCGGCGTGGGCGGCAGGTAGGGCGCGTCGGTCTCGACGAGGACGAGTTCCCGGGGGGCGACGCGCGCGGCCTCGCGCAGGTACCCGGCGTTCTTGTAGGTGACCGGCCCGGAGAACGACATGAAGTACCCGGCGTCGGCGCACCGCCGCGCCATCTCGGCGTCACCGGAGAAGCTGTGGAAGACCACGATCTCGGGGGCGCCCTGCTCGGCCAGCACGCGCAGCACGTCGTCGTGGGCCTCACGGTCGTGGATCACCAGCGCCTTGCCGGTCCGCCTGGCGATCTCGATGTGCGCCCGGAAGCTCGCGTGCTGGTCCTCCTTGGAGGCCCAGTCGCGGTAGTAGTCGAGCCCGGTCTCGCCCACCGCCCTGACGTGCGGCAGGCGGGCCAGCTCCTCGATCTCGGCGAGGGTCTCGGGCGTCGCGGAGTGCGCCTCGTTGGGGTGGACGGCCACCCCCGCGTACACGTCGGGGTGCAGGGCGGCCGTCTCGGCGTTCCAGCGCGAGGACGGCAGGTCGTAGCCGATCGTGACGAGCCGGGTCACCCCGACGGCGCGGGCCTCGTCGAGGATGCCCTCGACGCCGACCCGGGCCGCCTGCGCCGCCTGGGCGACCGGGTCCCCCGAGGAGGCCTTGCGATCGCCCACCATGATGTCCAGGTGGCAGTGGCTGTCGAACACCTCTGCCGGCAGGGGTTCGGGGGCGGCGGGAAGCTTCGTGGCGCTCACGCCGTCCAACCTATCGAGACTCCGGGACGGCCCGCGCCGGACCCCGCCGCCGAGGAGCACCCCGGCGGCGGGCACGACGAGTACGACGGGCACCGGTCACGGCCCGCCCGGACGGTCCCGGAAGATCGCGGGCGGGCCCGTGGTCGTCCGACGCGGACACGGCCGGGACCGGCCGTGGATCCGCCCGGTCGTCACTCCGCCAGGCGGGCCAGCTCCTCGTCGACGATCTTCGGGTCGAGCTTGGCGAACAGCGGGGTGGGCGGGGTGAGCGGGGAGCCCACCCGGATCGGCGTCGACTCCCAGCGCGCGGCGTCGCCGTCGTAGGAACCGGTGATGATCGGGTAGGTCCGGCCGTCGTCGTCGGTGACCTCGTGGATCTCCGGCATCCCCGACCAGACGCCGGTGCCGCCGAGCATCGCGTAGATCTTGTTGGAGGAGTTGGGCAGCACCGGGGTCAGCAGGGTCTTGGCGTCGTCGACCACCTGCAGCGCCACGTGCAGGATCGTCTTCACCCGCCCGGGGTCGTCCTTGATCTTCCAGGGCTCCTGCTCGGCCAGGTACCTGTTGGCCTCGCGGATGACCTCGAACGCCTCGTTCGTGGCGTTCTTGAAGCGGCAGTGGTGGAACTCGGCCGCGGCCTTGGGGAAGGCCGAGCGGCTGCGCTCCAGCATCGCCCGGTCGGCGGCGGTGAACTCGCCCGCCTCGGGGATGACCCCGAAGTTCTTGGCGGCCATCGAGATCGACCGGTTCACCAGGTTGCCCCAGGCCGCCACCAGCTCGCCGTTGTTGCGGTTGAGGAACTCCGACCAGGTGAAGTCGGTGTCCTGGTTCTCCGGACCGGCCACCGCGATGTAGTAGCGCAGCGCGTCGGCGTCGTAGCGCTCCAGGAAGTCGCGCACGTAGATGACGACCTGGCGGGAGGAGGAGAACTTGCGCCCCTCCATGGTCAGGAACTCGCTGGAGACGACCTCGGAGGGCAGGTTCAGCGCGCCGAGCGAGCCCGGCTCGCCCCCGCGGGCCGCCTGGCCGTTGTAGCCGAGCAGCATCGCCGGCCAGATCTCCGCGTGGAAGACGATGTTGTCCTTGCCCATGAAGTAGTAGCCCAGGGCCTCGGGGTCCTGCCACCACGCGCGCCACGCCTCGGGGTCGCCGGAGCGGCGGGCCCACTCGATGGAGGCGCTGAGGTAGCCCACGACCGCGTCGAACCAGACGTAGAGCCGCTTGTTGGCCTGGTCGCTCCAGCCCTCCAGCGGGATCGGCACGCCCCAGTCGAGGTCGCGGCTGATCGCCCGGGGGTGCATGTCACCGAGCATGTTGAGGGCGAACTTCAGCACGTTGGGCCGCCAGTCGCCCTCCTTGGAGGTCAGCCACGACGCCAGGACCTCGGCGAACGCCGGCAGGTCCAGCATGAAGTGCTCGGTCTCCACGAAGACCGGCGTCTCGCCGTTGACCTTGCTGACCGGGTTGATCAGCTGGACCGGGTCGAGCTGGTTGCCGCAGTTGTCGCACTGGTCGCCGCGGGCACCCTCGTAGCCGCAGATGGGGCAGGTGCCCTCGATGTAGCGGTCGGGCAGGGTGCGCCCGGTGGAGGGCGAGATGGCGCCCATGGTGGTCTGCGGGAAGATGTAGCCGTTGGCGTGGAGCCCCTTGAAGATCTCCTGCGCCACCGCGTAGTGGTTCTCGGTGGTGGTCCGGGTGAACAGGTCGTAGGAGAGACCCAGCGCCTGGAGGTCCTCGACGATCACTCGGTTGTAGCGGTCGGCGAGCTGGCGGGCGGTGAGGCCCTCCTTGTCGGCCTGCACCTGGATCGGGGTGCCGTGCTCGTCGGTCCCGCTCACCATGAGGACCTTGTTGCCCGCCATCCGCTGGTAGCGGCTGAAGACGTCGGACGGCACGCCGAATCCGGAGACGTGCCCGATGTGGCGGGGGCCGTTGGCGTAGGGCCAGGCGACCGCGGTCAGGATGTGCTGGGACATGGTGTCAAGCCTAAGGGACGCGGGCTCGGCCCTCGCTCAGGTTTTGTCGGCCTCGGGCCCGGCGTCGGCCTCGCGGTCCGCCGGGACGCCCGCCGCCGGCACCGCGGCGGGGGGGACGGGGACCTCGGCGACGCCCACGGCGCCGGTGGCGGGGACGGCGGAGGCGCCCACGGCACCGGCGGTGGCGCCCACCGGGACCTCCAGGTCGCCCACGCTCACCGGTACGTCGGACGGATCGCCCGCGGCGGCCCTGCTGACGGCCTCGGCGGCCTCCTCGGCGGCGGAGGCGGCCACGTCGATGGGCGTCTCCTTGGTACGGCGGATGCCGAGGATGCTGATGAACAGGGCCGCGAAGATCGTCTGGAAGCTCACGATCAGCGCGGTGGCCGAGGGCACGACGATACGCAGCGACTCCGAGGGGATCAGCGGGCCGAAGCTGCGCGTCTGCCAGTGGACCAGCGAGGCCACCAGGCCCGCCAGGCCCGCCAGGGCCAGCAGGCCGCCGACGACGAGCCCCTTCTCCAGGGAGACGATGTCGACGAGCTTGCGCACCCGCCGGCTCTCCGGCAGGAAGCCCTCCTCGGCCGCGTACACCTTGGCGAACAGGGCGAACAGCACCGCCTGGAAGCCGATCACCACCATGGCGGAGGCACCGACCAGGGTGTCGACGTCGAAGGCGAGCTTGCCGATGTAGACCGGGCCGAAGGTCAGGGCTGCGCCCGCGACCAGGCCGAGGGTCATCACGACCAGGCCGGGGATGAAGAACAGCCAGCGCGGGCTGTAGAGCAGCAGGAAGCGCAGGTGGCGCCAGCCGTCCCGCCAGGAGCGCAGGTGCGGCGGGCGCGAGCGCCCGTCGGGCGAGAGCGTGGTGGGCACCTCGCGGACGTCCAGCCCCGACAGGGTCGAGCGGACCACCATCTCGCTGGCGAACTCCATGCCGCCGGTCTGCAGGCCGAGCCGCAGGATGGAGTCGCGCCGGAAGCCGCGCAGGCCGCAGTGGAAGTCGCCGATCGCGCTGGGGAAGAACAGCCGGCCGACGAAGGAGAGCACCGGGTTGCCCAGGTAGCGGTGGAGCGGGGGCATGGCGCCCGGCGCGATGCCGCCCTTGAAGCGGTTGCCCATGACCAGGTCGGCGCCGTCGCGGAGCTGCTCGACGAACGGCAGCAGCGCGGTGAAGTCGTAGGAGTCGTCGGCGTCGCCCATGATCACGTAGCGGCCGCGGGCGGCGCGGATGCCGCCCATCAGCGCGTTGCCGTACCCCTTGGCGTCGACGTGCACGACGCGGGCCCCGGCCTCTCTCGCGAGTTGCTGGGAGCCGTCCGTGCTGCCGTTGTCGGCGATCAGGACTTCCCCGTCGATCCCGTGCTCCCGCATGCAGGCGAGCGCCTTGCGTACGCAGGTCTCCACGGTCTCCGCCTCGTTCAGACAAGGCATGACCACGGTCAGTTCCACGTCTCAACCCTTCACTCGCGGCACAGGCCAATCTCACCATGATGCCCTCTGCGGCCGGGTGCCCGGGTCAACTCCCCGAAACGGCTGGCATCCTGTAGTGCATGGTGACCGTCACCGACCGCCCTCGCCTGGACGCTCCTCCGCCCGGGCGGAGCGCTCGCCTGCGAGCCTTCCTCTCCCGGCATCGCCTCTTCGTGGCCGCCCTCGCGCTGGCGTTCCTGCTGCGCGTGGTCACCATGCTCGGTTACGGCCCGGCCCTGTGGTTCAACGACTCCTACGAGTACGTCTCGGGCGCCGTCAACCCGAGCCGCCCCAGCGCCCTGCGCCCGAACGGCTACTCCTTCCTGCTCCTGCTGCTGAAGCCGCTGCACAGCTTCGCGCTGGTCGCCTTCGTCCAGCACCTGATGGGCCTGGGCATCGCGACCCTGATCTACGCCCTGCTGCGCGTCAGGTTCGGGCTGCCCGGCTGGGGGGCGACGCTGGCCGCGGTGCCGGTGCTGTTCGACGCGTACCAGATCCAGCTCGAACACCTGATCATGTCCGACGCGATGTTCATGCTGCTGGTCGTGGGCGTGATCACGCTGGTGCTCTGGCACCGGCGGATGTCCTGGCGGCTCGGCGCGGTGGTCGGGCTGCTGCTGGCCCTGACCGCCCTGACCCGGTCGATCGGCCTGCCGATCCTGGCGCTGGTCGTGGTCTACCTGATGGTCAAGCGCACGGCCTGGAGGACGATCGCGGCGATGATCGTCGCGTGCGCCCTCCCGGTGACCGGCTACATGGCCTGGTTCGCCTCCGCGCACGGCAACTTCGCGATGACCAACAGCGACGGCGCGATCCTCTACATGCGGACGGCGCTCTTCGCGGACTGCACGAAGATGGGGATCGACCCGCGCAAGGAGCTGGAGCTGGCCCTGCTGTGCATCAGCGCGCCGCCGCAGGAGCGCGGCCGGCTCGGGCAGAAGTACCTCTGGTGGGCGCAGAACGGCCAGCGCTTCCACGCCTTCGGGGTGGGCAGCACGTTCACCCCGGAGATGAACAAGACCGCGGGCGCGTTCGCCCAGCGGGCCATCCTGTCCCAGCCGCTGGACTACCTCGGCACCGTGGCCGGCGACTTCTTCCGCTCCTTCCACTGGGGCAGGCCGCGCTTCCCCGACGCCCAGACCTACCTGCAGTACGAGTTCCCGCCGGCGACCAAGGTCCTGCCCGCCTGGTCGTCGTACCGGGGCAACACCGACACCGACGCGCGCAAGTACGACCCGGGCCTGCGGGTCGCGGCGATCCAGGAGAAGCAGCGCGTGATCGGCACCGAGGTCAACGACCCGTGGGCCACGTTCCTGCAGGGCTACCAGCGGGCCGTCCGGCTGCCGGGCATCATGATCGGCGCGCTGCTGCTGGTCGGCCTGGCCGGGGTGGTGGTGCGCTGGCGCCGGTTGGGCGGGGCCGTGCTGCTGCCGTGGCTGGCGGCGTTCGGGCTCATCCTGGCCCCGGCGGCGACGGCCGAGTTCGACTACCGCTACCTGCTGCCCGCGGTGCCGCTGGCCTGCATGGCGGCTGCGATCTCGCTGCGCCGCGGGTTCTCCCGGCCGGCCGCCGCGCCCGCGCCCGCCGCGCCCGCCGCGCCGGTCACCCCCGGCACGCCCGCACCGGTCACACCCAGCCGCGGAACAGCATCCGCGCCCACCACTGCGAGTGCGGGAGGACCTCGGCCACCAGCACCGGGTACAGCCACCACAGGTTGACCAGCGCCAGCAGGGCGAAGGCGCCCACGACCGCGGCGCCGACCGCCCTGCGGTTGGGCGTGGCGTCCGCCCTCCCGATGACCAGGCCGGCGGCCATGGTCAGCGCGAGGATCATGAAGGGCACCATGGGGATCGCGTAGAACAGGAACATGGTCCGGTTGT
>NZ_JBFABE010000089.1:0-25502 GCF_040640155.1 Streptosporangium sp. NPDC023615
GGCGATGGTGCGGCTGGCCGAGCTCATGACCGCCGGCACGCCCGTCGAGCCGGACGCGCCCTCAGCCTGCCCGAGCGGCGCTACCTGCGATCGCGCGCCGGGGACGACGGTCCGGCCTCCGGGCTGGACGGGGGCGGGGAAGGGGCGGGCGGGTCCGGAGGGTGAGGGACGCCCGCCGGGGAACGGGAGGCGTGCGAGGCGCCGCCCACGCGTCGCGGTGACGGGCCGCCGGTGAAAGAAGCTCAGGCGACCTTCGAGGAGGGGGCCCTCCAGGTGTTGCACGCGCCCGGACCCTGTGCCCGGTAGCCCCGCTCGAACCAGTGGAGGCGGTTGGCGGGCTTGCCGTACCACTTGAACCTGCCGTACTCCTTCGGCGTCTCGGCGGTAAGGAGGGGCTTCCAGTTCCCGGCCGAGCGTCCAAGAGCCTTCAGGGAGGCCCCGCCCAGGCAGTCGGCCTGCAGGTAGAAGCGGTGCATCTGCTCCACGCCGCCGTCGGCCTCGTCCTTGACCGGCAACGCCCAGAAGGCCCTGCCGATGCCCGCCTGTCCCTGGACGACCCCGGCGTAGGCGCGCGTGACCTCGACGAGGATCGCCTGGTCGGAGGTGGCCTTGATCCAGTCGGAGCCGAGCTGCACCTGGACGGAGCCGCAACTGGCGGCGAAGGAGCCGGACACCTGAAGGCCGCTGTAGCACAGGCCCTTCTCGGCCTTGGCCTCGATTCTCACCTCGACCGGCTGGAAGTCCTTGACGGTCTTGCGCCAGACGGAGTTCAGGCAGCCGACGACCTTGTGGAGGTATCTCGTCGTGGAGGCCTTGCTGGTGCCCTTGGCCGCCTTGCAGGAGACCGAGGGGAGACGGCCCTGCTTGTAGAGCGGGTTGTGGGTCAGTTCGGGGGCGCCGACGATGGGACCGGCGGACGCGGTGGTCGCGGTGGCCGTGCCGGTGAACGAAGCGGTCGTACCGGCGAGGAGGAGGGCGAGAACCCCGGCAGTGGTCGCCACTGCGCGAATCATCATGAGACGCGATCATAGGGGCGGCGTGAACGCCGTATCCCGCCCGATACCAGTCACCTCGTCCGGCCCCGGCGGTCAGGGGCGGGACGTGACCTCCGGCGGATCCTGCCTCCCGGCCGTGTCGTAGAGGTCGCGGGCGTGGTGGACGGCCTCGATGTGGGTCTCCGCCCAGGTCTTGATGGCCCGCTGGATCGGGAGCAGGCTGTGGCCCAGCGCGGTGAGCTCGTAGTCGACGCGCGGCGGGATCGAGGCGGTGACGGTGCGGCCGACCAGGCCGTCGCGTTCGAGCTTGCGCAGGGTCTGGGTGAGCATCTTCTGGGTGGCCCCGGCGACGATCCGCGCGAGCTCGCCGTGCCGGAGCGGCCCGTCGGCCAGCGCGTCGACGATCAATGTCACCCACTTGTCGCTCAGCGTCGCGAGCACCTCGTGCCCGGGACACTCGGTGAGGTTGGCGTTGTACTCCTGCCGCGTGATCTCGCGTTTCTGCGCGGCGCTCAGGGTCACGGTGGGTTCCTCCGGGTACTCCAGGCACTCGAAAGTACCTTCTTCTTGGGCGAACCATCGTTGCCTAGCGTTCATTCCGTGAAGAACTCCATGCATTCGATCGTCGTCCGCAGGCCCGGTGGCCCCGAGGTCCTCGAACTGGCCGAGGGCCCGCTTCCCGAGCCCGGACCGGGACAGGCGCTGGTGAGGGTCGAGGCGTCCTCGCTCAACCCGATCGACCTGTCCGCCCGCGCGGGACGCCTCGTCCAGGCCGGCCTGATGCCGCCGATGCCGCGGTTCGGGCTGGGCTGGGACGTCGCCGGGCGGATCGACGTCACCGGGCCCGGCGCCACCCGCTTCCAGATCGGGGACGCGGTGGTCGGGCTGCGGGACCTGCTGTTCGCCGGCGGCGCGCACGCCGAGTACGTGGTGCTGGACGAGACGGCCCTGGCGCCCGCCCCGGCGTCGGTCCCGCTCGCGGACGCGGCCACCCTCCCGCTGAACGCGCTGACCGCGGACCGCGCCCTCGCCCTGACCGGCCTGGAGCCGGGCCGTACGCTCCTGGTCACCGGCGCCTCCGGTGGCGTCGGCGGCTTCGCGCTCCAGCTCGCGGCGCGGCGCGGGCTGCGGACGGTCGCCCTCGCCCGGCCGCACGACGCCGACCGGGTCCGCGCCCTGGGCGCCGACGAGGTCGTCACCTCCGCCGACGACCTCGGTCCCGCGGTGCGCGAGATCGTCCCCGGCGGCGTGGACGCGGTGATCGACGCCGCGATCCTGGGGATCACGGCGCACCAGGCGCTGCGCGGCGGCGGCGTCTTCGTCGCGCTGGTCGCCCCCTTCGCGCCGCCCCCGATCCGCGGCACCCGCGTCGTCGTCCAGGAGGTCCTCGCCGACGGCGAACGGCTCGCCGAGCTGGCGCGGTACGTCGACGACGGCGTCCTCACCCTCCGCGTCGCGCACACGTTCCCGCTCGACCGGTCGCGCGAGGCGCACGAGCTGCTGGAGAAGGGCGGCGTCGGCGGCCGCATCGTCCTCACGCCCTGACCGGCGGGCCGTACGGGCCACGGGGCGGGGGCAGGGCGGAGGCGGGGCGGGGGCGGGGCCGCGGGGCGGCGCACGGGCCACGGGGGCGGGCCGGTGGAGCGTGGGCCACGGGCCCGGGCGGAACGCCTCTCGCGAGGACCTGCCGGCCGGTCCCGGTGAAGTCCTGCCCACGTCATGATTCGGATATGACGGACGACCAGGTGAAACCTGCCCGAAAGGGGAATGCTCCCAGGCACCCATAGCCGAACCAAGGAGGTCCGCCGTGGTGTGGGTCCTGGTGCTTATGCTGGGGGCGATCGTCCTCGGGGTGATCGCCGTGGTGGTCAAGGCCCTGAAGTGGCTGCTGATCATCGCCGCCGTCATGTTCGTCGCCGGGCTGGTGGTCGGCTGGGCGCAGCGGCACAAGAGGAGCGGTCGAGACGGTCTCGCCTGACCGGCCATGTCCCCGCTCCGTCCACCGGCCCGACCTGTCGTCCCGGCCGGGCGCAGCGGGTGAGCACACCGAGCGCGCATCGAGCGCACCGGCCGGGCGTGCCGGGCCGCGTCGGGCGCACCGGCGGGGGCGCGCCGGGCGCGTCCCGGGTCCGAGGCCTCTGAGCGGTGAGGACTCCACTTTTGCGGATCGACGGCGAGGCCCGTCGTACGGCACCATTATGTGACGCATGACGGCAATGTCCTCTCCGGCGATCGGTGCGGCCGATCGGCGGGCCACGCATCGCGGCGTGGCCCTCCGCCGGGGGGACGGCCCGATCCACGCGTGGACACACCTCATGACGACCACGGCCTCACCGCATACCCTCACAGCCCTTCTGAAAGGCCCCCTATGAGCGATCTCAACGCACTTCTCGCCCAGCGCGCCGAGCTGGACCGCCAGATCGAGGAACTCCAGTCCGGCGACCTCAAGGAGCGCGAGAACACGCTCGGCGGAATCCTGACGGCCACCGCCGAGTGGGCGACCTCGCGCGGCCACGAGGCGCTGCGCAGGGAGCTCAAGAACTGGGAGTACGTCACCTTCGCCGGCATCGAGGTCGGCGTCGGCCACGACGGCGGCGAGCGCTGGGGGCTGCCGCTGAACTCGGTGACCGTGATGGACTCCGTCAGCGGGACCGACGTGGGGTTCGGCACCACGCCCCCGCCGACCCAGGCCGTCCTGGGCCTGCTGGAGGGGCTGCTGGCCAACCGCTAGCCTCCCGCCGGACCGTTCCGGCCCACTCGCCGGGACGGCCGCCGCTCCCGTACGGCCCGGTGCCCCCGACCTCCGCGGAGACGGGGGCGCCGGGCCCTCACAGTTTGCGGAAGGTCCTGGCCTCCTCGGCCGCCGCGAGCACCTCGGGCAGGGAGGCGCCCGCGCCGGCGGACACGACGGCCGAGATCGCCCCCTCCACGAACGGCACGTCGGCGATCACCACCCGCTCGTCCGCGAAGAGCCGGGCGGTGAGGACCGAGCTGCCCAGGTCCGGGATGAGGATCACCCCGTCCCCCCGGTCGGCCTTCTCGATCGCCGCCGCCACCAGGTCGGGGGCGGTGCCGAGACCGCCGTCCTCGGTGCCTCCGGCGGCGGCCAGCGGGACCTCGGCGCCGCCGATCTGCGAGGCCAGCAGCGCGACCTCGGCGGCCAGCGGGCCGCTGTGCGAGATGAGGACGATGCCTACCATCGGGTCGCCACCGCGTGCAGGGCGGCCAGGATGAGCGCGGTGGAGGCGGCGCCCGGGTCCTCGTGGCCCACGCTGCGGGCCCCGAGATAGCTGGCCCGCCCCTTGCGCGCCTGGAGCGGGACCGTCGCCTCGGCCCCGGCGCGGGCCGCCGACGCCGCGGCGCCGATCGCCCCCGCCGCCTCGGCCCGGCCGGCCGGGGCGCCGCCGTCCCGTACGGCCTCCTCCAGTGCGCGCAGGGCCGGGGCGAGGGCGTCCACCATGGTCTTGTCCCCCTCGGCGGCCGAGCCCAGCGCCCGTACCCCGGCGAGCCCGGCCTCCAGGGCGGCGTGCAGCCGCGCGAGGGACACCTCGGCGTCGTCCCCCAGCGCCTTGCCCGTCTCCCGGAAGAACGTGCCGTACAGCGGGCCGGACGCCCCGCCGACCTTGCGGATCAGCGTGGTGCCCACCAGCGTCAGCAGCGCCCCGGGGGTGGCCGGCTCGGCCGTGCCCAGCGCGTGGGCGACCGCGGTGAAACCACGGTCGAGGTTGGACCCGTGGTCGGCGTCGCCGATGGCCGCGTCCAGCGCGGTCAGCCGCTCCCTGTCGGAGGAGACGGCCCTGGCGGCCTCCTCGATCCAGGAGGCGAAGAAGGCGGCGTCCATCTCGGGGCCGGTGTCCATCTCAGCGGCCCCAGCGCAGGGCGGGGGTCTCCACGGGAGCGTCCCACAGGCCGGTGAGCTCGTCGTTCAGGCGGCAGACGCTGATCGAGAAGCCCTGCATGTCGAGACTGGTGACGTAGTTGCCGACCAGGCACCGCGCCGCCCGCGCGCCCCTGCCCGCCAGGTGGTCGGCGACGGCGGCGTAGGCGACGTACAGCTCGATCAGCGGCGTGCCGCCCATGCCGTTCACCATGACCAGCAGGTCGCCCGACAGAGGCAGGTCCTCGTGGAGGGCGTCCATCGCCAGGTCGACCAGCTCGCGGGCGGGGCGCAGGGCCGAACGCGTCCGGCCGGGCTCGCCGTGGATGCCGATGCCCAGCTCCACCTCGGTGTCGGAGAGCTCGAAGGTGGGCCTGCCCGCCGCCGGGGTGGTGCAGGAGCTCAGCGCGATCCCGAAGGAACGGCTGCGGGCGTTGACCTCCCTGGCCACCCGGGCGACCTCGGGCAGCGGCGCCCCGGTCTCGGCCAGGGCCCCGGCGATCTTCTCGACGAACACGGTGGCGCCGGTACCCCTGCGCCCGGCCGTGTAGAGGGAGTCGCGCACGGCCACGTCGTCGTCGACGAGGACGCTCTCCACCCGCACCCCCTCCTCGGCGCTCAGCTCGGCCGCCATCCGGAAGTTCAGCACGTCGCCGGTGTAGTTCTTCACGATGTGCAGCACCCCCGCCCCGCCGTCGACCGCGGAGGTGGCCTCGATCATCTGGTCGGGGACGGGCGAGGTGAAGACCTCGCCCGCGCACGCCGCGTCGAGCATGCCGTACCCGACGAACCCGGCGTGCAACGGCTCGTGCCCCGCCCCGCCGCCGGACACCAGCCCCACCTTGCCGGTACGCGGGCCCGAGGCCCGGAACACGATCTGGTTGTCCACGTCCACCCGGAGCCCCGGATGGGCCGCCGCGACACCGCGCAGCGCGTCCGGAACGACCGTCCCGGCGTCGTTGATGAGCTTCTTCACGGTTCCCAACCTCGCCCCGTTCGCGCGCGATGGCAAGGACCGGCCGCGCGATGCCCGGGATCGGCCGCGTGACGGCGGCCGTGCCGAGGTGGCTGGAGGAGGCGTTCCGGGGACCCTGAGGAGGGCGCCGGGAGGGAGCCGCGCTGGACCCTCGCGGGGAGCGACGGGAGGCGCCGACGGGAATCCGGGTCCGGGAGGAGCTGAGGTACGGTTCAGCCATGGCTGAGATCGTGTACCCCCCGGTCGTCGGGGCGGCGTTGACCGTGTTCCGCGCGCTGGACCTGAAGATCGGTATCCAAGGCGCCGAGCACATCCCGCGTACCGGCGGGGCCGTGCTGGTCAGCAACCACATCAGCTACCTCGACTTCATCTTCGCCGGCCTGGCCGCGCGCCCGGCCGGGCGCCTGGTGCGCTTCATGGCGAAGAAGGAGGTCTTCGACCACCGGATCTCCGGCCCGCTGATGCGCGGCATGCACCACATCCCGGTCGACCGCGCGGCCGGGGCCGCCGCGTTCGGCGCGGCGCTGAAGGCGCTCCGGGGCGGCGAGGTCGTCGGCGTGTTCGCCGAGGCCACGATCAGCCGCTCCTTCACGGTCAAGGAGATCAAGAACGGCGCGGTCCGGATGGCCGTCGGCGCCAAGGTGCCGATGATCCCGGTCTCGCTGTGGGGCACCCAGCGGCTGTGGACCAAGGGCCGTCCCCGGAACCTGCTCCAGCGGCACGTGCCGATCACGATCGTGATCGGCGAGCCCATGCACCCCAAGCGGGGGGACGACTACGGGGCCGTCACCGCCGACCTGCACGGGCGGATGAGCGAGATGCTCGACCGGGCGCAGCGCGGCTACCCGGAGATCCCGCAGGGTGTCTGGTGGCAGCCCCGCCACCTCGGCGGCACCGCGCCCACCCCCGAGGAGGCCGCCGAGCTCGACGCCGCCGAGGCCGAGGAGAGGGCGAAGCGTCACGGGTCCTGACGCCCCGCCTGACGTCCGGCGCGGCTGACGTCCGGCGCGGCTGACGTCCGGCCCGGTTGGTGTCCGGGGCGGCCTCAAGTGCCGGACAGGTCGTTCACAAGTGGGACGTCCCATCCTGTCCCCATGAGCGATGCGTTCGACACCCTGACAAGCGTTCTCCAGCCGGCGCCCGAGCCCGGCCGTACGCCCGGCCGGATCGGCATGGCGATCCTGATGGTCCTCTGGGCGGGCCTGGCGGCACTGTGCTTCGTCGTCGCGGTGCCGGGGTGGAAGCTCGCCACGGGCGCCGCCGGCACCCCCGGCACCCTCACGGTCCTGTCGTGCGAGGACCTCGGGCAGGGGCGCCACGACTGCCGGGGCCGCTTCACGCCCGACGGCGGCGGCGGCGCCGTCGCGGTCGACGCCTCGCCCGACTCCGGCGCCGGCGACGTCAGGCGGGCCAGGCTCGCCCCCGAGGGCGACCGCGCGGTGCCGACCGGCACCGCCGGCGTCCTGGCCGCGCTGACCATGCCGTTCCTCGGCGTCGGTGTGACGGCCTTCCTGCCGTACGTGCTCCTGTACGTCTTCGGGGTGCGGCGCGGCCGGCGGGGCGCGGTGATCCTCGGTTCGGTCCTGACGGCCGTCTCGCTCGTGGGCGTCGTCGCCGGGCTGTTCGCCGCCTCCGCCTGACCGGCCGTCCGGGAGGAGGCGCCGCGGGGGTGTGCCGCAAAGGCGTGGGAAGCGCGGTTCCGCGGCGCGGATTCGAATTCGTGAAAGTCGCCGGTGAGCTGCGAGAAGATCACCTGACAGGGGTCTCCCACAGATTTCATCCGCATGTGTCCGGAGAAAGCGGGAAGTCTCCTCCGCGCCCTTCGACGGAGGATCGCAGCCGGGCACGTGGTCCTCCGTCCCGGTGGCGGGCGCACGCACCCTCGCGCCGTACCGCCGCCGGTCTCGGATCGAGCCAGCTGGAGGACAAGGTGACGCGAACGAACCCGGACAGGTCAGACGAGATCCCGTCGAGCGGATCGAGCGGATCGAGCGGGCCGCGCCGGCGCGTCTCACGCCCCGTGATCTTCGGCGCCGCCCTGGCGCTGGCGGCGTCGAGCGGGGTGGCGGTGTCCGCGTCGGCGTCGGCATCACCCCCGCCCGTCCCCGGGACGTCGGACACGCCGACCCCCACCCCGTCGGTGACGTCGAGCGAGACGGCCGCCCCCACCGAGCCACCCGCCCCCACCGTGACGGTGACCCAGACCGTGGAACCGTCGCCCAGCCCCGACCCCACCGTCAAGCCGGTGCCCCGCGTACCGCCGCTGGCCTTCCCCAGCACGCTGCACGGCGAGTTCGTCCTGCCGGGCGACGACGGCTGCGGCTTCACGGTGTTCGCCCAGACCGGCCAGGCCGTCGCCCTGGCCGAGGACTCGATCACCGTGCGCAGCCAGGACGGCTTCGAGAAGGCGTACGCGATGACCGACTCCACCCGGACCCTCGCGGGCCGGCGCGGCAACGAGGTGAAGCAGGGCGACTGGGTGACGCTGACCGCGACGAACGTGGGCGAGACGGCGACGGCCGCCTACGTCTTCGACCTGACGCGTCCCAAGAGGAACTTCTGGCGCGGTGACAGCTGGTGGTCCTACAAGCCGTGGCGGCCGAGCAAGAAGTGGCGGGCCCCCAAGCCCTGTCCCACGCCGTCCGTCCCAGCCCCCACCCCCACCCCGACGCCCACCGACACCCTGCCGCCGCCCACCGAGACCCCGCTGCCGCCCACGGACTTCCCCACCCCCGAGCCGACCCCGACGGTGACGGACACCGCGCCGCCCCCGCAGACCCCCGTTCCCACCCTCACCCCCACTCCCACTCTCACCCCCACTCCGACCCCCTGACCCCGGCGACCCCCCACCGGGCGGTCACGCCGCGGATCGCGCAGGCTCGCGGAGCCGAAGCGGTCCCCGCGCTCGACGTGGTCCCCGCGCCACGGTGACCGGCTCAGGTCGCGGCCCCGGGTGAATTCGGAGGAGTCACCCGGGCCCGCCGCGTGTCGGCGGCGAGCGCGGCGAGGGCGAGGCGGCCCGGGACCAGCGGGGTGACGACGGGGAGGGACCGGGTTCCGGGGTCGTGACGAAGGGGGCGGGTGCCGTCAGCCGTCGATGAGCGCGGCGAGGGCGGGACCCGACGCCACGGCGCGCCCCGTGGTGTGCGCGTAGCGCCGGACGATGTCGCGGTGGCGGACCCGCCGGGCGAGCCGTCGCTCGACGCGCAGCGGGAGGGAACGCCGCGGAGGCGGGAACGCGGTGGCGAGGGCGGTCAGGAGCGCGTGCGCGTCGGTGCCGGTGGCCGCGAGCACCCGGGCCACGCCGGGGTCGAGCGCGACGAGCGCCAGCGCGAGGTGTTCCGGCCGGTGCTCGCGCTCCCGGCGGGCGAGCGCCAGCCGCAGCGACGCCTCGCAGGCCGCCTGGGCGTCCAGGCCCAGCGGCGGGTTCGTCCGGGCACACCGGCGCCGGGCCCCGGCCGCACCCAGCGGGAACAGCGGTTCGCGTGCGGGCGGGCGGTCCAGCGCCCTCGTCCCGGAGGCGCCGAGCAGCCGGTCGAGGTCGACGCCGAGCGCGGCCAGGGTGTCCCGGTCGGCCGCCGCGCCGGCTCCGGCGGGCGCCACCTCGCGGACGGCCTCACCGACGGTGTCCCACGTCGCGCCGTGCGCGGCCAGGACGGCGGCGACGCCGACACCGCCGACGCCGTAACCGGTCCGGTCGCCGACGCCGACGCCGACGCGGTCGCCGAGGTCGGTGTCACCGCCCCCGGTGAGGGCGAGCAGCAGGTGCTCGCTGCCCGTACGGGGATGTCCGAGGTCGCGCGCCAGCCTCAGGGCCAGGCCCAGCGTCCGGCGCAGTTCGGGATGGTCGCCTCTGAACATCAGTCCTCCTGGGAACGGTGATGTTTGCGGTGGACGGTCTGCTTGGTGACGCCGAGCCGGGCGGCGATGTCCTGCCAGGACCACCCCGCCCGGCGCGCCGCCGCCACGTGCTCGGCCTCCAGTTGCTCCACCAGCCGGCGCAGGCGGGCCACCGCGCGCAGCGCCGCGTCCGGATCGGTGCCGTGCACGGCCTGTTCGATATCGGTGCTCATGGACACGATGTCAGCATATGCTGACGCCCACCAAGGCGTCAACATATGCTGACGATGGCCGTCACGGTGCCCCCCGGCGCGTGCCCGCCCGCGCGGTGAGCGGGATCAGTGGCCGGGCGGCGGCGTGCCGTCACCGATGTCGAACGCCGTGGGGTCGTCGACGACCTGGCAGGGCGCGACCGGCCCCTCCGTCAGCCGGCCGGTGAACCCCCACGCGACCCCGGGGCGCTCCACGGTGGGTTCCACCGGGTTCTCCTGAACCTCGATCATCACGATCTGCCCGCGTTCGATGTGCCGTGGGTGGATGGTGATGCCGTTCTTCGGCCGGATCGCCCTGGCGGAGGGGAGATTCTCCATCCTTTTCCTGATCCTCGCCTGGACGACGGGGTCCTTGCTCGACAGGTCCTCCGCGCTCACATCGGCCTTGTCGCCCTTCACGAAGGGCGCGCGGGCGTTCCCGCAGCGCTTGCCGAGCGGCAGGTAGGTGATGTCGGCGCGCACGCCCAGCTCCGCCAGCTCCCTCTCGACCTGTTCCGGATCCCGGAACTCGTTGATCGTGAGGTTGATCGACCCGTCCGCGTTCTCCGTCAGCGCGTAGGCGGGGGTCGGTGATCCGATCGCCAGCGGCACGGCGACCGCCGTGGCCGCCGCGATCGTCGCGACCCCCGCTCCCGCCCAGGCGAACCGGCGACCGGCGAACCGGCCCGGGACCGGGGCGCGGCCCTGTTCCGCCCGCGCCGCGATCTCCGTCCTGAGCTCCGCGAGCAATCTCTCCTCGAACGTGTCGTTCATCTCGTTCCTTCCATGACGGGCGTGACGCCGGGAACCTGCTGGACGGACCGTCTGGCCCGGTGAAGCCTGACGCGGGCGGTGCCCTGCCGGATGCCGAGCACGGTGGCGGCCTCGGCGGGGGTGAGGCCGTCGACGGCCACCAGTTCCAGCAGGGCACGGTCCTTCTCCGGCAGCGCGGCCATCGCCTCAAGCGCCCGGCGGGCCGGGGACTCGGCGTCGATCCGCTCCTCCAGACGCGCCACGTCGTCGCTCTCGAGCAGCCGATGCCCCGAGATCCGGCCGGCCGCGCGCAGCTCGCGTGCCGAGCGCCGCCGCTCGGCCAGCAGCGTGTTGCGCGCCACCCCGTACAACCAGGCGGTCTCGCTGCCCCGGTCGGGCCGGTAGGTGTGCGCCGAGTCGAGCACGGCGAGGAACACCTCGGCCGTCAGGTCGGCCACGGTGTGCGGGTCCGGGATCCGCCTGGCCAGGAACCGGGTCACGGCGTCGAAGTGGCGCCTGTAGAAGACTTCGAATGCCTCGGGATCGCGGGCGATGCCCGCGGGTCCCGTCTGTCTGAGGCGCACCGGCGTCACTCCCTCTGTCGTACGTTCGGACACCCGTACTTGGACGAAGTACGACCGACCGTTACGCGAGGGGCCCGGGTTCGGAAGAGGACGCCGATGCAGGCCGTCGGCCCCCATGGCCCGAACGGCCGGCACGAACGACCGGCTCTGAGGTCACCGCTCGTGGACAGAGGGACGGCCACCGGTGCGGTCGGGTGCGGTCGGGTGCGGTCAGGTGCGGCCGGGGCGGGCGCGGAGCCTGCCCGTGCTCCAGGCCCAGGAGGCGATGCCGACGCGGTTGCGGACCTCCAGTTTGCGCTGGACGGCGGCGATGTGGTTCTTGACCGTGCCGGGGGACAGGAAGAGCTCGGTGGCGATCTCGGCGTTGGTCCTGCCCCGGGCCACCAGCAGGGCGACCTCGGTCTCGCGCTCGGTCAGCCCCGCGTCTCCTGGACCGGGCGGGGTCTCCTCGGGCGACAGGCCGGCCCGGTCCAGGAGATGTGGGGTGAGCTGCGGGCTGATGAGCACGTCGCCGTTCACGGCCGCCCGTACGGCCTCCACCAGCAGGGCCGGACCCGAGCGTTTCAGGACGAACCCGGCGGCGCCGTGGCCCAGCGCGGCGTACACGTACTCGTCCAGCCCGAACGTCGTGACGACGACGACGCGCACGCCGGTGCCGGCCAGGGCGCGGGTGACCTCGATGCCGTCGGCGCGAGGCATCCGGATGTCGGCGAGCACGACGTCGGGACGCAGGCGGCGGGCCGTCTCGACGGCGGTGACGCCGTCGGCGGCCTCGGCGACGACGGTCATGTCCGGCTGGGCGTCGAGGATCAGCCGGAAGGCGGTGCGGATGCCCTCCTGGTCGTCGGCGACGAGGATGCGGATCGGCATGTCGCTCATGGTGCCAGGGGGATGCGGGCCGCCAGCGACCACCCGCCGGGTACGGGGCCGGCGCGCAGCAGGCCGCCCAGCGACCCGAGATGGTCGGCCAGGACCGGCAGGCCGAACCCGCCGCGTCCGTCCTCACCCGGCCCGGCGACCCCGTCGTTGCGCACCGTGACCACGAGCGCGGCGGACTCCACCGTGACGGTGACGTCCACCAGGGTGGCGTCCGGGGCGTGGCGGCGCACGTTGGTCAGGGACTCCGACACGATCCGGAACGCGGTGGCGGCCGTCTCGCGCGGCACCCTCCCCTCCAGGTCCGGGTCCAGGTTCACCCGGACGCGTGCGCGTCCGGCCGCGGCGAACCGGCCGGCGAGCCCGGACAGCTCGGTCAGCCCCGGCAGCGGTGACGTGGTGGCGAGCTCGTCCCCGTGCAGCATGAGCACGGTCCGGTCCAGCGCCGACATGGCCCGCTGCCCGGCCCTCTCGATGCGTTCCAGGGCCGCGAGCGCCTGCCCGGGATCGCCCGGCCCGACCACCCGGCCGGCCTGCGCGTGCGCCACCATCTCGCTGATGTCGTGGGCCACGAAGTCGTGGAGGTCTCCCGCGAGCCGCAGGCGCGGGGCGGCGCGGTCGTCGGCCGTCGCGCGGGCCCGCCGGGCGTCCAGGGAGCGAAGGTAGGCTCCCCAGCCCGCCGCGACCATCGTGCCGATCGACCAGAACGCGCAGGCCCCCACCCCTTCGAGCGGGGACGAGGGCGAGATGAACCGCAGCAGCCAGACCGCGGACGCCAGGCCCGCGAGCGCGCCGGCGACCGCCGCCCCCCGCACCGGGGACCATCGGACGGTCAGGCCGGCCAGCACCATGAGCGTCACGCTCTCGGCCAGCCCGGGCATGCCCGCGTCGTACGGCAGGGGATGCCCCGTCAGGCGGGCCGCGGTGACCGCCAGGGACACGGCCGCGGGGCGCGAGGGCCGCGAGGACCTGCCGAACGGCACATGGCCGGTGCCCGGCCCCCGGCGGGACGCTGGTCACATGACAACGATCACCGCGCCGGACCGGCGCGTTCACCGACCCCCCTGGCAGGGGTACGCGGCGGCCCTGTGGTCGCTCGGCTACGGAGCCCTCGGCCTGTCCTGGGCGCTCGGCGCGCCCGGATCCCCTGGGGGGCGTCCGATCCCGACCTCGACCGGGAACTGTCCGTCCTCGCCGGCGCCGTCCCGGACCCCGGCGGCTGGTGGATCGCCGCCTTCGGCGCGCTGGGCCTGCTCGTCTCGCTGGCCCTGACCCTGACGGGCGGGCGCGGCGCGACCGGCCGCGTGCCCCTGTTCCTGGCCTGGCCTGGCCCATGGTCGTGCTGCTGGTCCTGGTGATCCCCGACTCCAGGGTGATGATGGGCGTGGCCTACACCCCGCTGCTGCTGGCGGCGCCCCTGTTCGACCTGAGCCTGGGCGGCACCACCCTGGCCGACGCCTGGCCGTGGCCGGTGGTCAACCAGCTTCTCTGTGTCGCCGGCGGGCTGCTGCTGGCCGCCGCCGCCCTGGCCTACCACCTGCGCAGGCGCCCCGGGTGCCCCCACTGCGGTCGCGGCCCGGCCGTCGCGCCGGGATCAGGTGTGCTCCCGAAGCGGGTCGCGGGCGGCCTCGGCGAAGGCGAGGACACGGGCGGTGGCTGAGGGGCACCGCCGAGCCGCCGCCGAGCCGCCTCGACCGGCGGCGGCAGCCCGCGGCGGCCCGCCAGCGCCGCGGGCAGCCGCGCGGCGGCGCCACACAGACCTCGCCGGCCCTCGGGACCACCCCGCGCGGCGGCGAGCGCGGTACGCGCGACCACCGGCCACGGGCGTCGCAGCACCGCGGTGAGCACCGCGTTGCGGGCGGCGAGGATCCGCCTGCCCCGCGGGTCGCGCGAAGGGGAGGGGTGATGGTGGGCGACGACGTCCGGGACGTAGGCCAGTCCCCAGCCCGCCGCGGCCAGGTCCAGGGCCAGCCGCTCCTCCTCGCCGAAGAAGAAGACGACGTCGTCGAAGCCCCCGGCGGCGAGGTAGGCGTCCCGGCGCACCACCGCCCCGCACGCCAGGAACCCCAGGACGCTCGGCCCGGGAAGGTCCGGCTCGGAGCCCAGGGGGGCGGCGGCCATGGCCGCGCAGATCGGGTCGGGACGCTCCCGCGCGCCCACCAGCACGCGTCCCGCCAGCACCGCCAGGCGAGGGTGGGCGTCGAGCACGCCGGCGGCCCGGGTGAGCGCGCCCTTTGCCCACCAGGAGTCGTCGTCGGCGAAGGCCACGTAGGGGGTGCCGGCCAGCCGCACCCCGATGTTGCGGGCCGGAGCGCCGAGGTTGCGGCCCAGCTCGACGACCTCGACGTGCGGGAGATCCCGTCGTACGGCGGGCGCGGTGCCGTCGGACGAGCCGTTGTCGAGCAGGATGACGGGTCCCTCGTGGTGGGGCAGCGAGCGCTCCAGCTCCCGGCGCCGGTTCCGGCTGGCCACCACCACCGTCACCCGCACGATCGGGACCTCCCGACCGGCCGGGCCGGACCGTCGGCCTCGGTGCCGACGGTGCCGGTGGCGTCGGTGGCCCCCACGGCCCCCACGGCCCCCACGGCCCCCACGGCCCCCACGGCCCCCACGGCCCCGTCGGTGCCGCCGCGTTCCAGCTCGGCGCGGAACCACGCGATCGTGCGGCGCAGCCCCTCGGCGGCGTCGATCTCGGCGTGCCAGTCCAGCGACCGGGCTGCCAGCGTGGTGTCGGGCCTGCGCACCCGGGGGTCGTCGGCGGGACGCGGGACGTACTCGATCGGCGAGGCCGAGCCGGCCAGGTCGCGGATCGTCTCGGCCAGGGCGGTCATCGTCAGCTCGCCCGGGTTGCCGATGTTGACCGGTCCGGCGACGTCGCGGCGCGCCAGGGCGAGGATGCCCGTGACGGTGTCGTCGACGTAGCAGATGGAACGCGTCTGCCGGCCGTCCCCGGTGACCGTCATCGGCTCGGCGCGCAACGCCTGCCTGATGAACGTCGGGATCGCCCTGCCGTCGAACGGCCGCATCCGGGGCCCGTAGGTGTTGAAGATGCGCGCGATGCCGGTGTCGACGCCGTGGGAGTGCCGGTAGGCCACCGTCAGCGACTCGGCGAACCGCTTGGCCTCGTCGTAGACGCTCCGGGGGCCGACCGGATTGACGTTGCCCCAGTAGGTCTCGCGCTGGGGGTGTTCGAGCGGATCGCCGTAGACCTCGCTGGTCGAGGCCAGCACGAACCTGGCGCCCTTCTCCCTCGCCAGGTCCAGCAGGTGCAGCGTGCCCAGGCTGCCCACCTTCAGCGTCTCGATCGGGTAGGCCAGGTAGTCGGCGGGGGAGGCGGCGGAGGCCAGGTGCAGGACCATGCCCACCTCGCCCGGCACGTGCACGAAGCCCGTCACGTCGCACTCGACGAGCTGGAAGCCCGGACGCCCCAGCAGGTGGGAGACGTTGTCGGGCGAGCCGGTGAGGAAACTGTCCATGCAGACCACCTCGGCGCCACCGGCCAGCAGCCTCTCGCACAGATGGGACCCCAGGAATCCGGCGCCGCCGGCCACGACCGCTCTCATCATGCTCTCACCTTCAGCAGTTCCAGGGCCGCGTCGACGACCTCGGGTGTCTCGATCTCCAGCAGGCCGGGGTCCGGCGCCGCGGCGTGCGGGTCGCCGGTGCGGCCGGCCCACAGGGTCACGTGCGGGCCACCGACCGGCGGCCCCCACAGCGCGGGGGAGGTGGGGCCGAACAGCACCACCGAGGGCGTGCGGTACGCGGCGGCCAGGTGGGCCACGCCGGTGTCGCCGCAGACCACCAGCCTGGCGCCGCCGACCAGGTCGGCCAGCCCGGCCGGTCCTGTCCGCCCGGCCAGCACGCTCGCCGCGGGCAGGCCCGCGAGCCCGGCCACCTCGCGTGCCAGCGCGGTCTCCGCCGGGCCGCCGGTCACCACGACGTCGGCGCCGGTGCGGCGCAGCGCGGCCGCGACGAGCGCGAACCGCCCCGACGGCCACCTGCGCGCCGGCGAGGCCGCCCCCGGATGGACGACGACGGGGCCGCGCAGGTCCGAGGTCCCGAGGGACAGGTCGCCGGGGTCGGCGGGGAGGCCGTACCACTCCAGCAGGTCGCACCAGCGCCGTACCTCGTGGACGGCCTCGCGCCAGGGCGGGCCGCCGTCCACCTCGTGGCTCAGCAGCCTGCCGGGCCGGGTGCGGCGCAGCGCCCCGACGCTCCGCGGCCCCCTGCCGTGCAGGTTGACCGCGACGTCGGGCCCGTCGTACGGCACCGGGCCCGGCCCCGAGACGTCGACCAGATCGTCCACCGCCCCGGTGCGGGCCATCAGCTCGCGGTAGACGGCCGGCGCGGCCAGCGTGATCCGGCCGCCGGGGAAGGCGCGGCGCAGCGCCCGCAGCGCGGGAACCGCGGTGAGCAGGTCGCCGAGCCCGAGCCCGCGCAGCACCAGCACCTCTAGGGCCATGAGGGCTCCGTCGAAGGGCAGACGACGAGCTCGCGCACCTCGCAGCCGGGCGGCCGGCCGAGGGCGAAGACCACGGTGTCGGCGACGTCCTCCGGCCGGTTGAGCTCGGCGTCGGCGCCGGGCCGGTACTGCTCGGTCCTGTTGTCGAAGAAGGCGGTCCTCATCCCGCCGGGCACCAGCAGCGTCACCCCGACCGTGCCGGCCAGCTCGGCGGCGAGCGCCCGGGTGAAGCCGACCACGCCGAACTTGCTGGCGCAGTAGGCGGTGGCGTCGCTCACCGCGCGCACCCCCAGGGTGGAGGCCACGGTCACCACCCGGCCCCGCGCCTGGGTCAGGTACGGCAGCGCCGCCCGCACGACCGTCGCCGTGCCCAGCAGGTTCACCCTGATCACCCGTTCCCAGTCGTCGGGGGGCACCTCGGCCAGCGGCCCGCAGGCGTCGACGCCCGCGGCGGTCACCACGCCGTCCAGGCCCCCGGCGAGCGCGGCGAGCTCCCGTACGGCGCGTACGGTCCCCTCGGGGTCGGACAGGTCGGCCGTCACGTGGTCGAAGCCGTCGCCGGGGGCTCGCAGGTCGATGACGAGCGGCCGCCCGCCCGCCTTGGCGACGGCCCTCGCGGTCGCCTGCCCCAGCCCGGACGCTCCTCCGGTGATCAGAGTGTTCCCCAGCATCGGTGTTCCCCTCTCGGCGTGCCGCCCGTGAGGCGGCGGTCAGGAGGCCGCCTGCGCGGCCGCGATCAGTCCGGTCGTCGAGCGGCCGGGGACACGGCTCAGCACGACCACCTCGGCGCCCAGCCGGTCGAGCACCGCCGTCTCCGGCAGTACGCGGCCGCCGTGGTCGCCGCCCTTCACCCACACTTCGGGCCGGAGCAGCTCGACGGCCGCACACGGGGTGTCCTCCTCGAACACGAGTACGGCGTCCACGCAGCCAAGGGCGCGCAGCACCTCGACCCGGTCGTGCAGGCCGACGACCGGCCTGCCGGGTCCCTTGAGCCGGCGCACCGAGGCGTCGGAGTTGACGCACACGACCAGCGCGTCACCCAGCGCGCGGGCCCTGCGCAGCAGGCTGACGTGCCCGGCGTGCAGCAGGTCGAAGCAGCCGCCCGTGGCGATGAGGCGCCCGCCCCGCGCCCTGACCGCCTCGGCGGTCTCCAGCGCGTCGCGCGGGCCGTCACCCGCTCCCGTGGCGGCCGGTCCCGGCGGGGCGGCGGGAGCGGCCGGCGCGGCCCCGGCGCCGCCCCCGTCCGTGAGGACCGCCGCCCGGAGGACGGCCGGGCGGATCGGGGCCGTCCCGAGGCCGTTCCCGCCCGGGGCGGCGGGCGCCCGGGGGAGGACGGGCCGGATCGACGCGGCCCCGCCGTCGTTCACGAACCGCGCGGCCTCCCGCACCCCGGCCGCGACCGCGTCCCGTACCGCCGCGCCCTCGCGCAGCGCCAGCGCGGCGGCCCCGGCCAGCCGGTCGCCCGCGCCGCACGTGTCGTGCGTGCCGTGAGCGCCGCGGTCCCCGGGCGACAGGGCGGGCGAGCGGGCGGACGGGCGGGCGGGGGGCGGGGGAGCCGGCAGGTGCGAGCGGTGACCGTCCGCGCCGGCCAGGACCGCGCCCCGGGCGCCGAGCGTGACCGCCACGGCCTCGGCGCGGAGCGCCGCCACCAGGTGGCGGGCGACCTCCCCGGGGTCGCCGGACGGCCGCCCGCACAGCGCGGCGGCCTCCGTCTCGTTCGGTGTCACCAGCGTGCACCCCGGCGGCGGCGGCGCCCCGCGGGGGTGGGGGTCCCACACGACCGGCACGCCGAGGGCGCCGAGGTCCCCGAGCAGGTCCCGCACCGCGTCCGCGACGCCCCTGCCGTAGTCGGAGACCAGCACCGCCCCGGCCCCGCGCAGGACGCGGGCCGCCGTCCCCGGCCGGTCCGCCGGTGCCGTGCCGTCGCCGGTGTCGAGCCGCACCAGCGTCCGGCCGCGCACCCGGACCCTGGTCTTGCGGACCGTCGTGCCGCGCAGCGGCGACCTCACCACGCCGAGGTGCGGGGTCAGCAGTCCGGCCAGCACCCGGCCGGAGTGGTCGTCGGCCAGCGCGGTGACGAGGACGACCTCGGCGCCGGAGCGGGCGGCCAGGAGGGCCGCCAGGCCGGCGCCACCAGGCCGCAGGTGCTCGGCGCCGACGTCGACGACCGGTACGGGCGCGTCCGGGCACAGGCGTGTCGTCTCGCCCTCGACGTCCACGTCGAGCACCGTGTCGCCGACCACGACCAGCGGCCCGGCGCGCCTCACGTGAGGGCCTCCTCGGTCGCGGAGCAGAGCATGTGGATCAGGACGAGGTGGACCTCCTGGACGGTCGAGGTGTCGGGCGAGGGCACGGCGACGGCCTCGTCGCTCAGCGCGGCCAGCGCGTTGGGCGCCGGGCCCGTCAGCGCCCACACGGCGAGCCCGGCCTGCTGCGCGGCCCTGGCCGCCGCCAGCACGTTCGGGCTGGTGCCGCTGCACGACAGGGCGACCAGCACGTCCCCGGGACGGCCGTGGGCGCGCACCTGGCGGGCGTAGACCTCCTCGATCCCGAAGTCGTTGGCGATGGCGGTCACCGAGGAGCCGTCGGCGTGCAGCGGTATCGCCGCGAAGGGGCGGCGGTCCTTCCTGAACCTGCCGACCAGCTCGGCCGTCAGGTGCTGGGCCTCGGCCGCCGACCCGCCGTTGCCGCAGGCCAGGAGCCTTCCACCGTTCTCCAGGACGGTGGCCAGCTTCATGCCCCAGGCGTGGATCAGGGAGCATTTCCCGTCCATCCTCGCCAGGGTCCCGGTCAGGTCGGCCAGATGTGCGTTCATGGTCAGCCCCCCGATACCGCGAGCCGGCCCCGGCGCGCCGCGACGGCGGCGCGGTAGACCGCCTCGGTCCGCCCGGCCACGGACGGCCAGCCGTAGCTCTCCCTGGTCCTGCGGACACCCGCCTCGCCCATGGCCCGCCGCCGCCCGGGGGAGGCGAACAGGTCGCGCAGCGCCCCGGCCAGGGCCGCCGGGTCGCGCGGCGGCACCAGCAGCCCGCAGCCGGCGACCGTGTCGAGGTGCCCGCCGACCGCCGAGGCGACCACGGGGACACCGCAGGCCATCGCCTCCAGCGGCACCATGCCGAACGGCTCGTACCAGGGCACGCTCACCACCACGTCGGCCGAGCGCATCAGCGCCGGGACCTCCTCGCGGCCGACGCTGCCGACGAGACGGACCCGGCCGGACAGGCCCCGCGCCGCGGCCAGGGAGCGCAGCCGCAGCCACTCCTCGTCGCCCGGGGAACCACCGGCGATCACCAGTTCCACCCCGGGCACCTCCCCGGCCAGCTCCTTCAGGGCCGCGATCACGGTGTCGACCCCCTTGCGCGGTACCAGGCGGCCGATGCTGAGCACGCGGCAGGTCCCGGCTCGCCCGGTCACGGGCCGCGCGGGACGGAACCGGTCGAGGTCCACCCCGCACGGCACGACCGTCACCCCCTCCTCGGGCACGCCCATCGCGCGCAGTTCCGCCACCTCGTCGGCGCAGGTGGCGATCACCGCGTCCGCGCCGTGGCCGATCTCGCGTTCGGTCGCGATCCGCTCGGGCGGGCTGGTGTCGGCCGCCCCCTGCCAGCGCCGCTTGACCACGCCGAGCGCGTGGAAGGTCTGCGTCACCGGCACGTCGCGCGCCGCGCCGAGCGCGGCCACGCCGCTCATCCAGAAGTGCGCGTGCGCCACGTCCGGGGGCCGCGCGGCCCAGCGCCGGGCCAGATGGGCGGCGAACGCGGGCATGTGCCCGAGCAGCTCGTCCCTGGGCAGCGGGACGGCGGGTCCCGCCGGCACGTACTCCACGGTCGCCCCCGGCGCCAGGGACACCGACGGCGGCAGGTCCGGGTCGTGGCGGCGGGTGTGCACGACGACGTCGTGTCCCCGCCGGGCCAGCGCGACGGCCAGGGCGGCGACGTGGACGTTCTGCCCGCCCGCGTCGGTCCCTCCCACCGCCGCCATCGGATCGGCGTGCTCGGAGATCATTTCGATTCTCATGCGATCAGCTCCCTCACGGCCTCGACGACCTGCTCCGGGCCGACGGACGCCAGGCACGGATGGCCGGGCACCGGGCAGACGCGCGCCCGGGTGGCCCGGCAGGGCGCGCGCTGGTCGCCCAGCACGACGCACGGCACGCGGTAGGGCGCCCACCGCCCGGCGGGCACGACGGGGGAGAACAGGCTGACCACGGGCGTGCCGACCGCCGCCGCGAGGTGGGCGGGGCCGGTGTTGCCCGATACGAGGGCCGCCGCGCCCTCCAGCATCGCCGCGAGCCCGGCGAGCGTGCTGCGCCCCCCGAGGTCGAGACCGTCGCGTCCGGCCACGTACGCGGTCAGCTCCCGCTCGGCCGGGGCGCCGGTGACGACGACCCGGTGGCCGTCGCCGGCCAGTTCCGCGACCGCCCGCCTGTGCCGTTCGGCCGGCCAGGTCCTGGCGGGCACGGACGCCCCCGGGTGGACGACGACGTAGCCGGGCGGCCCGGTCAGGTGCGCGGTGGCGGGCAGCGGGCGCCGGACGGCGAGCGCCCCGTCGTCGCCGGGAGGCAGCGCGAAGCCCGCGGCCCCGGCGACGGCGAGCATCCGCTCGGCCTCGGGGACGTCGCGCTCCTCGTCCGGCCGCACCCGCACGTCGAGCAGCGAGCCGGGGAAGTCGTGGCTGATCGCCGTGATCCGCGCGACCCCCGCCAGGCGCAGCAGCAGCGCCAGCGGCAGCGCGCACTGGTGGAAGGAGGTCAGGATCAGCGCCGCGTCGGGGCGGGCGGCGGCGACCGGCTCCAGCAGCGTCCGGGCGTGGCCGGGCGTCATGGCCGGGGCGGCGGGATCGATCCAGGGGGTACGCCACTCGATCACCTCGTCCACCCCCGGCAGCAGGCCGGCGGCGGCGCTGCCGTGCGGACCGGCGAGGAAGGTGACGTGCGCGGCGGACGCGGCGACCGCCCTGACGGCCGGGCCGGACAGCAGGACGTCACCGGCGCTGTCGGTCCGGGCGACGAGCACCCGGCCCCCGTGCCCCGCCCGTGTCTCCCGCACGGTCCGTGTCTCCCGCACGGCTCGTTCCTCCCGCACGGTCCGTGTCTCCCGCGCGGCTCGTTCCTCCCGCGCGATCCGCCCCTCCCGCGCGATCCGCCCCTCCCGCGCGATCCGCCCCTCCCGCGCGTCCTGGCCGACCCCTCCGGCGACGGCGCCGCTCACCGGCGTGCCCTCAGCTCACCGCGTACGCGGTGCAGGCAGGCCGCGGGCGGGATGGCCACGCTGGTCACGAGCATGCGCCCGACCTCCCCCGCGGAGCGGGGACCGGGGGCGATGCGCGCCCAGGCGAACTCCGCGGTGAGCGCGGCCCACCCCAGCCCCGCCCAGGCCGCCCACCTGAGCGCGGTCCCCGGGCCGATCCACCCGTGCGCGGGCCCGGCCGTCCTCCCGCGCCTCCCGGCCGCCCGGCTGAGCGCACCCCCGGCCGTCCTCGCGCGCGCGGCCCCGGACGGCCCGGTCGCGCGCGTGCCGGGCCGCGCCGTACCGCCCCGCCCGCCCGCCCACGCCGCCGCCGCGAGCCCGGCCGCGGTCAGTCCCAGCGCGCTGGTCAGCGCGTGGCGGCGCAGGCGCCCCGGGGCGCCGCCGAGCCGCTTCCGCCAGTCGGGCCCGTGGACGCGCCGCATGAGGGCGTCGTCGGCGTTGCCGCGCTGGCGGCGCAGGCTGGCCAGGAAGCCGTCGTCCCGTACCGGATGGCGGGTGACCCTCTCCCCCCGCACCAGGCGGAAGCCCGCCCCGGACACGCGCAGGGCCAGGTCCGCGTCCTCGCGGTAGGCACGCGGGAAGCGCTCGTCGAACCCTCCGGCCCGCTCCAGGACCGAGCGGCGGTAGGCGATGTCGGCGGTGATCCACTCGGCCGCGGCCAGCCCGGCGGTGTCGCGCTCGGCGTCGGTGGGCCGCCGGTCCGCCGGGAGCGGCACCTCGATACGGCCCTGGCAGGCGGCCACGTCGGCGGGCAGGTCCGTGAGATCGGCCGGCAGCGCCCGAGCCCAGCCCGGCCCCGGGACCACGTCGTCGTCGAGGAAGACCACCCACTCGCCCCGCGAGGCGCGCCAGCCCGCGTTCCTGGCGGCGGCGGGCCCGCGCCCGCCCGAGCGGACGACGCGCGCGTGCCCGGGGACCCCGTCCGGCCCGCCCCGGTCCGGGCCGGGCGGCCGGTCGTCGACGACCACGACCTCCAGGTCCGGCGGGAGGGCGGCCAGCGTGGCGGCCAGGCTCGGCCGGCCGACCGTGGGCACCACGACGGTGATCACGGGGCCGGTCGCGGAGCCGGTCACGGGACCGGTCGTGGAGCCGGTAACGGGGCCGGTCACGGGGTCGGTCGCGGGGTCGGTAACGAGGCGGGTCACGGGGTCGGTCGCGGGGCGGGTCACGGGGCGAACACCTCCCCGCGCCGTACCAGGAACGGGCCGAGCGCCAGCACGTCCACCGGCGAGGAGCCGAAACACTCCAGCGCGTCGCGCGGGTCGTCGACCATGGGCCGCCCGGCGGTGTTGAGACTGGTGTTGACCACCACGGGAAGGCCGGTGCGCGCCTCGAACTCGCCCAGCATCCGGGCCAGCAGCGGCTCCCGCCGTTCCGAGACCGTCTGCGCCCGCGCCGTCCCGTCCACGTGCACCACCGCGGGGATCCGCTCCCGCCAGGACGGCTCCACGTCGTGCACGAACAACATGTACGGCGAGCACGCCGGCCCCCGGGAGAAGATCTCCGCGGCGCGCGAGGCCAGCACCATCGGCGCGATCGGCCGGAACCGCTCGCGGCCCTTGACGTCGTTCAGCCGCTCGGTGTTGCGCGCGTACCCGGGATGGGCCAGCAGCGAGCGCCGCCCCAGGGCCCGGGGGCCGTACTCGGCGCGCCCCTGGAACCAGGCCACGATCCGGTCGGCGGCCAGCTCGGCCGCGACCGCCGCGGCCAGGTCGCGCGGCCGGGTGTACGGCACGCGCGCCACGTCCAGCCACGCGGCCAGCTCCTCCTCGCTCCAGCCCCGCCCCAGGTCGGCGCCGGGCATCGGCGCCGTGACCTCGCCGTGCGCCCTGGCCAGGTGCAGCGCGCCGCCGAGCGCGGTGCCCGAGTCGCCCGCCGCGGGCTGGACCCACACCTCCTCGAACGGGCCCTGCGACAGCAGCCGGGTGTTGGCGACGCAGTTGAGCGCGACGCCCCCGGCGAGCGTCAGGTACCGGTCGCCGGTGCGGCCGTGCAGCCAGGCCGCCAGCTCCAGAAGCACCTCCTCCAGCCGGGCCTGCACGCTGGCGGCCAGGTCGGCGTGGTCGGCGGACCAGGGCTCCCCGTCCGACAGGGCCTTGGCGTAGCCGCCCCAGTCGACCGGCTCCACCCTGAAGCCGCCGTCGCCCGTCGTGACGATCAGCTCGCGCAGCGCGGCCAGGTGGCGGGGCGTGCCGTAGGAGGCCAGCGCCATCACCTTGTACTCGTCGCAGGAGCGCAGGAACCCCAGGTGCTCGGTGACCTCCTCGTACATCAGCCCGAGCGAGTGCGGCAGCTCCTGGGCGGCCAGCACGGTCAGCTCGCCGTCGCGGTAGTGCCCCGCCAGGTGCGACACGGCCTCGCCCCGGCCGTCGCACACCAGCACCGCGCAGTCCCGGTACGGCGAGGCCAGCCCCGCCGACGCGGCGTGCGCCACGTGGTGGGGGACGTAGGAGACCCGCGCCGGGTCGAGGCCGGGCAGCGCGGTGGCCAGGAACGCCGGGGCCCGCCGGGCGTAGGTCGTGCGCAGGTCCTCCCACCGGGCGTCGAGCCCCGCCTGGCCCGGCCGTACCAGGTCGGGGTCGTAGGAGTAGGCGACGGCGTCCAGGTCCTCCGGGCGCAGGCCCGCCTGGCGCAGGCACCAGGCGGCCGCCCGCTCGGGAAGCTCCCACGCCGAGAACGGCACCGGCCTCTTGCCGTGCTTGCGGCGGCTGAAGCGCTCCTCCTCGGCGGCGGCCACGACCTCACCGTCGACCACGAGGGCCGCGGCGGGATCGTGGAAGATCGCGTTGATGCCCAGAAACCTCATCGCTCTCCCCTTCCAAAGACGTCTCGCGTACCGGCCGTCGTGACGAACGAGGAGGTCAGAGCCTCGCCGTGGTCGTTTGGGCCGATCGGGGACCGGGTAGCCGCAGCTCATGCACCACATCCGGCCACCGGCCGCCGTCCTGTTCGACCGGGACGGGACACTGATCAGGAACGTGCCCTACAACGCCGACCCCGGCCTGGTCGAGCCGGTGCCGGGGGCGCGGGAGGCGCTGGAACGGCTGCGCCGCGCGGGGGTGCCCACGGGAGTGGTCACCAACCAGTCGGGCGTCGCCCGGGGACTGATCACGCCCGAGCAGCTCGACCGGGTCAACGCGGAGGTCGAGCGGCTGCTGGGGCCGTTCGGCACGTGGGCGGTCTGCGCGCACGACGACGGCGACCGCTGCGCGTGCCGCAAACCCGCCCCCGGCCTGGTGCTGCGGGCCGCCGCGGCGCTCGGCGCCGACCCGCGCGACTGCGTCGTGATCGGCGACATCGGCGGCGACATGGAGGCCGCCGCCACCGCGGGCGCGCGCGGCATCCTGGTGCCGACCCCCGGGACGCTGGCCGCCGAGGTCGCCGCCGCGCCCGAGGTGGCCGCCGACCTCGCCGAGGCCGTCGTCCTGGCGCTGGGCGGGCGGGCACGACGATGAGGATCATGCTCTGGCACGTCCACGGCTCGTGGACCACGGCGTTCGTCCACGGCCGCCACGACTACGTCGTGCCGCTCGTGCCCGGCAGGGGCCCCGACGGGCGCGGCAGGGCGCGGACGTTCGCCTGGCCCGAGGCCGTGCGCGAGGTCGGCTGGGACGCGCTGCGCCACGAGCCCCTGGACGT
>NZ_JBFABE010000090.1:0-25274 GCF_040640155.1 Streptosporangium sp. NPDC023615
CCATCGCTACAGCGAGAGATCAAAGCACAGTCAGACTCATTCTGTTAGGCGCTCTAAGCGAGTTGGGCGAGTTAAGTGAGTTGGGCTTCCGTCTCGTTGGCGAACGCCCTTGTGACCAAGGTGTCTAGTCCGCGCTGCTTCATGACTGACAGGTGGGTTCGAGGACGGGGTTAGCCTCCTGAGTCTGTAGGTGAGTTCGGTAACCGCCGTACGGGTTGGGGTGATCGGCTGCCGCGCCGCTTCCGGTGCTAATGACGGTCGCGGGCACGTCCCCGGTCCGGCGGAGCGAAGCGGATGCCTACTTCCGTTGCAAGATCTTCGAGATCTTTCGCCCGAGACCGGTGCCGTTGCCGACTCGGCCGGACGGGGACGTGCCGCACCTGATAGACCGTGGCGTGAGCCCACCTGTGCAGGAGGAACCCCTTTCACACGTTGGTGAGTGGCCAGCTCTGAGCAAGACCGGGGCCTGCACGGGTCGCCGGGGTCAGCGACGGCTCATCGGATGGTAGGCCGCAGAGCCTTGTCATTAGGGCGCCGCACGACCCCGCCACGGGCAGAAGGAGCAACCGGAGCAGCGGAGGTGAACAGTGCGCGTCTTCTGCGGAATCGACTGGGCCGAGCGCCATCACGACGTGGCGTTGGTGGACGAGACCGGAACCGTGATCGCCCAACGGCGAATCACCGAGACCGTGCAGGGCTACCAGGAACTCCTGGACATGCTCGCCGAGGCCGGCGACGGTCCGGACACCCCGATTCCGGTCGCGATCGAAACGCCCCGTGGTCTGCTGGTGGCGTGCCTGCGCGCCTGCGGCCGCCCGGTGTTCGCCATCAACCCCTTCAGCGCCTCCCGTTACCGGGAACGGCACGCGATCTCCCGCAAGAAGTCCGACCGCCAGGACGCCATCGTGCTGGCCAACATCTTGCGCACCGACATGGCCATGCATCGGCCGCTTGCGGCCGATACCCACCAGGCCCAGGCGGTCACGGTGCTGGCCCGCGCCCAGCAGGACGCCGTGTGGCGCGTGCATCGCACTGGCAACGAGCTGCGCTCGGTTTTGCGCGAGTACTACCCCGCCTTCCTGGAGCTGTTCGCCGCCCAAGAGGGCGGAGTCAGCTGCCGCGAGGCCCGCGCGATCTTGGCCATCGCCCCGACCCCCACCGCAGCTGCCCGGTTGAGCCGGCCGCAGATCCGCGCTGCCCTCAAGCGCAGCGGCCGGATCTACCACCTGCAGGCCTGGACCGAGAAGATCCACACCGGGCTGCGCGCCGAGCACCTGCGCCAACCCGGCCCCGTCGAAGAGGCCTACGGCCACCAAACTTTGGCGCTGCTGGCGGTGCTGGATGCGGCCTGCACCTCGGCCGCTGCCCTGGAAGAGGCCGCCATCGCCGCGTTCCGCACGCACCCCGACCACGCGATCATCACCAGCTTCCCCGGGCTGGGCGATCTGACCGGCGCCCGACTGCTCGGCGAGGTCGGCGACGATCGCACCCGCTTCGCCGACGCCCGAGCCCTCAAGGCCTACGCGGGCGCGGCCCCGGTCACCCGTTCCAGCGGACGCAGCCGCGCCGTGATGCACCGCCGGGTCAAAAACCAGCGCCTGGCCGCGGTGGGGTATGTGTGGGCATTCGCCGCGCTGACCGCCTCACCCGGAGCGCGAGGCCATTACGACCGGCGCAAAGACCAGGGCGAGCGCCATGCCGCCGCCCTGCGCAACCTCTACAACCGTTTCCTCGGGTGCCTGTTTCACTGCCTGACCACCCGCCAGGCCTACCGGGAACAGGCGGCGTTCCCCACAGCGGCCCAGCAACCCGCCGCAGCGTGAGCCGGCCGGGCTGAGCACCGTTGCCGCTGGGGGCTTCGCAGCCCCCAGACCCCCGCGCGCCGGAGCAACCGCCGGCGCGCCCACTGTCGTGCCCACACCCCGCCGTTCGCGCCGACGGTCACTCCGGACCGGGTTGACACGCCCCGCCCATCGGATGTCTCGGGCCTGGGGGCCCTGCGCTCCGGGTCGGCTTGCCACCGGATGACGTGGTGACCGAAGTCAGGGAAACGCGGGACATACACGGGATGATCAAGCGCGCCGTACGAGCCCAGCACCGTGTTTCAGCAGGTCAGCCCACGTGAGCAAGCAGCCCTACCCGCGCTCTTCTAAAACGGGTGCCGCAGGTTCGAATCCTGCCGGGGGCACTCACGTGACCAGCCGTTCCGGCTCTGACTAGATCTTCCTTTATATCTGGTGTTGTAAGAGGTGCCCCCTTGGCCGTCTCCATCAAGGGTTGGAATCCACCCACTTCATCAGCTCATGCCGCAGGCTGGTCAGCGCCTCCACCGCCCGCGCCCTGACTACATCCCACGCGCCGCCCCAGTTTGGCGGTGCGTCGTGGATGCCCAGAGCTCGAAGCTTGGCTGTCAGCCCGCCGCCCTCGGTAATGCCGTGCTGTTCGGCGTTGCGCGCCTGGCGGATAGTGCGCAAAGTTCGGATAGCCCTGTCCACGGCGGCATGGTGCGCGGCCGGTAGTTTGTGGTGTAGACAGTCGTCCATACGGTTGAGGCTGCCGGTCAGCTCCTCATCAGATCTTGGCCGCAAGAGTGCGTCGTCCACCTTGATGCGGTCGATCAGGTCGGCCAGGTCGCTTATCCGCGTTTCGAACTCGGCCCGCGTAGCGCATCCCAGCGACAAGGCGGCAGGCGTGGCCGCCGTACTGAGCGACAACAGCGGCTTCTTCTTGTCGAACGCTAACCGCCACACCGCATCCAGCACATCGAACGCTTCGGCTAGCTCCAGCGGCGAGACAGGGGGAGCGGCCGACGGTTCGACCTCGACTATGCGATGCCAGCACTTATTTCCCGATGCGAAGCAACGGTCCGGCCTCTTGATGTTGTCACGCTGGCCCTGGTCGCACAGTGCGCCCTGAAGCGTCCGGGCGTACCCAGTGCCGGAAATCAAGCCAGCTACTTGGGGATGGATAAGACTGGAGCAGAGGTAACGGTCATCCGGCAGTTTGCAGGCGTTACACAGCGGCGTCGATGTCGGTGAAACCCGCTGGCTGTCGATCTCACGTGAGATGCTCGGGTCTTTGGTGGCGGCCGCGGTGCAGTACAAGTTGCGGCCCTGCTTCAGTTGGGAGCCGCACGTCTTGCGCTGTATCAGGGCGAGCAGCTCCTGCACGTTCTCGGTGGTTAGGTCCCACACGTCGCTGGGGTTGACGGGCTTGCTGTTGATTTCCAACCATTCGGTGACAAGCAGCTCCAGGCGGCGCGTGCCGTACAGCAGCAGCGCCCGGCTTATCGTCTCCGTGATAGCGGCTTCCGACAGCCCTTGCACTTCGAGCTGCCGTGTGGCGTTGAAGCTGCCCTCGAATGACAGCTGTACCCACACCTTGAACAGCGGCTCGCCGCCAACCTTGGCTTCAAAGCACGGTACGAACGGGTGCAGGTCTACGACGCCGCCCGGCCTGTAAGGCATCTCTCCGACGTAGCTGATGACGGCCTCGGGCATTGAGCGCACACTCCTTCGAGTACGCGGGACGTCTAGGCTTGGGGCCTGGACGGTGGCCGGGGGAGGCCAGCCGGTCAGGGTATCAGGGAGTGGAGTGAAATGCGTAGGGATTTCCGCGCCACTTCAAGGCGGATACGCATGGACTAACTTCGCATAACAGGCGAATGTGCTAAAAATGGAAATAAGAACAGTTAAACCACGTCCACGCAAAGGCGTGGCCATGGGTGTCTTCGATCATGATCTGTTCCGTCGTTGTTCCATAGGCAGGGCCCCGGCAAAATCGACGAACGTACCGCGATGTCCGTTTCGAGCGACTGGTCGACCAGAGTGTCATCGCAGGTCATCCGGTGACGCGGGCTCGACTACAGTCCACCGAATCGGACAAACTTCCACTTTGCCGGGGCCCTGGTTCCATAGGAACCCGGAAAGCAGCCACAGGCGACGCAAGACGCTGGAAAGTGATGTTCCCCGGCTTCCATGGAGTCGCTTTGGTTGACTTGCATGCTCTAACCCTCAGGAGCGGTCAGCATGCCCACGAGCTATCCCCGGTTGCGTCCGCGGACGCAACCCCGGCAAGCCGGCCAAACCCCTCGCTATCAAATCTGAAGACGAGCCCGGCCGGAAGCCTCAGAAGACCCCAGCCGTCTCTTCTCTCCAAGGCAGCCAATCGTCCCATATGCCCTTTTTACTACATTAAATAACATTTGCGAGTTAAGTGATTAACTACTATAAGCTTAGCCATTTTTGCAGCAGAAGCTCCTTTAGTCCTGCTTGCCAGATAAGATCAACTTGTTAGACAATCCGCGCCTACCGGGGCAAACCAGAATTGGTGCTCCTTCGTGTTGGGTGAAAGGTCGCGGGCGTGATCGCAGATGTCGCGGAGCAGTTCCTGGACGATGTCGACACCCGTGACTTGCAGTGGAACGAACCAACGGGCGCACCACACGAGCTGACCACCGAACGGATTCTGTTCGGCAACGGAGACGCGCCCCTAGAGGTGGCGATTGCCTTCAGCGAGGCCAGCGCACCCAAGGCGGAGGATCTCCGTCGTCTGTGGAAGCTACGGCATGGGAACCGCCCGTCTCCGGTTCTGCTCGTGGTTCTGTACAGCGACGCGGGCACGACGAAGGCAGCGGCCTGTGGAAACGACGGCGACCCGATCACCGAACTGACCGTGGACCAGCTTGGCCGGATCTGCCGTGCCGCGCTCGCCGAACCAGACCGACACACCGCCCTTCGCACCCTGGAGCGGCTCCTCACCACCGCCAAGGAGCAGCTCACTCCAGGTCTGACCAATCAGGGCCTGTTCGCCACTCACGAACTCCGTAACGGCGTCCCGCGCCGGTCCGACTGGCCCGCCGCCGCCGCGGCGGCCCGTCCGCTGCTGGGCCTCAGCGGCCTTTCGCTGATCCAGGCGCTTGGGTACGGCACGACCGCCCGGGGGTCGGCCGCGCTGCTCCTCACCCATCAGGGCACCTCCCGGTCGATCGCCGTCCTGCTGGAGCACGACGAGGTCTTCGACCGCCCTTCACCCCGGTTCGGAGCGGTCTCTCCCATCTCACACGCGATTTCCGTGGCCGCCCGGGAGGGCCTGCCGTGGGTGGTCGTGCTGCGCGGCAACCAGATCCGGCTGCACCCGGTCAACCCCACCATCGGCGTCGGCCGCAAGAGCCAGGGCGAGACCTTCACCGAGCTGGATCTGACACTGCTCTCCGAGAGCGACGCAGCCTACCTGCACTTGCTCTTCTCGCCCGAGGCGCTCGCCCCCGAGGGGACGGTCACCGAGATCCTGCGCGCCTCCTCGAACTTCGCCGCCGACCTCGGAGGCCGGCTCCGCGAGCGGGTCTATCGCGACGTCGTGCCCGGCCTTGCCGTCGCGGTCGCCCGGCAGATGAATGGCACGACCGAGGAGGATCTTCAGGAGGCCTACCACCGCACGTTGATGATCCTGTTTCGGCTGCTCTTCGTTGCCTACGCCGAGGACCGCTCACTGCTGCCGTACGGGCGGAACCCCCGCTACGACCGACACGCGATCAAGACGCTGGCCAAGGACTTCGCCGCCGACCTCACCCAGTCCTTCGACGGTACGGCTACCGCCCTTTGGGACGACATGCTCAGCATCTGGAATGCCGTGGACAGCGGCAACAGCAACTGGGACGTACCCGCCTACAACGGCGGCCTGTTCTCCCGTGACCCGGACTCCAGCCCATCCGGCGCAGCCTTGGCTGCCATGCGCCTGACCGACACCGAGTTCGGCCCCGCACTGCGCGCCCTGCTGGTGGACACCGGCCCCGACGGCACCCAGGGCCCGGTGGACTTCCGCTCGCTGAGCGTCCGCGAATTCGGCACCCTCTACGAGGGCTTGCTGGAGTCGTCGCTGTCGATCGCACCGGATCCGCTCACCCTAAACAAGGACGGAGCCTTCGTTCCGGCGAATGACAACGACCATGTTGAAGTCCCCGCTGGACAGGTCTACTTCCACAACCGCTCCGGGAAGCGGAAGTCGACCGGCTCGTACTTCACGAAATCATTCGCGGTCGAGCACCTGCTGGGTGCCGCTCTGGAGCCGGCGCTCACCGATCATCTCGGCCGGGTCCGCGCGCTGCTGGAGGTCGGAGACGAGGCCGCGGCGGCCGAGCTGTTCTTCGACTTCCGGGTGGCGGACCTGGCGATGGGCTCGGGTCACTTCCTGGTCGCGGCGATTGACCGGATTGAGGCTCGGTTTACCGCGTTCCTCGCCGAGTACCCCATCACCGCCGTCAGCGACGAGCTGACCCGGCTCTCCCAGGCCGCCCACGACGCCCTCGGCGATCACGCCACCGAAGTAGAGATCGAAACCTCCGCATTGCTGCGCCGCCAGATCGCCCGCCGCTGCATCTACGGCCTAGACCTCAACCTCATGGCGGTCGAGCTGGCCCGTCTCGGCATCTGGATCCACACCTTCGTGCCGGGCCTGCCGATGTCCTCCCTAGAGCACGGGCTGATCGTCGGTAACAGCCTCACCGGCATCGGCACTCTCTCCGAAGCTCTCGAGGTCCTTGAGCCGAAATCGACCTTCGGACAGATGTCGCTGTATGCCGACAAGATCGAGGATGCTCTCCGTACCGCCAGTGAACGGCTCCAGCGGGTGGCACGTACCGATGAGGCCAAGAAAGCGGAGGTGCAGGATGCCGTGCTCGCCTACCGGCAGGCGCTCATCGACGCCGCCGACGCCAAGCACATCCTCGATGCGGCCGTGGCCGTCCGGTTGGGACTTCTTCCCCTTCCCCTCGACGCCGACGAGGCCATCGCTTCGATCTCCGCCGATGACGAACAGGCCCAGGCGATCCGCCGGAAGCTGGACCGGTTCGGTGTAACTCACCTGCCTTACCAGTTCCCCGAGATCTTCGTGCGGTCTCGTCCCGGGTTCGATGTGATCCTCGGCAACCCGCCGTGGGACAAAGTCCGATGGGAGGCGGCCCCATTCTGGGCCGGGATCTTCCCCGGGCTGATAGCCCTGCGGGACAAGGTGCGAGACGCGAAGATCGAGGAACTCCGGGCGATTCATCCGGTGGAGGCCGTTCAGGAGCAGGAGGAGATGGTCCATCGGACGGTTCTCCAGGATCTCTTCAAGACGTCGTACACGCTCCGCGGCGGCACGCATCTGGAGCTGGCACAGCTGATGCTGGAGCGCGCTATCAAACTGCGCCGCGACTCCGGCCACATGGGATTGGTATTGCCGCGCCAGAGCATGGTTCTAGCGGGATGGAAAAACCTCCGCAAGGAGCTGACCAGCCGACATGACCTGCGGATCGTACAGGGCCGTAACCACGCCGAGTGGATCTTCGAAGATGTTGATCCACGATACGCCGTGGCGTTCCTGAGTACCTCGCCGACCCACACACCTGTGACCCGTATCTGGGTTGCCAACAGTCCCGCCGACGTCACCGCCGCGACGGATGAGACGGCGATCCTCCTGTCTCAGGACGACATCACCTCATTCTCCGAGACACACGTCATCCCCTGGTTCGCCAGTGCTGCCGACCGGCCGGTGTTCGACACCATGCGGGACAAACCCCGGCTGGCATCCGGCAAGGGCTGGATCAAGGCAACACACGACGCGCGCTGGGATTTTCGTGGCAGCGGACCAGACAAGGGCCTCGCTGATCGCCAAGAGAAGGTGGGTTCGTGGAAGATTCTGATGACTGCACACGTCGATCAGTTCTGCTTCGATCCCGACGAGGGGTTCAAGCAGTTCGTTGGAGACCTGGACGCGCTCGTCGCCAAGCGGCGTGGAGTGGAAAAGCACCAGGGGACGTTTGTCCTGACCGACCAACATCCAATGATCATCGTGCGACACCCGAGCCGCAGCGATGACTCCCGCACGATCATCGTGGCTGCCCTACCAGAGACCGGGCTGCTTCACAACAAGGGCTACATTCACGCCGCGATGCATGACCCTGATTCCAGCGCGAGCGAAAGGCTTGCCCTTCTGGGCCTGCTGAACACGGTGGCGGTCGACTGGTGGGCCCGCCGGTTCGTCGATCGACATGTCACGGCTCCGGTCATCAACCAGATCCCTCTTCCCGGCTGGACCCCCGAGCAGATCGACGAGGCGGCTCAGATCACGAGTTGCCTGCTCGCCCGTCACGGCTACACCCGCCTGGCAGGTGGTATCACCGTCACCGATGGTCAGAGCGATTCCGAAACGGCGCTCCGTGCCCGGTTGGAACGTCTGACCCTGGACGGTTATGGCCTCGACCAGCAGGCCCTTGAGCTGATCGCGGCGGACTTCAACGAGACCGGGCTCCCGGTGGACTTGCGCGTGGAACTCGGCGTCGGTCATGTACCGCCCAGAACCAAGCGATGACTTGATCCATCGGCATGCCTCCGAATCGTCATTGAGCAGTGGCCATGCGGAAGCAGCGGCCGAGACAGGAGAAGACTCAGTGTCGGTCACACCCTCCGACGACTTCCGGCCGACGTTCGCCACCAACCATCCCGAAGACGGGCAGACGGTCGCTGACGCGATCAATACGCTGCTGGAGGGAATGCGCACGCACCTCGTCTCGCTGCCGCCGGTGTCGATTGCCTCTGCCTACTTCAACCCGGGCGGGTTTGGACTACTGGCTGACGAGCTGGAGCAGACTGGTCCAGCTCGGCTGTTGCTGGGTGCCGATCCGGACCAAGATCGACCTGGGATCCGGCCGTTGGCCACCGGGCTGGGCCGACGGGCCGAACGTGAGCAGGTCAAGCGGGCACTGGAAGGCCATCAGCGCCGCCTGGAGGAGGACCGCGACCTGCTCGGCTTCACCTTCGAGGCCGATGCCGCCGCTCGGCGCCTGGTCGACTGGCTGCGCTCCGGCCGGGTCGAGGTCCGCCGGTACGAGAAGGGGTTCCTGCACGGCAAGGCGTTCATCGTGGACAGCCGGATGCCCGGCGTCATCGCCGGATCCAGCAACTTCACCTACGCGGGGCTGGCCCGCAACAAGGAGCTCAACCTCGGCCAGTACCAGCCCGGCACCGTACGGGCCGTACGGGACTGGTTTGAGGAGATGTGGCAGGCGGCCTCGCCCTACGACCTGGCCGGCCTGTATGAGTCGCGGTGGCAGCAGCACCAGCCGTGGGAGATTTTCCTGCGGATGCTGTACGAGCTGTACGGCGCGGAGGTCGAGCAGGAGCAATCGGCCCGCACGCGGTCTCGGCTCAACCTGACCGGGTTCCAATCCGACGGAGTCTGGCGCGCACAGCGGATCCTGGACCGGCTCAACGGCGTGATCATCGCCGACGAGGTCGGCCTCGGCAAGACCTTCATCGCCGGGGAAATCCTGCACGAGGCAGTGATCACTAACCGGCAGAAGGCGCTCATCGTCGCGCCCGCGACGCTCCGCGACTCCACCTGGGGCCCATTCCTGCGCGACAAGAACCTGCGCGCGGACGTCGTCTCCTACGAGCAGCTGACCGGCGGCCTGCAGAACGCCGGACAGCTCGGCGCGGCCCTCCAGGATCCCGATGAATACGCCGTGGTCGTGGTCGACGAAGCACACGCGCTGCGCAACGCCACCACCCAGCGGGCCGAGGCGCTACGCAGGCTGCTCGCCGGCAGCACCCCGAAACGGCTGGTGATGCTCACCGCGACGCCGGTCAACAACACCCTCTACGACCTGTACAACCTGATCTCCTACTTCGTCACCAACGACGCGACGTTCGCCGACTCCGGGGTGCCCTCGTTGAAGGGGTACTTCGACCGAGCAATGGCGATGAATCCCGACGACCTGTCGCCCGAGCACCTTTTCGACGTCCTGGACAAGGTAGCGGTCCGGCGTACCAGGCGATTCGTCCGGAATCACTATGTCGGGGACCGCGTGGTCATCAACGGCGTCGAGCGCCAGATCAGCTTCCCGACGCCCCGTGTGCACCGCGTCGACTACAACCTCGACGACGCGCTCCCCGGCCTCTTCGACCGGCTCGCCATCGCCCTGGGTGACCAGCTGAACCACCACGACGACGGCTCGGCGGTCATCCTCGATGCTCCCGGTGAAGTCCTCACCCTGGCCCGCTACGTGCCCTCCCGCTTCCAGCACGGGGAACGCGAGAAACAGTACGAGCAGCAAAACGCCGGACTGCTGCGATCCGCCCTGCTCAAGCGCTTCGAATCATCGGCCTACGCCTTCCAGCGCACCCTGGACAAGATGATCAGTGGTCATGAGGCGTTCCTGTCCGCGCTCGACCAGGGGGTGGTCCTCACCGGTGATGCCTTCCGGGAGTGGACGTCCTCCGACAGCGACACCATCGACGACTTCCTCGACGTCCTCGATGACGACATCGATGGGGTGAAGAACGCCGACGGGTTCGACGTACCGGAGCTTCGCGCCGCCGTCGAGGCCGATCTCGCCCTGTTGACGTCCTTCCGTGACGAGGTGCAGGCGCATCAGGCCGGCCCCGACCCCAAGGCCGAAGCGCTCGTCGAGGAGCTCGTGGCCATCGCGACCGAGGCGGCAGCAGAAGGGATCACCGAGCAGCAGACCCGGGACAAGCGCAAGGTCCTCGTCTTCTCCTACTACTCCGACACCGTCGAGCACGTGCACGGCCGGCTGCTGACCGCGATCGAATCCGATCCACGCCTCGCCTGCTACCGCGGCCGGGTCGCCACCGCCTCCGGCCCGGACCGGGCCGGACGTTCCCAGGTCATTGCCGGATTCGCTCCCCGTACCGCGGGCGGCGGGGCCGACGAGGACCTATTCGATCTGATCATTGCCACCGACGTGCTCGCCGAAGGCGTCAACCTGCAACAGGCCCGGCACATCGTCAACTACGACCTGCCGTGGAACCCGATGCGGCTCGTCCAGCGGCACGGCCGAATCGACCGGATCGGCTCCGACCACCAGGAAGTCTTCCTGCGCTGCTTCTTCCCCGACCAGCAGCTTGAGCGTTTCCTCGGCCTGGAAGAGCGGCTGCAGCACAAGCTCAAGCAGGCGTCCGCCGCCACCGGAGTCGGCGAAGTCCTCCCCGGATTCGTCGGCCGTGACATCAACCTCACCGAGGCCCGCGAGGAGATCGACCGGCTCCGCCGTGAGGACGCCGCCCTCTTCGAGACAGGCGGCGCTTCGGCCCTCTCCGGTGAGGAGTATCGGCGTCGGCTGCAGGCCCAGCTCGCCAACCCACATATCGATGACGCTGTACGGCGCCTGCCCTGGGGCAGCGGTACCGGGTTCGTCCGCGTCGGGGGAATCCATCCAGGTCTGGTGTTCTGCGCCCGGATCGGCGACCATCCCCGGCCGTGGTTCCGATACGTCCCCCTCACCGACGATCTCAATGTCACCTATGACGAGCAGGGGCGTGTCATCGTCGTGGACGACACCCTGTCCTGTCTGTCCGCCGCCGACCCTGGCGGCCCCGAGACCCCGGCGGCCCTGAACAACCCGATCTATCAGGCGGCCTTCCCCGCGTGGACGCATGCCAGGCGGCACGTTCGTGATTCCTGGATGCATAATGCCGATCCGGCCAACCTGCAGCCGCGTATCCCCAAGGTAATGCGGGATGCCGCTGAGCTGGTCCGGCAGCATGGTGTCCACCTTGGTGAAGATCAGGACGACCTCATCGGACGTCTCCAAGCCCCCTACAGCCCCCGGATCCTGCGTGACATCCGTGCAGGCCTGGCCCACCCGGGAACCGCCAGGCAGAGAGTAGATCACCTGGCCGAGCTTGCGGATCGGCTCGGCCTGGTTCGTCAGACCGCCCCGGAACCTTTGCCGCAGATCACCGAAGACGATGTCCACCTGATGTGCTGGATCGCGATTACCCCTGGATGATCAGCGCGAGACACGCATAGTCGGCGGAAGAACAGAGGCATAAACCGAGCAGACACGCAAGCTTCGCCTATCCCAAGCAGTGATCATGCCTGCGAGGGTGTGCAAGCTAAACCTCTCCGGCCTGTCTGTAAGGCTGCTCTCATCACCCGCCATCTATGGGACGTCACGTTCCCGGGCACAACGAAGGGCACCGCTCCCGAGGTGGGAAGGGCGCCCTTCGTTGGTCGTGCGGTTGGCTACAGGGAGGTGGGGGCCTTCTTGTACCAGCTAGTGATGACGCCCACGAGGTGGACGATGTTCTGCGTCCGCATGATGGGTGCGGCGGCGTTCGGCTCGAAGTCGACGCCCGCGTCGGTGGTGCGCCAGATGCTGGTTTCGGTGACCGGTGCGGCCATGTGCGGGTCAAGGCGCTTGAAGAACTCGGTGATGTCGTCGAGTTCCACCGGGTTATCGCCTGCGCGCAGCTCGCGGAACACGCCACCCAGGACGCGCAGCATGCCCACCGAGCCAAGCAGCGAGGTACGGCGCAGCTGCTGGGCCATGGTCAGCTCGTCGGCCTTGCGTTCCTTCTCGGGGTCGTCCTCGGTGACGGCGGAAAGACCAGCGAAGGCGTTGGAGATGACGTCGAGGAAGTCCTTAACCTGCTCGATCACCTCGCCGTCCGTCAGAGTCTGCTCGGCCTTCTTGCTGATCCGGCCACCAGCCCCGGCGATGACGGCGCGGGTGATGTCGGCGACGTGCTTAGCGCCCATGAGGTTGGGGTTCTTCAGGGTCATGCGATCCTGCTCGGCGTCGACCCGACCCTTCAGCAGCGGGTGGTCGATGACGTCAGACAGGGTGCGGTTGGCGACCTTGTAGCTGTCGAAGCGAGCACGGACGGCGCTACTGATGCCCTTGGCGTTGTCAGCGACGTCAACGAACATCTGCTGGGCCTTGATCGGGTCCAGTTCCACGTAGATGTCCAGGCCGACGTACTCGGCCTTCAGCCGGTTCATCTGGTCGATGAGCTTCTCGCGTTCAGCCTGGAGCTTGGCCCCCTTCTCCGGGCTGACCTTGCGCGCCGTCTCGCGGTCTACGGCGGCGATGGCGTCGGTGATGCGCTGCTTCTCGATGGAGACTCCGAGCACGCGGTGTTGGCCGTCGATGGTGCGAAGGGAACCGACGCCACCGATCGCCCACGGGACGGTGAGATAACCGACAGCGCCGTGCTCGTCGACCTTCTCGAAGAAGCAGCCGCCGCTGTCACGGGCCAAGAGTGCCGGGGCGACCCAGTCCTGCTTGCTGTCGAGATACTCGCCGAACTGCTTGGCGTGAAGGCGGTCGACCTTGCGGTTGTCCTTGTCGACGTTGTTCGGATCAGGGACGGGGAGGATGGTAGGGAGATCGAGGAGCGGGACGCGGGTGGTGTAGACGGCGCGGCCTCCCTGGACGGTCTTGATGGCCAGGTACGTGCTGGAGTCCTGCGGCTTGGACAAACGCAGAGGATCGACATTGATGCTGATGGCAAGCTCCTACTCGGTCAGCCATGCTCTTCATGGGTGCCAGCAAGAGGCAAAGGGTAACAGGAAAATCTAAGCAGAGACAGATAAGCTCTTAAATTCGCGCTTAAGGTTGTCGCGAGACTGTCGAGCTGTCTGTCGGTAGTCACTGGGAGCTTGCGGGTGCCGATTAATCATCCGGCCAGATCAAGCCGCATGTCGGTACTCCTTCAGGACTCCCCCGAGTCGATCATGTCGGCGGATGCCGAGCGGCGTGATCCGGGCGGGGTCGGTGCTGGGATCGGGAAGCGGTCGAAGCGGAGCTGCCTGCCGGAGAGCCCGGTGCGGCCGATGCTCGTTATAAAAGATCTCGAACTCGCGCAGCACATGGGGAAGATGGTGCTGGTTGCAGATCAAGGTCCGGTCCAGCAGCTCCCGCCGGCAGGTCGTCGATCCAGCGCTCCATGAGGGAGTTCATCCGTGGCATCCGGACACCGCTTGTGACGATGCGCATTGCGGCATCGGCCGGCACGGCATCGAAGGCCGCGGTGAACGTCGCGTCCCGATCACCGATGAGGAACCTGGCCGCGCTGCCGACATCCCGCAGGTCCATGACGAGGCTGCGGCCGAGCCTGTGGGGCTCAATTACAGGATTCGCCCTCTGACCTGCCGGTTCTCGGTGGCGTTAGCCGGCGATCTGGTACTCGTGGATGAGGCCGCCGAGGATGGCTCTGCGGTGGACGTGGTGGCCGGCGAGGTCGATGGGGATTGACGGTCCGGTTTCGGCTTGTGATGGGCACAGCTGTCCGATGCCGCGGTGAGGACGGACCGTGTTGTAGTGCTCCAGGTAGCGGGTGAGCGTTCGGCGTAGATGTTGCTCGTTGAGGATGAGCACTCTGTCCAGGAGTTCGCGGCGTAAGGTGCCGATGATCCTTTCGCAGTGTGCATTCGCTTTCGGGGCCTGGGGTGGACTCTTGATGACACGCAGGCCGGCATCGGCGAACACCGTGTCGAAGGCATCGGTGAACTGGCCGCCACGGTCGCGGATCAGGAACTTCAGCTTCGTCGTGTCGGTGTCCATGAGGAAGTTACGGGCAGCCTGCGCGGCCCATGGGCCGGTGGGGTTGGCGGTGACGCCGAGCAGGCGGGCTCGGCGGCTGCCGTGTTCGAGCATGATCAGGGCGTACAGGCGTTTGAGGTTGACGGTGTCCACGTGCAGGAAGTCGACGGCGACGATGTGCTCGGCTTGGGCGGTCAGGAACTGCTTCCACGTTGGCCCGGTGCGGCGCGGGGCGGGGTCGGTCCCGGCCTGGTTCAGGATGTTCCAGACGGTCGAGGCGGCGATCTTGTGGCCGAGGCGGGGAAGTTCACCGTGGATGCGCCGGTGGCCCCACCGGGGATTTTCCGCGGCCATGCGCAGGATGAGGGCCTTGACCGCAGCCGCGGTCGGTGGCCGTCCGGGACGGCGACGTCTGCTGTAGTCCCACTTCTTCGCCACGAGTTTGCGGTGCCAGGCCAGCAGGGTGGCCGGGGTTGTCGGGAAGATCTTCCTCCATTGGCGGCGGGGTATCAGGTGCGAGAGTGCCGCCAACCACAGGCGGTCCGCTGGTTCGTACCGCACCCGCGGGACCTGGCGGCGTAGGACCGCGTTCTGATGCCGAAGCACCAGCAGTTCCGCCTCCTTGGAGACGCTGCTCTGTAGCAGCAGTGCGGGCAAGGACAGCAGGCGCCGGGTGACGGCGTACACCGTGGACAAGATCACGAAACATGATCCCAGGCGACCCGAACCAGCCGCTCGGTGCCCTCACCTCTTCCGTCCCACCGGCGAGGGCCTCTGCCCTGGAAGTGATTCGAGTTCTTGAGCCCCACAGGCAAGACGGACCGCGCGGTAAATAGGGCCCGGGTCACCTCACTGCTGGCCTAAAAGTAGCTTGCGGGCCTTGTCCAAGCGCGTAGCAAACCCTTCGTGGACGAAGCCGGGCGGGCAAAGTGTGGCGTATCGCTCAAGGATCGCCACTTCGGCGGCATGGTCCTTCTTCCGGCGGTAGATGATCGCGGCGCGCTCGTAGTATCCAGGCGCGGGAGAGTCTCCAAGAATCCGGGCCTGCGCTTCAATCGCGGGGAAGATCCGTGCGAGCAGAGCCAGTGCGTCATCATCTCGTTTCTGAGTTCGGTACTGATCGAGAAGAGGAACCATCTCGGCGTAGTGGCGCCCATCCACGAGAGAGGCGGCATCGGCGGCTCGGTGGCGCTGAATGTTGGCCTCGGAGCGAGCCACCACCTGCTCTTCCTCGCGGGTCGGCTGCGCGTATGGGTCGATCTTCACGTGTATACGGGTACGCGGAGCCGAAGCAGGCCGTCGTGACCCTGACGCAGAGCGACCTGAGAACCAATCGCTGAACCAACCCATTGGGTTTCCTCTCGAGGGCATGTCGAAACGCGAAGAATGATCTCTCGGATCGTCTTCTTATACTTCTTCGCCGTTTGACTGTTACAAGAGAGGGCTACGAGATCGCTCGTATGGTGCGAGGAGACTGCTACGCCATCCACCGAACGCTTCCTCAGCGGCTACCCCGGCCTGCCGCCGGGGTCACAGGAAGTAGGTCGGGCCTGTTGTGCGTGTCAGTCTTTCTCGTTCGGGAGGGGGAGGAGTCCCGACTCGTTGAGGAGCCAGGATTGGGCGCAACCGTAGAACCATTCGAGGATTGAGCCCATCGTTGTGGCGCCGTGCCCGACCAGCAGGTCCATCGAGAACGACGGTCGCATATCGAGCTTCACCTCGGCGAGTTGAACGCCGTCGATGGTGTTCAGCCGGGTGAGTAGTTCGCGCCGCAGGTTGAGGTTGTCGAAGGGCGGACGGCTCCCGAGGTGCTGGAAGACAATCTCGACCTTGCCGCTGAGCGGGTAGAACACCATCGGCCACAGGTTGTGCCCAGGCATGCTGGTCTCGTCCCAGACGAGGGGGTAGCAGCTGGTATCTGTGCCGGTGCCGTACGACAAGGTGCCACCCAGGCGCCTCCAGATCTTCAGCAGGTCCTCGACGTAGCCCGCGGTGCTGATGTTCTGATTCTCACGCAACAGGGCTTGGAAGCGCAGCGCGCGCTCTTCGTTGTTGGACTCCTTGGTCAGGGGTGGGACCCCGGTCTGTGGCAGGTCCATGCCCAGCAGGTCAGCGAGGTCCGCGGCATAGAGGCGCTGCGACTGGTCGGCGCGGTTCTTACTGTCGAAGTGCACGCCCTCGGCCTTGAGAACGTCGATGGGGTCGTCGGTACGTCCGTCGAGCCAGTGGAAGTTCGGGGCGACCGTCCCGTTGGCGCTCAACGCGCGGTAGGCGTTGGGGACATCGGTTCGGTTGGCGATGTAGCCTCCGACCGCTCGGGGGTGGGTTCCGATCAGTTCAGCCAGTTCTCCGTACGTGGTCCAGCTTCCGGCGGGTAGAACGGTCAGCGCGGCACGGAGCTGGGCCCACTCGCGGCGGTCATCGACGAGGGCCTTGGCGTTGGGCAGCGGAGCTGGCCACAGCCGCACAGCTCGGGCTGCGAGGTCGTCAGCTCGGGCGAGGATCTGTTCCTTGCCCCACTGCGGCGTCTCGGCGATCTGCCGGTTCATCTGCAGCGCGCTGTTGTCGAGGATCTGCTGTTTCCGGTCGAAGGGATGGTTGGAGAGTTTGGCGTTCTCCGCGGTGAGAGTGAGGTTGCCCAGCGTGTGCAGCAACAGGGCGTGGAGTTCTTCCGCGCTGCCCTCATCGGTGACTTCCTCGGCAAGTTGGTCGAGCCATGGCTTGGTCGGGGTCTGGGGCATGACATGCTCGATGGTGAGCTTGGCCTTGGCAAAGTCGACCGGTTCCTTGGCCTCGAAGCTCTCTTCGAGGCGACGTAGGACGAAGAAGCGCTGGGAAGACCGGCCCGACCAGTAGAAGGGGCGGTGCCGGATCGCGTCCTGTAGTGCCTCGTCCGAAGGCCAGTAACGCCGCTCTCCGGATAGATAGCGATGGACAGCCTCGGCGATCGGCCGGTCGGTCTCCAGTTCCTTGGGCGCCGCGTTAAAGATCCGGTTGAGGTTGTTGGTGCTTTTGTCGCGGATCATGCGACGGACCAGGAAGCTCTCGACGTATCCGAGGGCCGTAACAACTTGGTCCGGCGTTGTCTCCTTGCGGTCGAGGAGATCGAGCAGATGAAGGACAAGCGCGTACGAGGTCTGACCGCCCCAAGCGTGGAGCCGGCCCAGGGGTTCAGCCAGCGGCCCGGAGAGGCGCTCGGGACGGAGGACCTGGTCGAGCAGGCGCCCGCGCCGGTACAGGTCGGCGATTTCCGCGCGTAGACCCTCTTCCCCGCCCGTCCGGAGTACATGGTCCAGGCGCTCCTGCTGGTAGCGGTAAATCTCGGTCTGCTTGATCTTGTCCGCGCCACGGATTACGAGATCGAGCCAGACGAGCAGTTCCAGGTTGTCCGGGCCGAGCAGGTTCTGTAGAGGCAGCCAATGCTGCTCGTAGACATCCTCCCCGTGCTTGGGCAGCAGCATGAACACGTAGTTGCGGAGCAGGTCGGTCTGCGTCAGCCGGACGCCGGTATTGTTCAGCGACTCGAAGATCCGATAGACGTTGTCAGCCTTATCCGCGGTGATCACCACCAGGGAGAGCTTGTCGCAGAGCACGGACTCGATACGATCGAGCTGGTCAGCGTCAGTGTCGAGGCCGACTAAGGCTGCCTTGAAGAAACGGTACGCGTTCCCAATCTTGTCGGGGCCACCAGCCGTCGGACTGCGGTCGAGGCAGGCCCGAAAAGCTTCTCGATCGGCCTGTGTCGGCAGAAGCCGATAGTGGTCAAGCCCGGTCTTGAACTCATTGACCAGATACTGCCGGTGGATCCGGTCAGCTTCACACTCGTCGAGTCGCGCCATATGGTCGCGAAGTGCGCAGAAGGCAAGCATGAGCGTCGTCAGGCGCTGCTGGCCGTCCACAACCAGCCACCGGTTAACTTTCTTACCCCCGGCCGAGACGTCTCCAGGGGCGAGGACGACGGATCCGAGAAAGTGAGCGCTTCGCTCTTCTCCGCTGGCCAGAGCCTCGGCGTGCTCAATGACGTCGTCCCATAGCAGGCGCAAATCTTTTTGATCCCACTTGTATGTTCGCTGGTAGAGCGGCACCTGGAACTGCTGCTGCCCCTCGATGAGGGACATCACGCTGCTTTCCTGGACCTGCATCGGATTCTCCTGGGGGCAAGCGTCAATTTCACGCAAAAGTAGCAGGTCGGCACGACAAGAATCTCGCTTCGGATAATCTTCCCCGAGCAATGCGTCCCGACACACCGATCGCTCGCGGAACGTAATTGATTTTTCACGTTATGTGATCTTTTGGCGAATGGTCCCATTTGATGGGCATGAAGAGGTGATTCATGGCCCGGGTTGACGCGGGTCGCGTGACCTGCGGATAGGCGTGAAGGATGTCAAAACTCGGCTTGCTGCGCTCTGAGCTTTCACGACTGATCGTCTCGCTTGTCGGCCAGCTCTGTGGCCGTCTCGACATGCACGGGACATATGCGGGATGATCAAGCGAGCTACACGAGCCACACATGACATTTCCGCTGGTCAGCCCACGAGCGAAGATTGATCCATGCCCGCTCTCCTAAAGCGGGTGTCGCATGTTCGAATCATGTCGGGGGCACTCTTCAGACCAGCGATCACGCCTTTGACCTGGGTATGTTCTTCTTCTGGTTTCCCGGCTCCATACAGCCATGTGCCATCGTGGGTAGCTGTATGTCAGCCGCTGCCGGACATACATGGGACGCGTCTTGGCATGTTCCCGCCGAGCTCACCGGGCTGCTCTTCCTCGTGATCCTGCACGCGGCTCGCTCCCCGATCTCGTACCTCATCAATTTCGAGCGTCTCCGACTCAGACACACACCTCCGCAGTGTGAGCGTGCCCGCGGCTCCCCCTCACCTCCACCTTGAGTGCGGTCCTGGCCCTGCGTACGCTGCGGTCGCTTTTCTTGACCGACTTCACCGGCCAAGGCAACGTGATCCTCACCTCGTCGACGGTCCTGGACGGGTCGGAGAGAGCGAGCCGTACACGTTCGCCGGCGCGGTGGACCAGCAGGGTGCAGGGGGCGTCGACGGTGAGCGGCCCGTCGGGGGTCTCGACGGTTCCCGCGCGCCAGAAGACGGCGGCGATCACGCCGTCGCGGGCGATGGCCTGCACCGCCGCGGAGTTGGCGAGGATGTCGATCCGCCCGTCGTAGGCCTCCAGCTGCGTGATGGAGGCGTCGGGCAGTACGGCGTAGGCGTAGCGCGCCCTGCGGGGGTCGACGCCGTGGTCGATGAGGATCGTCGTGTAGTGCCTGGTGACAGGGGTCGTGTCGCCCCCGGTGGTGGCGCCCTTGTCGATGTCCCGCCAGCGGCCGGTGCGCTTCGTGCGGATCACCTTCGCGTCGGCGCCGTCGAGCAGCGCGTAGCCGGCCACACCGTCCAGGTGGATCCAGCGGTCGCCCCGGGTCAGCGGCGGATGCCCGTCGTGGGTGTTGCGGTTCTCCACGACGGTCTCGATGCGGCGGCCGTCGGAGGCGGTGATGCCGGCGCCGAGGGCGATCACCGCGTCGTCGAGCAGGAACCACGCCTTCCTGGCCCGCAGCGAGGAGCCGCCGGCGACGAGTCTCATGGCGGCCACGCCGTACTCGCCGTCGAGCGCCACGCCGCCCGCCCACGGGGTGGGGGGCAGACGACGGTGCTCGTGCGGGAGGTCGGCGCGCCTGCGGGTGTCGACCGTCGTGCCCGGCAGCCGGTACGGGTCGATCGTGGGCCACAGGTCGTCGTTCCAGTGGGTGAGGTCGCCGGTGTAGAGGTAGGTCATGCCGTCGCCGGTGTACCAGCCGTGCAGGTTCTCGCGGTTGATGGCCTCGGCGGCGCCGATGCGCCGCGAGCTCATCGCGATCGCGTACGCCCAGGTGGGGCGGCGGTGCACGACCCGGTCCATGTCGGCGAAGACGTACGTGCCCGTCGTGCGCGGGCCGACCGGCACCGACGGGTCGGCCAGCAGGGCGGTGGCCCTGGCGATGCTCGCCGGCGGTGCGAGCGCGCCGTAGGGGACGGCCTGGTTGCGGGTGAGCCAGCCCTTGACCAGCGGGCGCCAGCGCCGGGCGTGGTGCTCGGGTGCCGTCTCCAGCAGGGTGAGGACGGCCTCGACCGCCTTCTGTCCCGAGTGGTGGTCGCGGTGGCCCTGCACGGAGATCTGCCGGCCGCGTACGCAGTCCATCATCAGCCCGTCGAAGACGAACGGCACGAAGGAGCGGTCCACGAGGTCGTAGACGGTGTCGATCCCGGTGATCTCCCACGGTGACCCGGAGAGCATGGCGATCAGCTTGGCGACGCTCTCCAGGTAGTCCACGCCGTAGCTACCGTTGTAGGAGTACACGTCGTGCTGGATGAACGATCCGTCGCGGTAGAAGCCGTCGCCCGGGCCCCGTGTCGGCCGCAGCAGGTCGGAGACGGCGTTCCTGGCCCGCCTGACGAGGCGGGCGTCGTGGGTGAGCACTCCGCGCATCGCCACCGCCATGGCCTTGCCCGCGCGGTTGGCGCCGGTCTCGACGACGCCGGGGTGGCTGACGCGGCGTTCCGGGTCGGGGCACCAGCGGCGCAGGGGGCGTAGCCAGCGCTCGATGCGGTCCGGGGGCAGGCCGTCGTACAGCAGTGCGCAGGTGTCGGTCAGCGCGCGGGGGACGCCGATCTCCCACCAGAACCAGTTGCTGCCCCGCCGGTCGAGCCCCTCGTGGTACGCGTGCTCGTAGAGGAAGTCCAGTGCCCTGACGGCGGTCCTGGCGACCTGGCCGTCGTGGTGCATGGCGGTGCCCGGCGTGGCCCAGGCCAGTGCCAGGGTGCGCATGCGGTTGTAGGAGCGGTTGAAGTTGCCCGTCCGGGGGTCCGACAGCGGCAGGTCGGGCCACAGGCTCGGGCGACCGGCGGCGGGTCTCAGCTTGCGCAGCACCGCGTTGGCCGACCCTTCGAGTGCCTGTGCCCTGTCGGTGTACGTCCTGTCGGTGCGAGCGGGGTCGTACGACCCGCCGGCCAGCAGGTTCACCCACCGCTCACGCGCGGCGTCGAACGTGGTGGCGCCGGCCGCCTCGGCCGGTCGCTCCCACAGGGCGAGACCGGCCACCGCCGCGACGCTCAGCAGGGCGGATCGCCGGTCGAGGGGGTGGGTCATAAAGGCTCTTCCGGCGTAGGACAAATATCAGACGAAAAGATCCTAAGTCGACATGCCGGTGGATGATCCGGCTCTTCTGGCGGTGAGCAGGCGGGCGGACGTCGCCGGGAACGCGCGGTACCCGGCTCGGGCGGTGACAAACCGGAGCGATCAACCGGCGGTGTCTCACCTGCTGAAGGCGTCCCGAGCCGCCGACTTACCTGACCGAACAGTAGAGCCTCAAAAGGGTGGAAGCCGGTCCGTGTCCATCCAGGAAAATCTGATGAACGTCAGGTGAGGTCCGGCCGATCGTACGCTGTGCGGCCCTCCGGCGGCTCCCAGGTGTGTGTCTGGTCGTGATCGGGGGACGGTCCGGGTGAGGTCTTCAAGCCGGATCATCGCGGCGCGAAGGTGGAGGCCGGCGAGGCGGCGCTCGGGAGTCTTGTCGCAGCGGGTGGCGATGCCTCGCCGGGCCTTCGGATCGCCGATCAGGCGCTCGCCGGTGTTCCGCTCCTTGTGGAGTCGGCTACCGCTGACGGTTCTCGTCGTCAGGCGCGCTTGCGTGCCGTGAGGAGGAGGTACTCCCACTCCATCGTCGTTCCTCCCTCGCCTCGCTGATGGCGTCGGGCCAGTTCGGTGAGGGCGTCGTCCAGGGCGGCGGCCCGGTCGGGGTCCCCGGCCATCCCCCGGTAGACGGCGACGGTCGGGCCGTAGTTGGCCTTGAAGTAGTCGAGGAACGCGCCGGGGTGGGCGAACCGGTCGACCGTGACCGTCTGACGGCGTACGACGACATCGGTGACCGCGTCCCCGAGCAGCGCGCGGACGTGATCCTCGTCGCCCCACAGCGGAGGGGGTTGCGCGCCGGGCGGGCGCGGGGGCGCGTACGGCTTCATCGTCGCGAACATCTGGCCGACGAACCCCTCCGGCGTCCAGTTGAGCAGGCCGATCGTGCCGCCCGGGCGGCAGACCCGGACCAGCTCGCCGGCGGCGGCCCGGTGGTGGGGGGCGAACATGACGCCGAGACAGGACATGACCGTGTCGAACTCGCCGTCGGCGTACGGCAGGGCCTCCGCGTCGTCCTGCCGCCAGTCGACCTGCGCGCCGCGCCGCGCGGCCAAGGCCCGCCCCGCCTCCAGCAGTTCCGGGGTCAGGTCTCCGGCGACCACGCTCGCCCCGGCCAGCGCCGCGGGAATGGCGGCGTTGCCGGACCCGGCGGCCACGTCCAGCACCCGGTCCCCGCGACCCACCCCGCACACCTCGACCAGGATCGCGCCCAGCTCGGGGATGAGCTCGGTGGCGACCGCGGGATAGTCGCCCATCGCCCACGTGGCGCGGTGCCTGGCCTTCAGCGCACGGTCGGCCTCTGTCATGTCGCCCTGTACGTTCATCGTGCTTCTCCTCATCGCCGCGGTGGCCTGGGATCGACGGTAGGGAGGGACGGGTTCGCCATCCAGTACACGATGTGTACCGGCACCCGCCGGGCCCCGGTCCGCTGTCTCCGACGCTCACGGCGGCGGAGCTTAGACTCGGGGCGTGGGCTCCTCGTATCACCAGTTCTGCCCGGTCGCCAAGGCCGTCGAACTGCTCGACGAACGATGGACGCTGCTTGTCATCCGGGAACTCGTGTGCGGGACCGAGCGTTTCAACGAGCTGCGTCGCGGCCTGCCGCGCATGTCCCCCACGCTGCTGTCCCGGCGACTGCACCGGCTCGCGCACGCCGGAATCGTGGAGAGGCGCGTCGAGGACAACGATGTGCGCTACGTCCTGACCCAGGCCGGCCACGAGCTGCGACCGGTGGTCGAGGCACTCGCCGCCTGGGGCGTCCGCTGGGTCGGGGAGCTGGGCGACGAGGACCTGGACCCGAAGCTGCTGCTGTGGGACATGCACCGCAACGTCGACCGGACCGCCGTCCCGGACGGGCGGACGGTCGTCGAGTTCCTCTTCCCGGACGTGCCGCCCGGCAGTCGCCACTGGTGGCTCGTGATCACACGTGACGAGGTCGACGTCTGCGACACCGACCCCGGTCACGCCGTGACCGTGACGGTGACCGCCGGCCTGCGCAGCATGGTCGAGGTCTGGCGCGGCGACCTGAGCTGGCCGGACGCGCTGCGCACCCACGCGGTCGAGGTACGGGGCCCCGAGGCGCTGCGCCGCGCCGTACCCCGGTGGTTCACCCTCCCCGACTGGGCATCCGTGCCCAGGCCCGTCTCACATACGAACGTCCCGGGCCGCTCTCCATCGTTGGGCTCCGCCGGAGAACATCCGGTCGACGGCATGGATCAATCTTCACCGCTTACGGGAAAGCCCAGGTTAGGAGGCCTTTGAAGATGATGCGAAGACGTTCGAGGTGGCCTTCCACCGCGTGAGGTGCGGGAAGCGGTTTCATGCGGTGGGGACGCGGGCGGGTGGTGTCCAGACGGCCGGGAGGAGTTCGGTGGCCCTCTGGTAGGCGCTCTTGAGGGTGGCGTGGCGGGCGGCCTCGGTGTCGCCTGTCTGGGACATGAGGACCTCACGCAGCGGGTGGCGCGATTCGATGAGGTCGTTGTTGCGCCGTTCGAGCCACGGCATCCACGTCTCGTGCGGCGCCCGGTCCTGCTTGGCCTGGTTGCAGGACGTGCAGGACAGGGCCAGGTTCCAGACGGTGTCGACGTCGGGGCCGTTCCAGTGGCGGATGGGCAGCCTCTTCAGTTTCCAGGGCAGGACGTGCTCGACGACGGGTCCGCCGGCCGCGTCCCGCGCCATGAGCCGGTCGCAGTAGGCGCAGCGGCCGTCCTGGTATCCGCTGAGGGCGGCGGCGACGCCGGTCACGCTCCTGCGGCGCTGCCTGGTGTGCAGGACCAGGTCCCGGGTGCCGGGATCGTAGACCAGGGAGGGGACCAGCAAGGCGCCGGACACGCCGGTCGTCCAAGCGGTCTCCACCAGCCGCCACCGGGCGGTCGTCTCGGCGTCGAGGTCGCGGGCGTGTACCGATCGGGCGAGTCGGTGGAGCTCGTCGCGGATCACGAGGCCCGGCAAGGTGGAGTTCCTGCGGCGGTCCTCGTAGTAGCGCACCGGCGCCTGGCCGCCCCTGAGCTGGGGGAAGGCGTCGATGACGTTGCCGAAGCCGAGCTGGACGGTACGCCGATGCAAAGTATCGCGGTCGAGGTCGCCGACGTTGAACGCGCGGCAGGCGTCCAGGAACCTGCTGCGGGCGGCGGTGCCCTGCCGGGGTTGGCGCTGGAGAGCCTGGCAGAGCAGTTCCGCGTACCGTGGCGCGAGTTCGTCGAGGGTGACGTGATCGCGGCCGGTGGCGGCAATCTCCAGCAGGGTGGTGCCGAAGGCGAACTTGTAGGTGGCCGAGTTGGCGCCGTACAGCACGATGGCACGCCATACGCTCTCACCGGTGACCACGCCGCGTCGGTAATCCACGCGAGCAGTATCTGCCAGAAAGGTGGCATTTGTGAGCCAGGAAAAAACAGTCACCTACGGCAAACTGGTCCGCGATCGGATCCCGGAGATCATCGAGGCCGCAGGGCGGACGGCCAGGGTGCGCGTCCTCGCGGAAGCGGAGCTGATCCCCGCTCTGACGGCCAAGCTCGCCGAGGAGGCCGAGGAACTGCGCCGGGCCGAGCCGGACGATCGCCTGGGGGAACTGGCCGACGTCTACGAGGTGCTGGCGGCCCTTGCCGGAACGCTCGGGTTCTCCGAGGAGCAGGTGCGGGAGGCTGCACGTCACAAGCGGGCCGAGCGGGGCGGGTTCGACCGCCGCCTGTGGCTCGACGAGGTGACGGCCTCAGGGCTTCGGCATGGAGCGCGCCTCGGCGTCTCCGCGCCAGGCCGACCTGATGATCGT
>NZ_JBFABE010000091.1:0-24205 GCF_040640155.1 Streptosporangium sp. NPDC023615
GGCCGGGTCGGCGGCGCGCGCGGTGCGGAAGGCGACCTCGATCCAGTCGTTGCCGGTGCGCTGGAGGTTGGAGTCGCGCCGGGCGCCGGAGTTGCCGTCGTCGAAGGCCTCGTTGACCACGTCCCAGGCGTAGATCTTGCCCTTGTAGTGGTTCATCACGCCGTTGATGTGGCCGATCATCGCCTGGCGCAGCGCGCTTCCGGACATCGCCTCCATCCAGCCCGGCTGCTGGGAGTGCCAGGCCAGGGTGTGGCCGCGGACCCGCTTGCCGTTCTGCACGGCCCAGTTGTAGATCCGGTCGCCGGCGCTGAAGTTGAACTGTCCCCGGTTGGGCTCGGTGGCGTTGATCTTCATCTCGTTCTCGGCCGTGATCATGTCGAACTCACGGTTGGCGATCGTGGTGTAGGCCGGGTCGCCGAGCTTGCCCGCCGAGATCGCGGCGCCGAAGTAGCGGCCGCTCTGCTGTGCCGCCGCGGCCAGCGTGGACGCGGCCGCGTCGGCCGAGCTCGTCGTCGCCACCATTACCGTGGCCGCGCCGAGCACGCTGAGCGCGCCGACGGCCACTGCCCGGCGCAGCCGGGTTAGGGGTGGGGGTATGGCGATTGCGCCCATTCCTGAGCCTCCATAACTACACATCACGGGTGAAGGGGAAGGCGGGGACATTCCCCCGCAGACTCGACACCGCGCCCGCTCCGGGCGACCACCACCAGGGCGTCAAGGACGCGGCCCTCCGCCGAACCGTCCGGTGGAGGGGCCATCTTGATGACTCAGTGTGGAAACATGCCCGAAACTTGTCAAGACTCATCGAAACTTTCGGTCGTCGGATGCGCTCCGGATGCCGAATCACCTGTACGGAGCACGATCGACGGGGTGAAAATTTCGCCACGGCCCGCTCCGGACCGGGGTGCGGGTGAACGTTTCATCACGGGCCCCGGGCTGCCGGCCGGGCCGGCGCGCTGGAACCAGGTGGGTCCGTGATCGGTCCCGAACCCGCGATACCAGGACCTCTTCGCTCCTTGACAGCGGCTCGCCTCTCGTATGAGATCTGCGACACCACCACCTCCACCCATTCGACGGAGAGGGGCCCGACCAAGCGGACAACGGTGCGAGCGCCGGCGAGTGCGGCCGTGGCCGCGATCGCCTGATCACAGGAGGTCGGCTCTACCGGCGCCGGTTCGCCGACCTGAGGTTTCGGCGTTGAGGTGATCTCGGCGAGATCACCTCGACGTCTCGCCCGCGGTGCCGCGGTGCCGCGCACGCTCACCCTCAACGGACGTACCGCATCACCAAGTCCGGGACCACGGTCACCGGCGCCCCCGCCTGACCGACGCCGATCGGGGACAGAGGGCCGGGGGCCGCATCGACTGCGGCCCCCGGCCCTCTCGGCGAGCGGCGACGGCCCTTTCGGCACACCACACCCCCGCATCCCCGGCGCCCGCCCCCGGGGCCCGCCCGGGACGGTGGTGAGTCTCGCGCGTCCGCCTCACGAAAGGTGAATCGGTCCAACTCCAGATGAGATCCCCGGGCGAAGGTCAAACCTCCCTGTTCCCCCTGGTGAATTCGGCGATCTCGAAGTCGTGGCCAAATGGAGAACGTCGCCGTTCAATCATCGGGAAAGCCGGGAGAAGTCCAGGTAGATGCGATTCCGGATCGGTAAGCTCGCTTATCACGATGCCGTGGGGTGTCGTTCCCGCACCGTTCCACGGTGACGCTCCGTGTCAGCCGACGGCGTGACGGCTCCGGCCCGCACCCTCTTTCCGGAGGAGACGGGCGGCGCTCCCACCGTGGTGGCCGCGGGTGTCCGCGACGACCGCCACCGGATCGCGATGCCACGGGCGGCGACCGCCAGGACGCCGCTCTCGCCAGGAAACGCGGGGCGGCCCGGGCGGCAGATCCGCCCGCCGGCCGCGTCGAGGACCTCGCGGCCACCGGGCGGGCGCCGTGCCACCCCGGCCCGATCACGCTCCGCCACCCGGCGCCCCGGGGTGTGCCCGGGACCGTTCCTCCGGGCGCCCAACAGCCCGATATGGCTCCTGAGCTCGGCGTAGTCACGCGCCGACATCGGTGGACCGTTCCGGCCGTGACATCCGGGAAGACGGGTTCACCGACAAGCCTCTCGCCCTCCTGAGGCGACCGGAGCTTTCCGGCCTACGACGCCGCCCGGCGCGTGGCGGGCGGAGCGGCTCCCGGACCGACGCGGCGGAAACCCGAAGGACCACCACGCAACGGCCCGGGACGCGCGAAGGGCCCGGCCCCTCAAGGGGCCGGGCCCGTGGACCGACCGTGGTTCACGGCGGGCCCGCCACGGGTGCTACCGCCACGCCGTGAAGTGCCACTTGTTGGGCTGCGACCAGGTACAGGCTGTCACCCGGTATCCCGAATCCCTGACCGCGTACCTCCAGTAGTTACAGGTACCGGCGTCCGAGTAACCACCGTAGAACTTGCTTTCGGCGTGGGCCACGCCACCGAAGGACAAGACCGTTCCGGCGATGGCGAAGCTCGCGACGCCGACGACCGCTCTTTTCATGAAACTCATGCTTTGGGCCTTCCTGTGAACCCCCGTGGGGAATTACCGCTGCGCATTGATCCTCAACCAGTGATCACCGATATGCAAGACCGTCTTTTGAGATCCGGATCCGGCGCACCGGCGGCGAAACCACCGGCGGTGACGACCGCGCGACATCCCACAACCCCGCCGGAACGATCCAGCCCCGCTGCCCGCCGTCCACGCTGTCAGGCGCACGTCGCGTGGATCCGCGCAGCCGCCCGCGGGCGTCAGAGGTCGACGCGGGCCATGAGCGGCAGATGGTCGCTGCCGGTGGCGGGCAGGATCCAGGCGGCGACGGGACTCGCCCCGCGGGTCATGACGTGGTCGATGCGGGCGAGGGGCAAGGCGGCGGGCCAGCTGAAGGCGAAACCCTTCCGCGTCGAGACCAGCCGGGAGGTGAGCGGGGCCAGGCCCCGGTCGTCGAGGGTGCCGTTGAGGTCGCCCAGCAGGACGACCCTGCCCAGCGTCTCCGAGGCGACGGCCTCGCCCAGCAAGGCGGCGCTCTCGTCCCTGCGACCGGAACCGAAACCGTCCGACGGCCGGACGCGGAGTGAGGGAAGGTGGGCGACGTACACGGCCACCTCTCCCTGCGGCGTCCGCGCGGTGACCCGCAGCCCGCGGTTCCAGTCGGCTCCGACGCCCGCCGGCCTGATGTCCACCGGCCGCGCGTCCGCCAGGGGGTACCGGGACCACAGGCCGACGGTGCCCGCGACCGCCCGGTGGGGGTGACCGGACGCGAGGACGTTCTCGTAGACGGGCCGGACGGCGGGCGTCAGCTCCTCCAGGGCGACGAGGTCGGCCCCGGCCCGCGCCAGGGCGCGCGCCGTCCCGTCGTGGTCGGGATTCTCCTCGCCGACGTTGTGCTGGAGCACGGTCAGGTCGCCCGCCGCCTCCCGGTCGGCGGGCAGCGACCGCCCGCCGAACACCGCGACCCAGACCGCCGCTGGGAGCACCGCGAACACCGCCGCGAGGGCCGAGCGGCGCGGCAACGCCAGACCCAGCAGCACGGGAACGGCCAGGCCCGTCCAGGGCAGGAAGGTCTCCAGCAGGCTGCCGAGATTGCCCACCGCGTTGGGTACGACGCCGGGGAACGCCATCGGCACCGCCACCGCCACGGCGGCCGACGCGAGAACCCGTCCGCGCGGCCGTGACCCGCCGGACGAGCCGGACGAGCCGGACCCGCCGGACCCGCCGGCCTCCCTGTCCGGCTCGTCCCCGTCCCGTGCCGTGGTGCCCCACGCCCGGCGTTCGGCACGGCGGGCGCTCCTCCCCTCGCCGTCGGTCTTCCGATCCTCGACGCTCATGCACCCGACCGTACGGCCACCGCGGTCTCGCCGGCCCCCCTCCGGTGACGCGAACGGAACGGCGAAGGGGCACCGCGCCTTGACAGTGTTCGGCGCGAAGCCCTGTAATGACGGGCATGTCGCGTGCCACCGGCCGGGAGGACGGCGGTGGCATGGAGGCGCCGTAGCAAGGGATGACGTCGTGTCCTCACACTTCACAGGCAGCGGCTGACCGCACAGCGCCCGCGCGCCGTTTCCCGCGCCCGGTGGTGCCGAGCACCACCGTCACCCGCGAGCCTGCCCCGAATTCGACCGGCTCGAATTCAACGGGCTCCGATCCGACGGGTCGATGACCGGCCGACGTCCCGCTGTTCCCGCGTGCTCATCGGGACCTCGTGCCCTTCGTACCCGTGGCCGGCTCGGCGCGCGTCGGCTCCGCGCCACCCGCTCCACGGGCCACCGACCACCACCGCGCCCCCGGCATCCTCACCGACGCCGCCACGCGCGTCCACCGACCTCACCCGTGCCCGGAGCAGGCCGGACACATCGATGCCGCCTGCCCGCTCACTCCCGGAAAGGGACCCCACACCGTGAACGTCACACGCCTCCCCAGCACCCCCGGCGACAGCGCCGAGGCCCTGTCACGGCTCATGACCCTGCACGCCAGCCCCCCGGAGCTGCCCGGCGACGCCGACCTCACCCCTGTCCTGCCGCACACCGGCGGTGTCCCCGGCACGTGGGTCACCGCGGGCCGGGCCGCGGTCGAGAAGGGGGTGACGGTCTATCTCCACGGAGGTGGATTCGAGTACACGAACCCCCACGCCGAACGGCTCATGGCCCACCGCCTGTCGCGGGCGACCGGTCGTCCCGTCCTGGCGGTGGACTACCGGCTCGCCCCGGCCCACCGGTATCCGGCCGCCCTCGACGACGCGGTGGCCGCCTACCGGAGCCTGCTCGGCCAGGGCGTGCCCGCGTCGCGGTGGGCGCGAAGGAGGTGATGCTCGACGACTCGCGGCGCTTCGCCGAGGCGGTATCCGCCGCGGGAGGGGACGTCCGGCTCGACGTCTACGAGGGCATGCCCCACGCCTTCCACGCGACCGTGCTCCTGCCCGACCTGCCTCCCGTGGCCGTCACCCTGATGCGCCGTATCGCGGAGTGGGCCGACGGGACGGCCACGACGTGGACGTCGTCCTCCGTCCGGGAACCACCTCTCGGCCGTGCCGTCGCCGTTCTCCTCGTGACCCGCGCGACCGTCGCCGGCCACGAGCGTGTGCGCGTACGACTCGCGCGGCGCGACGACACCGAGCCTCGGCCGAGGCTATATCGCCACGCCGTCACTGAGCGGGCGCGTAGGGTCGCCTGCATGGCACTGCGACCCGTTCAGGTGAACATCAAGGCTCTCGATCCGTCGGCGGTCGGCCGGTTCTGGGCCGAGGCGCTCGACTGGAAGGCCTACAGTCCCGGCGTGACCACCTACGTCGGCCCCTCCGACGACCCCGTCTGGCCGGACCCGGACCCGGTGGCCGTCGGCATCAACGTCGTTCCCGTCCCGGAACCCAAGACGACGAAGAACCGCACGCACCTCGACCTCGCCACCACCTCCGCGGCCCATCAGGCGGAGGTGGTCGCGCGCCTGAAGGCTCTCGGTGCGACGCCCGCCGACATCGGCCAGGGCGACGTCCCGTGGACGGTCCTGACCGACCCGGAGGGCAACGAGTTCTGCGTCCTGGAGTCTCGGGAGGTCTACCGGGACACCGGCCCGATCGCCGCGGTCGTGGTCGACTGCGTGGACCCGCGGGCCATGGCCCGGTTCTGGGGCGAGGCGATCGACTGGACCCTGCACGAGGTGACCGACGACCAGGCGACGCTGCGCTCCGCCAAGGGCGGCGGCCTCTACCTTGAGTTCCTCCGCTCACCCGGCGCGAAGACCGTGCCGGACCGCGTCCATCTCGACCTGCTACCCTACCCCGGTGACGACAGGGCGGCGGAGGTGGCCCGGCTGCGGGCCTTGGGCGCCGTCGACGTCGACCTCGGCCAGGGCGACGTCCCATGGACGTGCATGGCCGACCCGGAGGGCCACGAGTTCTGCGTCCTCGCCCCCTCCTGACGCGGAGCCGCGACGACACCCCGGCGCCTTCGGTACCCCCGAACAGTGGCAGCGCCTCGCCCATCGCGGCGCACAGATGCTCGTGTATCTGACGAACGCCGCCAACCCCGCCGAGCCGTACGGGGTATGGCGCGGCCACCTGATCAGCCGGGCGGCCGAGAATCGGCGGGAGCCCAGCACCCCGTTCCGGACGTCCGCGGGCACGTTCCCATATCCCGGACGAGCGCTTCTTCCTATTCTTGTTCGATGGAAGTAGAGGAGATCCGCACCTATCCCCTCAGGTCCGCCAAAGGCATCCCCCGTTCGTTCGCCCACGTCCTGCCGTGGGGTCTGGAGGGCGACCGCCGCTGGGGTGTGGTGGGCCCGCTGGGAGAACTGATCTGGGTGGGCGAACACCCCCGGCTCCTCTCGGTCTCAGCCGTCGAAATCCCCGAAGGCGGCCTCCACCTGTCGGCGAAGGACATGGGTGAACTCAAGGTCCCCCCGGCGACCGGCGAGTTGCTCCCACTGCGTTGCTCCAATCTCGACCGGGCCGTGCTCGCCCACGCCGACGCCCATGAATGGTTCACCCGCCTGCTCGGCAGGCCCGCCCGCCTCGTCTGGCTGGACGATCCCGGGCGCCGGACCGTCACCGAGAAACAGGGAGGCCTCTGGGACGGTCCTCTCCTGCTCGTCTCCAGGAGTTCACTCCGGCGCCTGGACGACTGGATCGCCGAGGCCGCCGTGGAACACCGGGAGCAGCCCCCGGCCCCCCTCGACGTCGCCCGCTTCCGGCCCAACGTCGTCATCGACGGCGAGGACCCCTTCGCGGAGGACGTCTGGACGTCGGTCCGTATCGGCGAGGTCGACTTCCGCGTCTCGACGTTGTGCGACCGCTGCGTCGTCACCATCTGGGACCCGGTCACCCAGGAGCGCGGCAAGGAACCCTTGAGGACCCTGGCGAAGCGCCGCCGCTGGGACGGACACACCTGGTTCGGTATCCGCCTGGTGCCCAGGAACGTCGGCGAGCTCAGAGTCGGCGACGAGGTCCGGCCGGGCTGACCGGCACGTGCCCGGCTTCGTGGCCGCCGCGAGAGCGCCGGTGTCCGGCCGTCACGGCTCGGTGCGGGGGCTTGAGAGGTCTGACCGAGCGGGTGTCAGTTCTCGGGCGTCCGGAACTCCGGCTGGTCGATGACGCGCAACCAACTACCGTCGGCCTGGCGGCGGACCACCTGCGCCCGGGCGCCGGAACCGTCCTTGGGCGGGGTCGAGGTGAGCGCGATGTCCCCGCAGACCAGCGTCGGAAGCGGCCGCTCCGGCTCGAAGCGCGGCGCGTTGCCGAGGACCTTCTCCCACAGCCTGCGGATGGCCTCCCGGCCCACCGTCACGCCGCCCGGCGGGTAGGCCATGACGGCCTCGTCCTCATACAGGGCGGCGAGGCCGGCGGCGTCACCGGCGTTGGCGCGCTCGACGAAGAGGCGGGTGAGGTCCTCCGGCTTCATTGCCTTCTCTTTCTCGGACACCATGGTTCCTTTCTCGCGGTCCGCATGCCTACGGAACGAGTCTCATCGCGCGCCGGAGATAAGTCCAATCAATCATTCAGAGGAGAACTATAATCAGCGGTTATGGAGATAAGGCAGCTCACGTACTTCCTGGCCGTCGCCCAGGAGGCGAACTTCACCCGGGCCGCGGAGCTGGTGCACATCAGCCAGCCCGGGATCAGCGCCCAGATCCGCCAGTTGGAGAACGATCTCGGGGCCACACTCATCGACCGCTCCGGCCGCAGCGCCACGCTGACCGCGGTCGGTGAAGTGGTGCTCGACCACGCGAGGGCGGTGCTGGCCGCGACGGAGTCGCTGCGGCACGCCGTCGACGAGATGAACGGGCTCGTCCGGGGCAGGCTCGTCGTCGGCATGGTCACCGCGTGCACCGTCACCCCGTTGTTCGACGCGCTGGCCGCTTTTCACCTCGCCCATCCCGGGGTCGAGATCAGCCTGGTCGAGGACGACTCCAACAGGCTCATCGAACACGTCCGCGACGGCACCGTCGACCTGGCGCTGATCGGCGCCGCCGTTCGGCCGCCGGACGACCTGGACGGCCGGCAGATCATCAGCGAGCCGATCGTCGCCGCCGTACCGGCCGATCACCCGCTGGCCGGACATGACGGGGTCACGCTCGCCGAACTGAACACCCACCCGATCATCTGCCTGCCCGAGGGAACCGGCATCCGCGCGGTACTCGACCAGTCCTCCGCCGCCCGTGGCCTGAAACCGGTCGTCGCCCTGCAGGCCAGCGCCCCCGGCGCCGTGATCAACCTGGCCGAACGCGGGCTCGGGGTCGCCGTGCTCTCCGCATCCATGGTCGCCTCCTGCGAGACCCTGCGGACCGTTCCCATCACCGACGCCGACGTACCCGCGGTGCTGGCGCTGATCTCCGCACCGACCAAGAGCCCGGCGCTGCGGGAGCTGTTGTCGCACTGCCACCGCTCCTTCGGCGAGCCGCGGGCCGAGGACGGGGCGGTCTCGTCGAGCCGGACCTCGGCCGAGTAACCGCCCCACGAAGACAGCACACCGCCGACCAGGACCGGCGAGGCGGAGCTGGTCAGCGAGGTGTCGAGGACGTCGATCGACGCTCGGCGGCCAAAACCGTCAGACGGGCAGGTCCCAGCTCGGCCCGCCGGGCTCGCCCAGCCAGACACGCTGGCGCTCCCGGCTCACCGTGAGCCCGTACGCCGACTGGTGAGGAGACCCCGCGCCCCGCCAGGGAAGGACGGCGTCCTCGACCGCGTCCCACAGCCGCAGCGGGCCGTGCTGGCACACCGTCCACCCGCCGGCCGGGTCGGGCCGGACGGTGGCCTGCGAGCCGGTGGCCACGTCCAGCAGGGCGACCTCCTCCCCGCTGCCCAGCTTCATCGCCGACGGCGCGCCCAACTGCCCCGCGAACAGTCCGGCCGCCTCGTCCAGGACCCGAGGGTCGATACGGCTGCGTCCGGCGTCCCCGATTCCGAGGAGGGGGGCGGGCATCGGCGGCGGGCCATGGGGGCGGGCGGTCATGAAGTAGACGTCGTCCTCCAGGAACCGCCCCTCGGCGGTGCCGTCGTCGCCGAGCGTCAGGTGCGCGAACGCGACCCCGCCCATCCATCCGGACAGCGGGGCGGTGATCGTGCCCCCGCCCCGGACCTGCCACACCCAGGGCATCGGGATGTAGCGGACCGAGCAGGTGGCGATCAGCCGGTCGTACTCGGCGTTCCCCTCGTATCCCGCGAGACCGTCACCGACCACCAGTGCGGGCGCGTACCCGGCGGCGGTGAGCGCGTCGCGGGCACGGGCGGCCACGGCCGGGTCGTACTCGATCGAGGTGACGGCCTCGTCGCCGAGCCGGTGGCACATCAGCGCCGTGGAGTAACCCGTGCCGGTGCCGATCTCCAGCACCCTGTCACCCTCGCGGATCCCCGCGGCCTCCAGCATCCGCACGACCAGGCCGGGCAGCGTCGACGACGACGTGGGCGCCCCGAGGGCGGGACCGCGCGCCGCGTCGACCATCACACCGTCGACCTGCGTCACCCACGTCTCGTCGCGGTAGACCAGGTCCAGCCACTCGTCCTCGCCCATCTCCTCGCGCCGCGCCACCTCCCACCGGTCGCCGTACCCGGTGGCCCCGGCGATCGCCGAACCGAGAAACGGCTCCCGCGCCACGGACTCGACCGCCTCCCGCCACCCGGGATCACGCAGGCACCCGTTGAGGACGAGCCGATCGGCGAGATCGTGACGGAGACGCTCGGCCAGGCCGGATGTACCAGGAACGGTCACGGTCGTTCCTCCAGAAGCAGCTCGGCGAGGGCGGTGGCGATCGGCAGGCCGGTGGCGTCCTCCAGCCACCCCCACTGCCCGTTGGGATTGCACTCAAGAAAAACCGGTGCGCCGTCGGCGGTGAGCGCGAAGTCGAACGCGCCGAAGCGCAGTCCGAGATGTTCGATGTACGCGAGGCAGCCTGCGGCGAGACCAGGCGGAGGCTCCACGATCGTGTACGAGAGACGGTCGTAGTCCTGACGCCAGTCCAGCAATCCGGAATCGATCCGAACGCAGAAGACGCGCCTGCCGACGACGGTTACTCGAAGGTCGGCCACCTTGTCGACACGTGCTTGGAACAGGTGTGCGGCGCGACCCACAGTGTGGTCCAGGTCATCGGGGCCGACCTGGGCCGTCCATATGGTGGCGGGCTCACCGCCAGGGTCGATGTACGGGGTGGCTCGCAGCGGCTTGTAGACGATCGGGCCATGCTCTGCCGCGAAGGCGCGAGCGTCGCCCACCCGGTTGGTAACCAGCGTGGCGGGCACATCGAATCCGACCCGTCGCGCGGTGGTGAGCTGGAGCGGTTTGTGCTCGGCCGCGGTGATCGCCCACGGGTGGCTGACGTACTCGCAGGGCAGGGAGGCGAGAATCCCGCCGACCCCGAAGCGGGCCTGCGCGCCGCTGAACCGCTCGACCTGCGAAGGACTGTCCGGCAAGTACGGTGTGGGCCGCCTGTAATAAACGGACCGCACCCGCTCCAGGACGACCTCCCGTGACCGGGTGACCAGGACGCCACGTGACGGGAACCGTCCGAACCACGCCGACAGCTCGGCGTAGGCGGGGAACTCCGCTCCAGGATCGAACCGGGCGACGCAGGCACCACGCTCGTTCAAGCGATCGATGACCATGTCCGCCGTCGGATCGTCCAGGCAGGTGAGCACCAGGATCACGCGTACGGCCCTCAGTCGGTGTCGTAGTCGGTGACCGTGGTCTGGTCCGGGGGCTGAGGAGCCGAACCGTCGCCCCCTCCTCCGGTTCGCTGCGACTTGCTGGTCTGCTTGTTGGTGCCGTGCTTACCCGCCTCGATGAGGTGGCCGGTCGTCGCGTCGCGGTAGACACCGGTCTGGGTGACCGGGTCGAGCTCGACCCGGTACGGAGCGCTGAGCGCGGCTTTCTCCGGCGCGAACGGAACCGACCGCGCGAGACCCCAGGGCTGTACGAACGAGTTGTTCATCGTTGCATCCTTTCCTCGGAGTGACCCGGGAGGAGCGAGGTGAAGTGGTGCCCCCGACTTGCGCGACGCCGGGACGTTCCGGAGAGCGGCCCGAGCACGGATATGACCGTGCGTGAGGACATGGTTCGAAGGTAGGAATCAACGCGTGGCGGGTCAACGTGATTGCTTCAGATTGCTCGAAAACCCATCCGTCCTGAGGACGTCAGCCGTCAGTCGCGCGACTCGGCTTCGGCGTGCAGGTCACCGAGCGCCCCGGCGATGACGGCGCGAGCCTCGCGACCGTAACGGGCGATGCCCGCCAGAGAGTCGAAAATCTTCGCGTACACCTCGATCTCGCCGGGCTGGGTGAGGGTCAGCTCGGCGGCGAAAGTCTCGACCAGCACGGTGTGGTCTTCCAGGATGTGGAACCCGTGCAGGGGCGTGGCCGCGTACGACTCCCGCAACGGGATGACACCGAACCTCAGCCGGGGCAGCGACGTCGCGACGGACAGGCGGTCCAGTTGCTCGATCAGGATCTCGCGGGGTGCCGTTCCGTACCGCAGCACCGCCTCGGTCACCACGATGTGGACGTCCGCCTCGTACAGCACGTCCTGCCGCCTGATCCGGGCCTTGATTCCCTCCTCGATGTCGTCGCGCGCTCCCCAGATGTTCACCGAGCGCCTGAAGCGCTCCCGCATGTACGGAGGGATCTGGAGCAGGCCGGGGATGACGGAACACTGGAACGACCGGATCCGCCCGGCCCCGGATTCGAGCCGGCCGATCTCCTGCTGGCGCGCTTTCACCCCGTCACGGATCCGGCGACGCCACTCCACGTACTTCGACTCCAGGGAACGAAGCTCCGCGACGAGGTCGGGCTCCCTCTCCCCGGCGTTCGCGATCTCCAGCCAGGCCCGGATGTCGTGGTCGGTGGGAGTCTGCCTGCCCAGCTCGATCTTGCTGACCTTGGACGCCTGCCACCCGGCTCGCCCGGCGAGCTCCCTGCCGCTCAGGCCTGCATCCAACCGGGCCTCTCGCAGCTTGAAGCCCAGCGATTCGCGCGCCTGGCGGATGTCACTCGACACGCTTCGCGAATTCCTCGCGGGAGACCGACAACTTCCGGGCAAGATCGAACCATCCGAGGTGCTCGGCCACGACCTCGGGGGCATCGATCAGCTCGGCTCCCAGCATGGACCCGTCCTCGTCGAAGTGGAGAACGGCCGACAGGGAGCGGTCGAAGCACCACACGTCGAGCGAGGGAATGCCCGCTCCGAGTGCGGTGTCGCGGTCCAGGTATCGGATGTCCTCCCCCGCAGCGTTGTTGGCCGCGGCTCCGTGCAGCCCGAAGCGGGCATAGTCGGACAACGGAAGGGAGACCACCCGGACCCTCTGGAAGAACCGCCCTTCCACCGCTGCCCGGCGGATCGAGTGCAGCCACGGCCTGTTCGCCCACTCCGGATCGGGACTTCCCTCCAGAAACCTGCGGAGCGGCTCCTGTTCGACCGGCGAGTTGTAGCGGTCGCGCGTCTCAAGACGCTGCGCGGTGGAACGGAACGAGGCGAACAACTCCTGGAAGCGATCGCCTCTGACGAGTTCCGACACCCTTGCTACTCCTTCGGGATGAACGTGAGCATCTCGCGGGGGATCTCGACGATAGCCTCTCCCAGCCCGAGGTTGACGGCGTCGCCGAGCGCCTGGGGGTCGAGGATGAGCTTGCCCTGGATGGCCACCGTGCCACTGGAGGTCTCGTAGGCGGCGGGACAGTCCCCGTTCTCGGAGGACGTGCCGAGAAACCGTAGGCGCATGTGCGTGACCCTTCCTAGATATTGCTACGGATAGCTAGCAATCTTGACTGTGAGGGGCCTGACGGACGGCGTCAAGGCTCTTCGCTGGCAAGACCCTGCAGAGGCTCACCTAGAAGGCGCTTGGCTTGTACCAGCGACCTTCAAAAGCACACTTGACCGCGTACGCAGGACCCATAAATCCGTGCTCCCGTCCAACGTGAAAGCCTCTGGTCTCCAGATCGACAACGGAAAACGTCAGACTTCGTGGATCGACACCTTGTCCCCCAGGGAGCTGCCCATAAGCAAACACAACAGCGTCTCCTGAAAGCTCCCTTCGCGAAGAGCAAGACGGTTGGTAAAGCGATCAAAACACACTGACCCTAAAAGCGACACAACCGAATCGCATGGACATATCGGACAACTTGTCCAAACTGTCGTCACGTAATGGCAAGATTCGGACATGAGCGCATACGTCAGGACCTTCGGTGAAATCCCTGGGTACCCAGAGGGCTGGTCACCACCAACCGGCAAGCGGGCTGAGATACAAAGAGTAGGCATTCATGCACGCAACATAGCAGGCATATCCGGCACAGCAGCCGAGGGTGCCGACGCGATCGTCCTCAATGGTGGGTATCCAGATGACGACGATCGCGGTCTGGTGATCATCTACACCGGACACGGAGGCCAAGATTCCAAAACGAAGAAGCAAATCGCTGACCAGGATCTTAAGGACCCCGGAAATGCCGCTCTCGTTAAAAGTCAACTCGACGGTTTACCCGTTCGGGTAATTCGCGGCTCTGGCGAGAAGTCCCCGTACGCACCAACCAATGGCTATCGCTACGACGGGCTATACCGGGTTTTGCGACATTGGTTCAAGACTCGCGATGACGGTTTTCGCGTATGTCAGTTCCTCATGGTGAAGATTGGCAGTCCTTACGATGTTCTGGATCCAGAATACCCCGACAGCGTTACCAATGAAGGCGCTCTGAGCACTTCAGAATCATCGATAGAACCTGTCCATCGGACCGAAACAACCGTCTACAAGGCTAACCGCCGAGCCGGCATCGTAAAAAAATTAAAAGCCTTACACAGAAATCTCTGCCAGGTCTGCGGTAAGGCCGTAAATCTTCCCAGCGGACCTAGTAGTGAAGCCGCTCACATACAAGCTATTGGAGTACCCCACAACGGCCCTGACGTAATCGAAAACCTTCTCTGTTTGTGCCCCAATGACCATCTGAGGTTTGACAACGGCGCCTTCTATCTGACCGACAACCTTGAGGTTGTAGACACGCTCGGCGAGAACCCGTCCTATAAATTGAGGACTCATCCCGACCATAAAATCGGGATCGAGTACGTGCGATATCATCGATCTTGTTGGCTTAAATAAGCCCGAGGCCCCTCTGGCTAAGTGGCACAACACGAAGAAACTTTTAGAAGCGTAAATCGCTATCGTAAGCGACTTTTCAAACCGCTTTCAGCGGCTTAGGTTGTCGAGCATTCCGTCTTTGACGTCCCGCAAGAACGCCTTCCAGCCGTTGTTGCTGAAGCTCAACACCGATCCATCCGGATCTTTACTATCCCGTACCGCAAGACCTCCACCTGGGAGGCTTGCTACTTCAACACAGTTGTCCTGCTGAGCACTCTTGCTACTCTTACGCCAATTCGGCACTGGGGAGACCTGGTCCACGACTGCCACTCCTATTTCTTCCGTGTTTGATCAGCTAGGGCAATCACGTAGCGTGCCGACTCCTCCACAGTCAGCGCTGCCGCGACTACACGGTTGAAAATAAGCGTATACGCCTGGACCTCTTCTGGACGTTCCAGAAAAAGATTGTCCGTTGGCGTCTCCAGGTAGACAATCGATGGGTCCAGGTTTCCCGCAAAGTCCAAGATCACAAACCCGCTTCCCATTGCGGCATGTGCGCCGGTCGAGTCGGGTAGTACCTGCACGGTGATGTTCGGCCGCGTCGCCATGTAAGCAAGATGGTCGAGCTGCTCTGCCATGACCTTGGCTCCACCCACCATCTTTCTCAGCGCAGCCTCATCAATAACCACCCAGAGCTGCGGCGGGTCACCACGATCAAGGATGGCCTGTCGAGCCTGACGCGCCTCAACACGCCGCTGGACGGCGGTTTGATCGAGAACCTGCCCCGCCTGAAAGATCGCGGTGGCATAGGCGGCTGTTTGCAGCAGGCCAGGGACGGTTACGAGCTCGACGGTACGGACCTGAGTTGCCTCCGCCTCGAAACCAGGCAGGCTGCCACCGAATACGTCCTTGTACTTGGCCCACCAACCCCTTTCGCGAGACTGGCGGGCAAGATCAAATATCGCCTCGCGCACAGTGGGATCGACGACGTCATAGAGGTCGAGCAGAAGGCGAATATTGCCGATGTCGGGCAGAACCCACTTGTTCTGCTCCATATGGGTGAGCCGACCACGAGACCACTCCAGCTTCTTGGCGACCTCGTCGTGTGTGAGACCAGCCTGTTCGCGTAGCCGGATGAGTTCGGCGCTGAGCCGCCGTCGTTTGATAGTGGGACTACCAGTCACCTGACCTCTTTTCCCTACCAAAGGGCGCAAACTACGCAACCCAACCATTGAAGCCTATTTTTATTGGCGATGAAATTTTGGCCTTGAAAATTTTGCGGCCAGCCGTCACCATGTGGAGAGTATCCATCACTGAGAGTGATCGAGATGTGACTCTCACTTAACGCATCTTCAGACTCTCGGGAGTTGTCCCCTCGGAATCAGCGACCCGATATGCGCCAGTCCGGGTACCCGGCACTCTGGCCAACCGAGGACGCTGCAGAAACGGCTCTGCCAGGCGAATGGCGTCGCCTGGCAGAGCCTCGATCGCACGCTGGAGGTGCAACCTGTGTCCAACCATATGGGAACCATCAAGATCGTCAGGGTTCGCTGGCATGCCGGGCAGCCGCCCTCGCCGCTCGGGTGTCGCTGGTGTGGCCATCCCCCGTACGCGCACGACGCCGCCAGCCTGCCGCATCGGCCCGGTCACCTGTGGGAGCAGCCCACCCCGGCGCAGGTCCGTACCCGCATGGTCGCCCGGCGTCGTCTCGGGCTCTGTGGTCGGCTGCCCGCGCCCGCGCCCGTGACCGGGCACGTCACGCCGAACCCGCTGACCACCGTGCCCCTGCGCGCGCAGGCCCATCCCGCTCCGGGCTCCCCCACGGGCAGGGGACGCCACGCGCGCCCGCCCGTGATGGCCGTGCCGCCGCACAGGCAGGAGTCGCCGCCGGGTGTACGGCCGTGGACGGGCAGGCGCGAGTCGTACCGGAGAGGGGTTCAGGTATGAGCTCCCCCCTCGTCGGCGCCGCGACCGGCGTACCGGCCGACGTCGGCACGGCCGACACGGTGGACGTGGCCGACGCCGATACGGCGGACAGGGCGGACGGGGCCGACACGGCGATTCGCAGGGGAAGGGGGTGGGCGGAATGACCGCACGTCTGCTGTCCGCGCTCGTCGGCGTGTTCGCCGACCGGTTCCGGACGACGACCGGCGACGTGACGGGACCGGTTCTCCCGGCCGCGACGTGGTCGCCGCACCTTGGGCGGACACCCGGCTGGTCGGCGTCCCGGGCTCATGCGCCCGTCATCTCCCAGCGGTTCACCGCCACCCGTGACCAGGTCAGGCTCGCACGGAACTTCGTCGCCGAGCTGCTGGGGGACGGCCACCCGCTCCTCGACGACGCCGTGCTTCTGACCAGCGAGCTCGCCACCAACGCCGTCGAGCACTCCACCATCCCCGACGAGACCCACCGACCGCCCGTCCTCGGTGAGGGTGGCGCCGGAGCGGACGACCGGCCTGGGGAGTTCGTCGTCACCGTGGCGTTCGTCCCTCACGGCGTGCTGGTCACCGTTCAGGACGCCGGAGCCTTGGGGGTTCCCTGTACGAGGGACGCCGGGCCGGCCGCCACGGGCGGACGGGGACTCATGCTCGTCAACGAGCTCGCCACCCGCTGGGGCTTCCACCGCGACGCCACCGGGACCGTCATCTGGTTCGAGCTGGGCCCACCCGGCACGAAGGCCGAATGAGCCGCTGAATCGGCGACTGCGTCGGACACGGCCAACGCGGCGGAGGAACACGCGAACGGCCACCGCGTGGTCGCCCGCCGTCGTACCGGCGGACGAGGATCACGCGGTGGCCGAGGGGCGTGTCCGGCCGGGACCGTACCCGGCCGGACGGCGACGGCCGGTCAGCAGTCGCAGATGAACCCGTAGGTTCCCCAGTCGGCCTTGATGGTCAGCTGGTACTTCGTGCCGTAGAGGCCGTTGACCGCGCCGCGGTAGCTCTTGTTCGGGCTCACCGTGCCGCGGCCCACCCGTACGCCGGTCTCACGGTCCCAGACCTCCCAGGTGGCGATGGAGGTGGTGTCGAGGCCGATCCACACGCGGTGCAGGTCGGTCCTGGCGGGGGTGTAGCCACTGGCGCACTTGTTGGTCACGTAGGACGGCCGGCAGGTGTGGCGGGTCTCGGCGGCTGCGGGCTGCGCGAAGACCACGGATGCGGCGAGGACGCCGAGTGCGACGAGGGCGGGTTTGAAGGGTTTGCGCATTAAATCGGTCTCCCTAATCGAGATTTTGGCGCGACCAGTATGGCATTCGTAATGATCAGCACATAAGGCCCAATTCAGGAGGTTTTTCGCACGTCGTGACGGTCGGAGGCGCCCTGCTCGCCCCTGACCTGGTCCGCCCCGGGGAAGTGCGCCGGACCGTTGACCGTTGCCGGGACGTCAGCGTCTGTGGGCGACGACCCGCTCGCTCTTCCCGGGGAACGCCATGACCAGGATGTGCTGCGGCAGGTCCCGATCCCACACGGGCTCGCGGTAGTGCACCCGGAGCCGGTAGTGCCCCCTGCCGAGAAAGGCGAGGTTGGACGTCCTGCTCGGCCCCGACATCGGGACCCAGATCACGGCGTCCCCGGTGGGGCTCTCGTAGCCGACCTCGATGACCTTGTCCCACCCCTTGACCTCGACCGGAGGCCGCCCGCGGTAGGTCTCCGTGGTCAGGCAGATCCGGGAGTCGGAGGCGACGCCTATCCTCAGGTGGCCCGGTGCGCTGGCGACGACGTCGTGGTGCAGGGCGGGCTCCTCCTCCGTGGCGGCCTCGTGGTCCTCGTACACCTCCAGGCCGATCTCCGACCACAGCAGCTCGCGTCTCACGCCGACGGGTGTGGTCAGCGGCCGATGCCTGGACGCGTCGCAGGCGGCCTGGTTCGCCGCGTCCCGCCGGTCGAGTTCGGCCTCCTCGGCGGCGAGCTCGGCGTCCCACCGGCGCGCCGCCGGCGGGCAGATGGGCACGATCAGCGCGAGCTCCACGCGGATGTCCGGGTACGTCGCGCACTCCCGGCGTCCGTAGGCGAGCAGGTCGTGGTCGGGCATGGTGGGGAAGGTCAGGCGGGCGTTGCACAGGAAGGCCGACTCACCCCTGCGGGACAGGGGGTCTCCGGGTCCGCACGCGTCGAGGCCGGTGACGGGTCCCGAACCGAGGTCGGCGGCGGGCAGGAGGCACAGCAGTCCGCCCGCCGCCGTGCCCACCGCCACCCGCCGGAACCGCCGGCTCCGGACGAGCCGCCGCACCCGGTGCCGGGGCACCCGTACCGCCGCCAGCGCGCAGAGCGCGGCCAGCACGAGCGCGACCTCGACGTTGAGCACGGCCGACGTGCCGCGCAGGAAGGCCGGTTCCTCCCGGACCAGGAGGCAGTAGTCCCCGGTCCCCGTCTTCAGGAGCAGGGTGAGGGCGCCCGAGCCGTGGACCAGCAGGACGGCCGCCATCAGCACCCGGACGACCGTCCGGCCCACCGGCTCGCGTCCTCGCCCGACGCTCAGCAGGTGCGCCCCGAGGGCCAGGAGCAGCGCGCAGACGGCCGCGTACCGCAGCGGCGTCCTCCAGCGGAGCGTCTCCGTCCACATACCGAGATCGACGCCGAGGCCCGAGCAGAGCCACGCCTGCCAGAGGGGTTCGAGACTTCCGCCCGATCGGGTGAGCATCGCCCACATCCCGGCGGCGGCCAGGACGACGGCCGCGGCCCACCATGAACGCGATCTTGCTGACACGAGCCGCCAACCTACCGTTCCGTCGAAGGGGCCGGCGACGAGGACGGAGGCGGGGGCGGGGATGGAGGCGGGGCGGGGATGGAGGCGGGGCGGGGGCGGGGATGGATACGGGGGCGCCGGGGACGAGGCGGGGCGGCGCGGTTCGGGGCGGGCGGGGCCGTCGCGGGATTCTTCGCCGGACACCTCAACGCGAAGGGAGAAGATTGGCACAATACCGGCATGCGATGCACCCAGTGTGACAACACGGACCTGGAGTCAGGATTCATCGACGACGCCGGGGAGTACTCCCCCGGCTACGGCCGCTGGATCGCGGGCCCGCTGGACCGCGGCATGTTCGGCAACGCGAAACGCTTCGGGAAGCCCCGCTGGGAGATCGAGGCCTTCCGCTGCACCCGGTGCTTCCACCTCGAGCTGTTCGCCCGCAACGAGGCGTGAACCCGTTGCGCCGACGGGGACGAACCCGCCGGGCGGCCGGGGCGGAACACGATCGGGCCGGAGGGCGGTCGGAGGGGGAGGGTCAGCCCATGCCGCTGATCCTCTCGGGCTCGATGACGAAGATCACACGGACCTGGTCACGACCCCCGTACCAGGGGTAGGGGGTGCCGAGGTATCGCTGGGCGAGCATCTCGATGTGGTCGACCGCGCCCTCGGTGGTGACCTCGAGCACCCGGCCCCGTACCTGGATGTAGCGCGAGGGGTCGGCCGGGTCGGAGACGGCGACGGCCACGCGCGGGTCGCGCTCGATGTTCCTGGTCTTCAGGTGGCCCCGCACGCTGTTGATGATCACGTGCTCGCCGTCGGTGTCGACCCAGGTCTGGGTCAGCTGGGGCGAACCGTCGGCCATCGAGGTGGCGAGGTAGCAGGTGCTCGGCCGGCGCAGCAGGGCGAGCAGTTCTTCGGTGAGTTTCACGATGATCTCTCGGCCGGGCGGGTGCGACACTGTTCGAGCAGCTCAGCACGGTTGTGACGAGCATAGTCACCGCCTCGTGACCGGCGATCGGCACGGGGCCCCGGACGGTCGTGGACCGGGTATCGCCGAACAGGACCGGGCGGGGTGGCTACCCTCGATTCATGATCGTGTGGTTGAACGGCACATTCGGCGTGGGCAAGACGACGACCGCGCGGGAACTCGTCTCGGTCATCCCCGGGGCCCGGCTCTTCGACCCGGAGCAGGTCGGCGCCATGTTGCGGCACGTCCCCGACCTTCCGCCGGTCGAGGACTTCCAGGACTGGCCGCCGTGGCGCGGCCTGGTCGTGGACACGGCGCGGCGGCTGCTGGCGTACGTCGGAGGGGTTCTGGTGATTCCGCAGACGGTCCTCGTCGAGAAGTACTGGACGGAGATCCGGGGTCGGCTGGAGCGATCCCGCATCCCCGTCCACCACGTGGTGCTCCACACCGACCAGGCCACCCTGACCCGGCGGATCGAGGAGGACACCTCCGACCCCGGGGCCCGGCAGTGGCGGCTGGACCACCTTCCGGACTACCTCGACGCCCTGCCGTGGCTGATCCGCGAGGGGAAGGTCGTCGACACGACCCAGCTCTCGCCGTCGCAGGTCGCGCACGCCGTCGGCCTGCAGGTCGGGGGTGGCGGCAGGTCGCGTACGGCCGCGAGGACGCCGGGGACGGGACCGGCCTCGGCCACGCTGCCCGCCAGGACCGGTGTGCGGCGGGCGGGAGGGAGGGTACGGCGGGTCTCCCCCGAGCGGCTCTCCCCGGAACGGATCGGCTCGGAGCGGGTCCGTTCGGAGCCGACCGCCCCCGGGGACCTCAGGGCCCCGTGACCGAGCCCGTTCGGAGCCGGCTGTCCTCGGGGGCCTCAGGCCTCCGTTCGGAACCGCCCCCGGGGACCGCGGGGTTCCGTGAGGCGCTCGATCCCGGCCGTCGCCACAGGAATCACCTTGTCCACTTAAGGACCTACAGCGCACTACGCTCGATATATGCCTGATCAGCCTGTCTGCCACTGTTTGCTCTGCGTCGAGCGCGAGGTGGAACTCGACGAGGCGGATCTCAGGACGATACGGAGCGTCCAGGACCGGGGGTGGGCGGTCGTCATGATCCCCGGGGACGAGGACGGGCCGGGCTGGGCGTTCACCGTCGGGCTCTGGCACACGCTCCGCTCGCCGGAGGTGGCCATGTTCGGCCTGAGGGCGGAGGTGATGGGCGACTGTCTCGGCACGCTGGCCGACGGGATCGCCGCGGGCCACCACCTGGTCGAGGGCCGGGAACGGGACGACGTGATCAGGAACTATCCGATCGTCGCCAAGACGGTGGACGCGAGCTGGTACCGCTCGCTCTTCGGCACGGCGCTCCGCTTCTACCGGCAGCCCCCGCTGCCGTTCATGGAGATCGTCTGGCCCGACGCCGCGGGACGGTTCCCCTGGAACGACGGCTGCGCCCCACGGTTCCGCGAGCTTCAGCCCGCCCTGTGGATCCCCAAGGACGACCACGCCCCGGGCCCCTGGACCAAGCTCCCCTGACGGGCCGCCCCTCGTCGCGATCGTGACGGGCCGCCTCTCACCGGGGCGTGACCCCGCTTGACCTTGACACGGTGACAAGGCCTTCACTTCCGTCCGGGAGGTGGTCCCGATGTCCACCTCCCGGAACAGGACGTGGTGGCGGTGACCGTGGGCCCGCCTTCCGCTCCGCGCGCTCGCCGTCGAGCCGAACGGAGCCGGCCACGTGCGGTTCGTCCCGGATCCCGACGCGCCGGAGGTGCGGTCGCATGACCACGATCTACAAGTCCGAGGCCGGTGAGCGCGAGCTCCGCGACCGGTACCTGCGGGTGCTGGACACCTGGCCGGTCCCCGCCGAGCACATACGGGTGCCGACCCGCGAGGGCGAGACCTTCGTCCTCGCCTCCGGCCCGAAGGACGCGCCGTCCGTGGTGCTGCTGCACGGCTCGGGCGCGAACACGTCGATGTGGCGGGAGGACGTCGTCACCTGGTCACGGCACTTCCGCACGTACGCCGTCGACCTCGTCGGCGAGCCGGGCCTGAGCGCGCCCTCGCGCCCCGCCCTGGACTCCGACGCCGTGTCCCTCTGGCTGGACGACGTACTGGACGGGCTCGGGATCACCGAGACCGCGCTCGTCGGCTCGTCCCTCGGAGGCTGGGCGGCCCTGGACCACGCCATCCGCCGCCCGGGGCGGGTGACCCGCCTGGTCCTGTTGTGCCCCGGCGGCGTGGGGCGGCAGAAGGTCGGCTGGATCTTCAAGTCCCTGCTGACCCGCCCGTTCCGGCGCGGCGGGCTGCGCGAGACGGCGATGGCCGTCGCTGGACTGGACGGGGAGAGGGACCGGCAGGCGCTCGACGCCGTCGTCCTGACGTTCACGCACTTCAACCCGCGCAGGGAGAGGCTCCCGGTGTTCCCCGACGACGCGTTGCGCGGCCTCACCATGCCCGTGCTCGTCATCGTCGGCGGCCGTGACGCCATGCTCGACTCCTACCGGACCGCGCGGCGCGTCCGTGCGTGCGTCCCGCGCTCGACCGTGATCCTGCTCCCCGAGACCGGCCACGCCGTCTTCGGCCAGACCGAGCCGATCGCCGAGTTCCTCCGGGCCTGAGGTGAGGCCTCCGGACATGAGATGAGACCTCCGGGACTGAGAGGCCGGGGCGGGGGCCGAGGCGGGGGCGGGGGCGGGCCGTACGGCGCCGCGGCCGGTCGCGGTCAGATTCCCGAACCCCCGTGGTGGCCTACGATTCCATGCGATCGTTGACATCGCTTTACTCACGGGGGGAGATTCATGTCACGGCGGGGGACACCGCGGGAGCGGCTGCGTTACTGGTTCGACAACACCATGTCGCGTGGCACGACCGCTCTGATCGGGTGGCTCGCCCTCATCTCGCTCGGCCTGATCCTGCTGGTCACGGCGGGGGCCCTGTGGCTGACCCCGCGCGAGGCCGCGCAGCACCACGGCGCCCCGGGCATGCTGTGGATGACGTTGATGCGCACGCTGAGCCCCGGCAAGGTGGCCAGCGACACCGGGAGCGCGCCGTTCGTCGCCCTGATGTTCGTCGCCTCGCTGGGCGGGATCTTCGTCGTCAGCGCGCTGGTCGGCGTCCTCGCCAACGGCTTGATGGGCAGGTTCGAGGAGCTGCGCAAGGGCAGGTCGCGGATCATCGAGACCGGCCACATCGTGGTCCTGGGCTGGTCGGAGCAGGTCTTCACGATCATCAGCGAGCTGGTGCAGGCCCACGCGAGCGACCGCGGATCGGTCATCGCGATCCTCGCCGACAGGGACAAGCTCGCCATGGAGGACGAGATCCGGCGGTTCGTCGGCGACACCGGCAGGACCCGGCTGGTCTGCCGGACCGGCCGCCCCTCCGAACCGACCGACCTCGACCTGATGAACCTGGGCTCGGCCCGCTCGGTGGTCGTCCTCTCCCCCCAGGGGGAGGACCCGGACTCGCACGTCATCAAGACGCTGCTCGCCCTGGCCAGGCGCGCCGGTGACCACCCGCCGGTGGTGGCCGCCATCGCCGAGAGCTCCAACATGGCCGCCGCCCGCCTCGCCGGGGGTCCGGACGTCCACCTCGTCGACTCCGACGACACCGCCTCCCGGCTCATCGTGCAGTCGTCGCGGCAGTCGGGCGTCTCGGTGGTCTGCATGGACCTGCTCGACTTCACCGGCGCGGAGATCTACCTGCGTTCGGACCCGGACCTCACCGGGACGACGTACGGCACGGCGCTTCAGGCCTACCAGACCGCCACGGTGATCGGGCTGCGCCGGGCGGACGAGGTCATGCTGAACCCGCCCGCGGACACCCTGATCTCCGCCTCGGACGAGATCGTCGTCATCGCCCAGGACGATTCCATGATCCACCTGGCCGAGGGCATGCCCCGCCCCCGGGAGGAGGCGATCGTCTCCTACGAGCACACCGGGCCGGGCCCCGAGCGCACCCTGATCCTCAACTGGAACGGCCGGGGCCGCCAGATCGCCCGCTACCTCGACGCCTACGTCGCGCCTGGCTCCGCGCTGGACATCGCCTCCGACCACCCCGGGGCGACGGCCGGCCTCGAAGGGCTGGAGAACCTCACGGTCAACGTCAAGGAGTGCGACACCTCCGACCGCTACGCGCTCGAATCACTGGGCCTGGGCCTCTACGAGCACGTGATCGTGCTGTCCGACGACCGCTACGACCCCGGCCACGCGGACATGCGCACCCTGACGACCCTGCTCCACCTGCGCGACATGCAGACCACCCTGAACGAGCACTACTCGATCGTCAGCGAGATGCACGACGAGCACAACCGGAGCCTGGCCGAGGTCACCGAGGCCGACGACATCGTGATCAGTGACACGGTGATCGGCCTGCTGCTGGCGCAGCTCGCCGAGAACCGGCACCTGGCCGAGGTGTTCGGCTGCCTCTTCGACCCCCGTGGCTCGGAGATCTACCCGCGCCCGGCGGAACGGTACGTCCGTCCGGGGG
>NZ_JBFABE010000092.1:0-23654 GCF_040640155.1 Streptosporangium sp. NPDC023615
CAGGACGGTCTGCAGCAACACCTACGTCGTCACCCAGGCCGACATCGACGCCGGGGCCATCGTCAACACCGCCACCGCCTCGGGCACACCACCCACCGGACCGGCCGTGACCTCCGACCCGTCCACCGCCACGGTCGCCGTCATCGCCGCTCCCGCCCTGGCCCTGCTGAAGACGGCGTCACCGGCCACGGCGACCGCCGCCGGGCAGACCGTGACCTACGAACACCTGGTCACCAACACCGGTAACACCACCCTGACCGGGGTGGACGTCACCACCACCGCCTTCACCGGCTCGGGCACCGCCCCGGTGATCACCTGCCCGGTCACCACCCTCGCACCGGGCGACAGCACCACCTGCACCGGCGCCTACGTCCTCACCCAGGCCGACGTCGACACCGGAACCGTCACCAACACCGCGACGGCGTCGGGCACGCCGCCCACCGGACCGGCCGTCGTCTCCGATCCCTCCACCGCGACGGTGACCGCCACACCCGACCCCGAGCTGGCCCTGCTGAAGACGGCGTCGCCGACCACGGTGATCGCCGCCGGGCGGACCGTGACCTACTCCTACCTGCTGGTCAACACCGGCAACACCACCCTGACCGGCGTGGACGTGACCGAGAGCGTCTTCTCCGGCACCGGGCCCGCCCCGGTGATCACCTGCCCGGTCACCACCCTCGCCCCCCAGGACACCACCACCTGCACCAGCACCTACGTCGTCACCCAGGCCGACGTCGACGCCGGGGCCGTCGTCAACATCGCCACCGCGACCGCCACGCCCCCCGGGGGCTCCCTCATAGCGGCCCCTCTGTCCACCGCCACGGTCAGCATCACCCCGGCTCCCGACCTGGCGCTGTTGAAGACGGGGACACCGAACACGGTGACCGCGGCCGGGCAGGAGGTGACCTACTCCTACCTGGTCTTCAACACCGGCAACACCACCCTGACCGGCGTGGACGTCACCGACACCGCCTCCTCCGGCACCGGACCCGCTCCGGCGATCACGTGCCCGGTGGTCACGCTGGCACCGCAGGACACCACCACCTGCACCGGCACGTACGTCACCACCCAGGCCGACATCGACGCCGGGACCATCGTCAACACCGCCGTCGCCACCGGCACCTCCCCCGGCGGGACGGTCGCCACCTCCGCCCCGTCCACCGCCACGATCACCGCCACACCGGCTCCCGGCGTGGCGGTGCTGAAGACGGCGTCACCGACCACGGTGGCGGCCGCGGGCCGCACGGTGGTCTACTCCTACCTGGTGGTCAACACCGGCAACGTGACGCTGACCGGCGTGGACGTCACCGGCACGTCCTTCTCCGGCACCGGGCCCGCCCCGGTGATCACCTGCCCCGTCGTCACGCTCGCCCCCCAGGACACGACCGTCTGCACCGGCACCTACGTCACCACCCAGTCCGACATCGACGCCGGATCCATCGTCAACACCGCCGTCGCCACCGGCACACCGCCCACCGGACCGGCCGTGACCTCCGCCCCCTCCACCGCCACGGTGACCGCCACACCGGCTCCCAGCCTGGCCTTGCTGAAGACCGCGGCACCGGCCACGGTGGCCGCCGCCGGGCGGACGGTCATCTACGCCTACCTGGTCGTCAACACCGGCAACGCCACCCTGACCGGCGTGGACGTCACCGACACCACCTTCTCCGGCACCGGACCCAACCCGGCGATCACCTGCCCGGTCACCACGCTCGCCCCCCAGGACGCCGTCGTCTGCAACAGCACGTACGTCATCACCCAGGCCGACATCAACGCCGGGGCCATCGTCAACACCGCCCTCGCCACCGGCACTCCCCCGGAGGGTCCGGCGGTGACTTCCGACCCTTCCACCGTGACGGTCGTCGTGGAGGCGGCTCCCGGCCTGGCGCTGCTGAAGACGGTGTCGCCGAGCACCGTGACCGCCGCCGGGCGGCCCCTGACCTACTCCTACACGATCGTCAACACCGGCAATGCCACCCTGACCGGCGTGGACGTCACCGACACCACCTTCACCGGCACCGGCACCCGCCCCGTCATCACCTGCCCCTTCACCGTCCTGGACCCCCAGGACACGACCGTCTGCACCGGCACCTACGTCACCACCCAGTCCGACATCAACGCCGGATCCATCGTCAACACCGCCGTCGCCGTCGGCACACCGCCCACCGGGCCCGCGGTGGTCTCCGATCCGTCGACCGCGACGGTCGGCGGGGAGGCGGCTCCCGGCCTGGCGCTGCTGAAGACGGTGTCGCCGAGCGTCCTGACGGCCGCGGGGCGGCAGGTGACCTACTCCTACACGATCGTCAACACCGGCAACTTCACGCTGACGGGCGTGGGCGTGACCGAGACCGCCTTCTCGGGGACGGGCACGCCCCCGGTGGTCACCTGCCCGGCCACCACCCTGGCGCCGCAGGACACCACGGTCTGCACCGGCACGTACCTGGTCAACCAGACCGACATCGACGCCGGTGGCGTGGTGAACACCGCGGTCGCCTCGGGCACGACGCCCGCCGGGGCCGTCGTGACCTCCGACCCGTCCACCGCGACGGTCACCGAGGTGGCGGCCCCCACCCTGGCGCTGCTGAAGACGGCCTCGCCGAGCACGTTCACGGCCGCGGGACGGCCCGTGACCTACTCCTACACGGTCGTCAACACCGGCAACACGACGCTGACCGGCGTGAGCGCGACAGAAACGTCCTTCTCCGGCACCGGGACACCCCCGCAGATCACCTGCCCGGCCACCACGCTGGCACCGCAGGACACCACGATCTGCACCGGCACGTACATCACCACCCAGGCCGACGTCAACGCCGGGACCATCGTCAACACGGCCACGGCGTCGGGCACCCCGCCGTCGGGCCCGCCGGTGACCTCGGCCCCGTCCACGGTGGCGATCACGGGTGAGCCCGCCCCCAGCGTGGCGCTGCTGAAGACGGCGTCGCCGAGCACGGTGTCGGCGGCGGGACGCGAGGTGGTCTACTCCTACGCGGTCGTCAACACCGGGAACCTGACGCTGACCGGGGTGACCGTGGCGGACGTCACCTTCTCGGGCACCGGGACGCCCGGCGTGATCGTCTGCCCGGTCACCACGCTCGCCCCGCAGGAGACCACCACCTGCACCAGCACGTACGTCACCACCCAGGCCGACGTCGACGCCGGTGTGATCGTCAACACCGCGGTGGCCGCGGGCGTATCACCGGGAGAGACCACGCTGACCTCCGCCGTGAGCCTGGCGGAGCCGTCGGCGGCCGCCGTGGTGACCTCGGACCCGTCGACGGTGGTGGTGACCGCCGAGCCGGCTCCCAGCCTGGCGCTGCTGAAGACGGCGTCGCCGAGGACGGTGGCCAGGCCGGGCGAGGCGGGAACCGTGACGTACTCGTACGCGATCGTCAACACCGGCAACACGACGCTGACCGCCCTGACCGTGGCGGACACCGACTTCTCCGGCACCGGCACGCCCCCGCAGATCACCTGCCCGGTGCGGACGCTGGTGCCGCAGGCCACGACGACCTGCAAGAGCACCTACGTCACCACCCAGGACGACGTCGACGCCGGCGCGATCGTCAACACCGCGGTGGCGTCGGGCACCCCGCCGGTGGGTCCCCCGGTGAGCTCCGAGCCGTCCACCGCGACGGTCGCCGCGGAGCTGTTCGCGACCCTGACGCTGTCGAAGTCGGCCTCCCCGTCGGTCGTGTCGCAGGCGGGACAGACGATCACGTACTCGTACGCGGTCGTCAACACCGGCAACCGGACGCTGACCGGCGTCGACGTGACCGACACCTTCTTCTCGGGGTCGGGCGGGCCTCCCGCCATCACCTGCCCGGCGGTGACGCTGGCGCCGGACGGCGCGACGACCTGCACGAGCACCTACCTGGTCACCCAGGCCGACATCAACGCCGGAACGATCACCAACACCGCGGTCGCCTCGGGCACCCCGGTCGGGGGCTCCCCGGTGACCTCTCCGCTGTCCTCGACGACGGTCGCCGTCGAGGTGATCACCGGCCTGACCCTGTCCAAGACGGCGGAGCCGGGCACGATCACGGCACCCGGGGTGAACGTGACCTACTCCTACCTGGTCACCAACGCCGGGAACTCCACGCTGACCGGCGTGGAGGTGCGGGACACCTTCTTCTCGGGCTCCGGCACGCCTCCGGTGGTGACCTGCCCGGCCACGACGCTCGCGCCACAGGGCTCCACCGTCTGCACGAGCAGGTACGTCACCACCCAGGCCGACGTCAACGCCGGATCGATCGTCAACACCGCGACCGCCACCGCGTCCTCCCCCGGAGGCCAGGTGCTGACCTCCAACCCGTCCACCGCGACCGTCACGGCCGCGACGGCTCCCGGCCTGGCGCTGCTGAAGACGGCCTCGCCGAGCACGGTGGCGTCCGCCGGACGGACGGTGGTGTACTCCTACGACATCGTCAACACCGGCAACTCGACGCTGACCGCCCTGAACGTGACGGACACCTCCTCGGGGTCCGGCGCGCCGACACAGATCACCTGCCCGGTCACGACGCTCGCGCCGCAGGACACCACGACCTGCACCGGCACCTACGTCACCACCCAGGCCGACATCAACGCCGGGTCGATCGTCAACACCGCGATCGCCACGGGCACGCCCCCCTCGGGTCCGGCGGTGGCCTCCGGCCCGTCCACGGTGACGGTCGCGGTCGAGCCGGCCCCCGACCTGGCGCTGCTGAAGACGGCCGACCCGACGGCGCTGCTGGGGCCGAACCAGACGATCACGTACTCGTACCGGGTCGTCAACACGGGCAACGCGACGCTGAGCGACGTGAGCGTCAGGGACACCTTCTTCTCCGGCTCGGGCACGCCCCCGCAGATCACCTGCCCGGCGGCGACCCTGGCGCCGCAGGACACGATCACCTGCACGAGCACGTACGTCACCACCCAGGCCGACGTCAACGCCGGGTCGATCGTCAACACCGCGGTCGCCACGGGCACCCCGCCCGTCGGTCCCGTCATCGTCTCCGACTCCTCCACCACGACGGTCAGCGGGGGGCCGGCTCCCAGCCTGGCGCTGCTGAAGACGGTGTCGCCGAGCGTCCTGACGGCCGCGGGGCGGACCCTGATCTACTCCTACCTGATCGTCAACACCGGCAACACGACGCTGACCCAGGTGGACGTGCGGGACACGGCGTTCTCCGGTACGGGGACGCCCGGCGTGATCACCTGCCCGACGCGGACGCTGGAGCCGCAGGAGTCCACCGTCTGCACGAGCTCCTACGTCTCCACCCAGGCCGACATCGAGGCCGGGACCGTCGTCAACACGGCCCAGGCCTCGGGTGTCTCGGAGTCGGGGCCCGTGGCCGCCGCCCGCCCCCGCCTGGCGGCCGTGGTGGTGGCCTCGGCCCCGTCCACGGTGGCGGTGACCGTCCTGCCGGTCGTGAGCCTGGCGATGCTGAAGACGGCCTCACCGAGCACGCTGACGGCGCCGGGGCAGACGATCACCTACTCCTACCTGATCGTCAACACCGGCAACGCGACGCTGAACGGGGTGGGCGTGACGACCACCGTCTTCACGGGGACCGGAACACCCTCGGCGATCACCTGCCCGGTGACGGCGCTGGTGCCCCAGGACTCCACGACCTGCACGAACACCTACGTCACCACCCAGGCCGACGTCGACGCCGGCGCGATCGTGAACGCCGCGACGGCCTCGGGCGCCTCCCGGCTGGGCATCGTGGCGACCTCGGACGCCTCGACCGCGACGGTCACCGCCGTGCCCACCCCCGCGCTGACGCTGCTGAAGAGCGCGTCGCCGAGCACGGTCAGGGAGGGGCAGACGATCACCTACTTCTACCTGGTCGTCAACACCGGCAACTCGACGCTGAACGGGGTGGGCGTGACGGACCTCTCCTCGGCGTCGGGGACGCCGCCGCAGGTCACCTGCCCGGCGACGAGGCTGGCGCCGCAGGACTCGACGATCTGCACGAGCACCTACGTCGCCACCCGGGCCGACATCGCCTCCGGCGCGATCGTGAACACCGCGACGGCCTCGGGAAGCCTGTTCCCCGGCGCGGTCACCAGCTCCAACCCCTCGGCCGCGACGGTCGCGACGACCGCCTCGGGAGGCGGCGGCGACGGCGACGCGACGGGCCGCAAGGCCGAGATCCGCTCCGACTCGTCGACGTGCACCACGGTCGAGTTCCTCGGGGAGCGGCGGGTGTGCTGCCAGCGGAGGCACCCGTCACGGTGGCACCGGGCCCAGGACCGCCGGTGCGGCATCGGCCCGCTCCAGCACTCCCGCCCGGACGCGAAGGAGCGCGGCGACGCTCGTCCTCGCCCGTTCCGCCGGGACAGGTGAGGATCGCCCCCCTCCGTTGAACGGGTCGCACTCCCGGACGGATCGCCCCCGGACGGATCGCGGCCCCGGACGGATCGCGGCCCCGCGAACGGAAAGGAGGGCCCGATCTCGTCGAACGTGAACATCGCATCAAAAGGGGGTCAGTGACGGACAACAAAGAATGTCGCCCGCCGGGGCGGTCGTATCATCGTCAATGAATACGAGGCCCCTCCTCTCACAACAATCACGGATAAACGGTTTTCGGCGGCCGTCCGGCACATCATACGGCCGGCCTGCGGGAACCCGGTGCGGCCGGTGGGTCTTCCGGCCCGGCACCAGTGGTGCCGCACACGGCGGAAACCGAAAGCAGATAAATCAAACGATTCAACGACAATGCGGGAGCCGGTCGTGAACATGAAATGCACGTCATCCTCGATGATGAGAATCTCCGCACTGCTGATGACCTCGATGCTGGCCACCGGGTGTTTCGCCGACGAGGGCGGAGACACCATGCGCAACGTCGCGGCGGTGACGGAGGAGAAGCCGGCCGCGGCCCCGACTCCGGAGGAGCTCGTGGCGAACCCGCTGCCGACGCAGCTGGCCAACGAGCCCCGCGTCCGCCAGAACATCGTGCAGACCAAGTGCGCGGCCGTACCCGGCGGCTGGAGCGCGCAGGGAACGGCGAGGAACCCCGGCAAGAAGGCCGTCACCTACAAGGTCGTCGTGTACTTCACCACGACCAAGGCGACGACGCTGGACTACGCCCAGGCCCTCGTGACGGTCCCGCCGGGCAAGACGGTGCCCTGGACCGCGAAGAAGCAGTTCCAGGCGAAGAAGGAGATGCTCTGCCCCATGCCCGGGATCAGCGTCGTGTCCTGACGGCATGACGGCCCGGCGGCCCGGCGTGTCCCGGCGGGCGGGCGTGTCCGGGGACCGCCGTGCCGCGACATAGGGTGCAGTGATGCGGACCCGCCCCCTCGCCGATCGAGTCGTGACCGGCTCGGACGACAGGACGTGGCCGTTCCCGGACGCCGTGGTCGCGGCCGGCGTCGTCGGGGTGTTCTGGGTGCCGCCCGCGATCGGCGCCGCCGACCCGCCACGCCTGGTGGCCGGGCTGGCGCTGGCCTCGGTCGCGGGCGCGGCGATGATCCTCCGCCGGCGCCTGCCGGCCTCGTCGACGGCGGCCGCCGGGATCTCGACCATCGCGGGTGGCCTCCTGGGGGTGTGCCAGGACCCCATGCTCGCCACGGCGTGGTGCCTGTACTCCCTCGCGATCGCCCGCGCGTCCCGTACCCGCGCGTTCGTCCTCGTCCTGGCCGGTGTCCTCGCGGCGCTGACGGCGGTGACGGGTGTCCCCGAGGAGGGCGCGAGCGGCGCCGGGCAGCGGCTGCTCCTCTCCGTCGCCGCGCTGAGCGGCGCCTGGCTGCTCGGCGCCACCACCGCCCGGCAGGTCGCGGCCGCCCGGGAGGCGGAGCGGGCCCGCGTGCAGCTGGAGGTGGCGCGCGACGTGCACGACGTGGTCGGCCACGCGCTGGGGGTGATCGGCGCGGAGGCGGGTGTGACGCGGGGGCTTCAGGACGCGGGCGAGCGGGAGCTGCGCGACTCGCTGGCCGGCATCGAGGCGCACGCCAGGAGCGCGCTGGAGGAGATGCAGGGGCTCGTGCGCACCCTGCGTTCCTTTCCCGCCTCTCCGCTCTCGCGGGCGGACGCGGGACCGTGGGGTGGGAGCGCCGCGCCGGCGGAGGCGGACGCGGGGACCCGGCAGGCGGGTGCGGGACCGCGGGAGGCGCTCGCCGGGACGGAGCGCCTGCCCTCGGTGATCGCCGCGACGCGCGCCGCCGGGGTGCGCGTCGACGCGCGGATCGACCCGCACGGGCATGAAGACGGGCATGAAGGGCGTGAGGTGCCCGTCGACCCCCTGGTCGGCGCGGTGGTCCTCCGGATCGTCCAGGAGTCGCTGGGCAACGTGGTCCGGCACGCCCCCGGCGCGGAATGCGTGGTGGACGTCCACCGGGACGGCGAGACGATCGTCGTCCGTGTCCGTGACCACGGTCCGGGAGCCCGTCCGGACGGGACCTGTGGACAGGGGCCTCCTGAGCTGGGGACCTCCGGATTCGGGCTGCCGGGGATGCGGGAACGTGCCCTGCTCGTGGGCGGCGTCGTGACCTGGCGCGACCACCCGGAGGGCGGGTTCGAGGTCGTCGCCCGCCTGCCCGCCCGGGGTGCCCCGTGACCGGGTCACCGGGCGAGGGCGCGAGGGGGCACGAGGTGATCGGCGTCCTCCTCGCCGACGACGACGACCGTTTCCGCGGCGTGTACCGCAAGCTGTTCGACCGGACCGAGGGGTTCCGGGTCGCCGGGGAGGCGGCCGACGGGGCGGAGGCGGCCAGGCTCGCCGACGCGCTCAGACCGGCGGTGGCGCTGCTCGACGTGCAGATGCCCGGCACCGACGGGCTGGAGGCGGCGCGCCGCATCCTGGGCGCCCGGAGCACCCGGGTGATCATGTTGACGACCTTCGACCTCGACGAGTACGTGTACGAGGCGCTGACGCTCGGGGCGTCGGGGTTCCTGCTGAAGAACGCGTCCCCGCCGGAGGTGCTCCAGGCGGTCCGCACCGTCCACGCGGGCAACGCCATGCTCGCCCCGGAGATCACCGCGAGGCTGCTGCGGCGGTTCGCGCCGCAGCCGCCCGGCCGCCGGCACGCCTTCGCCGGTCAGGTGCTCTCCGAACGGGAGGTGCAGGTCATCCGCTCCGTGGCGCGCGGGCTCTCCAACCGGCAGATCGCCGACGAGCTGTTCCTGAGCGTGGAGACGGTCCGCACCTACCTGCGGCGCATGTTCGCCAAGCTCGGCGTGAACGACCGCACCCACCTCGCCGTGCTCGCCCACGAGGCGGGACTGCTGCACGAGCCCCGGAACCGGTGACCCTCGCGCCGCCGGGGGTGGTCCCGCCGGTACCGGCCCGCCAGGTGTCTACTTTCGGGTGACGCGGGCCGGAGCCCTCGCGCCGCAGGCTGGAGCCGTCCATCCGACGAGACGGCGAAACGGCGAGGCAGACGATGATCGAGGTTGTTGGGCTCAGCAAGCGGTACGGGAGGAAGGTGGCCGTCGACGACGTCGGCTTCACCGCGCGTCCCGGCCGGGTCACCGGCTTCCTCGGCCCCAACGGGGCCGGCAAGTCCAGCACCCTGCGCATCCTGCTGGGCCTGGACGCGGCGACCGGCGGCACCGCGTCGATCGACGGCAGGCGGTACCGCGACCTGGCGTACCCGCTGCGCACCGTGGGGGCGCTGCTCGACGGGGCGGGGCCGGTGCCCGAGCGGCGGGCCGTCGACCACCTGGCCTGGATCGCCCGGTCCAACGGGATCCCACGGCGCAGGGTCGGCGAGGTGCTCGAGATCGTGGGCCTGGCCGACGTCGCCCGGCAACGGGTGAGGAAGTACTCCCTGGGGATGGGGCAGCGGCTCGGCATCGCCGCGGCGCTGCTCGGCGACCCCGAGGTCCTCGTCCTCGACGAGCCCGCGAACGGGCTGGACCCGGAGGGGATCCGCTGGATCCGGCACCTCCTGCGCGACCAGGCCGCGTCCGGCCGCACCGTGCTGCTGTCCAGCCACCTCATGGCGGAGATGGCCGGCACCGCCGACGACGTGGTCGTCATCGACCACGGCCGCGTCGTCGCCCAGGGCGCCCTCGCCGAGGTGACCGCGGGGCACCCGTCGCTGGAGGCGGCGTTCTTCGCCCTCGTCGGCGACCGGCCGGGACCGGGACGATGAGCTCCCCGCCGCGTGTCCTCCACACTCCCCGGCGACCCCTCGGAGCCGGGACGATGAGCACCGTGCTGCACGCGACCCGGGCGGAACTGTCCAAGATCCTCACCCTGCCGGGCGTGTGGATCTTCACCGGGATCGTCCTCGCCCTCGACGTGCTGATCGTGTCCGCCTCCGCGGGGCTCTACGCCGAGGCGGTGGCGAACATCACGCCCGACGGCATCATCGAGATCTTCATCGACGATCCCCAACCGGCGACCGAGGCGATCCTCGACATGCTCGTCGCCTCCTCGCTGCAGATCGGCGTGTTCCTGCCGATCGTCGCCGCGATGATCGCCGGTCAGGAGTTCCGCTCGCACCAGCTCGGGCCGACCGTGCTCGCGGTCCCGCGCAGGGGCCTGCTGCTCGTCGCCAAGACCCTCGCGCTCACCGCGTACCTGCTCGTCGTGGCGATCCTGATCGCGGGGATCAGCACCGCCTCCACGTACGCGGCCGTCAAGGACTGGAACCCGGGCCTGTTGCTGACCGGTGACGCGTTCCTCGGTCAGGGGAAGTTCGTCGTCTTCGCGGTGCTGTTCTCGCTGACCGGTTTCGCGATCGCCGTCATCGGCCGCGGCACCCTCGCCGGCGTCGTCGGCGTCGTCGTCCTGATCGCCTTCACCATGGTGCAGTCGCCGTCCGAGGCCGGTCCCGCCCTGGACGCGTTCCTCCCGGTCGGCGCCGGACGGAACCTGCTGCTGGACGCCGGCGCGAACCGGCTCAGCGCCGGCCCCGGACACGGCCTGCTCGTGCTCGCCGGCTGGGCACTGGTGACCACGGCCGTCGCCGGGATCACGCTCGCCAGGAGGGACGCGCGATGAGCCCCGACGAGACCGGTGATCCCGGCGGGTCCGGCGAGACCGCCGGGGCCGGAACGTCCGGCACGACCGGCAGGACCCGTGAGACCCGCGGCACCGGGGACGTGTCGCGCGCCACCGGCGCCCCCCGGTTCGGTGACGTCCTGGCCGCGGAGCTCATCAAGATCCGTACCTTGCCCGCCGTCTGGATCGCCCTGGCCGTCGCGTCCGCCGCGAACCTCGCCCTCGCGGTCCTCGCCACCACCGACGTCGTGAAGGTCGCCGGCCAGGACGGGCCGATCGCGATCGGGCAGGTGGGCACGCTCATGCTGTCCCCGGTCTACGTCCTCGTCGCGATCGCCGTCCACGCGGCGGGCGGCGAGTACCGTACCGGGCAGCTCCGCGTCAGCCTCGCCGCCGTCCCCGGCCGGAACCGGCTCCACGCCGCCAAGCTCGCCGCGACCACGACGGCCCTTCTCCTCGCGGCGGTTCCCGCGATCCTTCCCGGTCACCTCGTCCGGTACGTCCCGGAGGTCACCGGCGGCCGCCTCGGGGCCGGGGCCGCGGCCCGCGACCTCGCGGCGCTCCTGGGGGTCTGCCTCCTGCTCGCGTTGATCGGCCACGGCCTCGCCGTCGTCGCGAGGAGCGTCGTCCTCCCGCTCGCCGTGCTCGTCGTCACGCCGGTCCTCGTCTCGCCGCTGCTGCGGGGAAGCCTGCCGGACCTGGTGAGGCTCCTCCCCCACGAGGGGGCCCTCGCCCTGCTGGGCACGGCCGACGACCCGGGCACCTCCCTCGGCCGGACCGGCGGGCTGCTCACCCTCGCCCTCTGGGCCGCGCTGTCCGCCGGATGCGCCTGGACGGCCCTCACCCGGCGGGACGCCTGAGGTCCTCCCCCTCACGGCGGCCCGGCCGACACGAGGGCCACAGCGGATGCGACGGCGACGAACGGATCCACGGACCGGTGGAAGGACCGCTCGGCAACGGCGACTTCCAGGCGGGGGGCCGTCGGCGCCCTCCCCGGCACACCCCAGGTGATCGGCGTCTCCCGGCCGGCCCCGTGGCCTCGTCAGCCGTCGGCCGGGAAGACCCATACCCGCAGCGCCCCGATCGGCCGGCAGCCGTTACGGATCGCGGCACGCAGCGCGTCGTCCCGCTCGTACCCCACCACCGGCAGGCCCGGGGCGATCCGGGCCGCCGCGTCCAGGACCCCGCCCCACACCTCGTCGGGGTCGCGCTCCCCGCAGAACACGTTGGAGACCCCGGCGGCCCCCGCGGAGAGGTTCACCATCGCACCCGCGACGACGCGTCCCGAGGCACGACCGGCGACGACCCCGCACCCCGGGGTCTCCAGCAGGCCCGGCAGGAGGACCCCGGCGGCCTCGTCCCCGGAGGCGGACCTCCAGGCGTCGAGCTCCTCGGGAGAGGTGACCTCCTCCCAGCTCAGGCCGCCCCCGGGAGACCGGCCGGGGGGTCCCGCCGGACGGTGGATCCACGTCGCCTCGAACAACGGCTCGTACCCGGCCGGGCCGAGGTCGAGGGTCGCGAAGCTGTCCTTCACCCCGGTTCCCGCCGCGGGAGCGCCGAGCGCCGCGGCGACGTCCTCCGCGTCCGTGCGCGGCGACAGGGTGACCAGGTCCGGGTAGTACGGCAGGCCGTGACCCCGGTTCACCCAGAACCCGGCGCCGAACGCGCCGGGCAGGCCGTGACTCCGGCACACGAGGTCACACCATTCCGCGTTGTTCCTGGCGGCCACGGCCACCGGCCCCTCCGACATGTGAGGCCCTCCCTCTCCCGCTCCGCCGTCGCCCGCCGACCGGTACAGCATCGGGCGGAAGATCATTACCGTACGAGCCCGCGGGACGTGTCCCGTGAACGCGCACACCCATGATCCCGAAAGCCTCGGCGGGGACGACACGGCGGACTCGATCTGGGACGTCCTCGCGAGGCCCTACCTCGGTGAGGCCGGGACGGCTCCCCCGTGGATCATCAGACACCTGGACAACTCCAACGCGCCGGGCGACCGCATCCGCCTGGGCGATCCGGCGACCAGGACGTACGTCATACTGAGCAAGTTCATGGACAGGTACGTCCACGCGGAGATCTTCGAGGCGCGCGGGCTCTCCGACGCCCAGCGGGAGCGGCTCCACGCCATGGGCTGGAGGCTGGAGTCCACCGGGACCTCGCAGATCCGGCCCACCTGGTCCATCGGCTGGAGATGGTACGAGACCGACCCGGAATTCCTCAGGGGCCGCGCCGAGGCCGTCATCGGCGCGTTGCGCGACGTGCTCGCCGTGCCGCCGGAGCGGTTGCGCTGCTGGTCGTGGGGTGACGACGGCCCCCTCGACGCCCCGTTCCTCATGAAGGGTCACGACGAGCGTCCCACGGCCACCGGTGCTCCCGCCCGGTGTACCGATTGGGAGGATCTGCGGCGGCGCCTGGACTGGACGCTGCAGACCCTCCCCACCGAGAGCGCCGTGATCCTGACCGACACCGAACGCGGCGGGGTGCAGTTCATGACGGACGGCCTCGGCTTCCACGACCCCGCGGAACTCACCGTCAGGACCTTCCGCAACGGCATGGGCGACGAGCACGTGAAGCACGTCGCCGAGGAACTGGGCATCCGCCCCGAGAGGCCCTGACCCGCGGCGATCTCCTCACCGGCGGCGTCCCGGGCGGCGGCTCCCCCCGCCGGGGACCCGGACGCGTACCGGCCCGAAGACAATTGTCCGCCGATATGAAAAGGCCGGGAAGAGCATTTCGCGCGGGCCCGTCGCGCCCGCCCGGAAACCCGTTCCGCCGACGTCCGCAAGACCACCGATGTTTTCATTCGTTTGCCCGCGTCACGTCCTTCAAGGATGATCTGCATATAAAGCGAGGAATACCGAAGGGCGACGATGAAGGCATTGCTGGTCATTCTGAGTGTCGTCGTGGTGGGCGCGCTGGTCGCGGTTCTCCTCGTGCTGCGGACCCCGGCGGGCGACGAGGGGGAACGCCTGGCGTCGGCCTCGACCGCCGCGCCCTCGGTTCCCGCCTCCGCGGACCCCGCCTCGCCGCCGGCCCGCAAGAGCGTGCTGCTGGACGTCGAGGGCGCCGTCATCGAGGAGTTCTCCGGTGACTGCGCGAGCAGCGGGCACCGCTACCTCTGCCGGTACGTCGGGGAACGCCTCGCCGCCCTGGACCCGGGCCTGCCCGCCCGCGGCGGCCTGACGATCCGCACGACGATCGACCAGCGGCTCCAGCGGGCGGTGCAGCGGGCCGTCGACACCCGTGTCCACCGCGACGACCCCCAGGTGGCCACCCAGGTCATGATCGTCCCAGGGGAGGGCGCGATCAGGGCCATGGCGACCAGCAGCGGGAACGGCGACGTGCCGGGCTTCCAGCAGGGCACGACCGCGATGCCTTACACGCTGGCCGCGGCGTTCGCCGCCGGTCTGCGCTCCGACGACGGCTTCCTCGTCCCGGACAGGTATTACGCCCCGAGCTACTCGGCGTTCAAGAACTGCGCGAACCAGGCCGTCGGTGATCCGAGCCACTCCGTCGGCGACCGGGAGAAGAAGGGGAAGCGCTTCGTCACCCTGCGGTCGGGCACCCGGGAGGCGGTGAACACCTTCTTCATGCTCCTGGAGGAGAAGGTCGGCCTGTGCGAGACCGTCCGGATGGCCGAGCGGCTCGGGCTCAGGCGCACCGACGGTTCTCCGTTGCGGGAGTTCGAGACGTTCACGCTGGGCGTCAACGAGACGGACCCCGTCTCGGTGGCCACCTCCTACGCGACCCTCGCCGCCCGCGGCCGCTTCTGCGAGCCGACGGTGATCACGGAGATCCGCGACGGCTCGGGGGCGCCGCGTTCCTTCCCGCCCCGGTGCCGTGAGGTCCTGGACCCGGCGGTCGCCGACGCGGTCACCGGGGTGCTGTCGGACGCCCCGGCGGGGAGCGCGCCGCGGGGCGTCGGCCGCGAGGCGGCGGGCATGCCCGGCACGGTCAATGGCCACACCGCCGCCTGGTACGCCGGTTACACCCCAGCCCTGGCCTCGGCCGTCAGCCTCGGCGACTCGCGCGGCGCGTTCCACCACACGCTGCGGGACGTCACCATCAGCGGCCGGCACTACCCGGGAGGGGAGGCCTCGTCGATCCCCGCTTCGATCTGGAAGGAGACGATGACCGAGGCGGTACGGGGAACGCCGGAGACCGGCTTCACCCGGCCGGACGCCGAACGCTTCGGTGCCTGCCGCGACGCCTGTCCGAGCTGACCGCCACGGGTGACGGCCCCGATCGATCGGCGGCGCGGAACGGACCGCGCAGGATAAATGTCGGTGAGCGTGGCTACGGTCCCGACCATGACCAACGCGGTACAGGCGTACGCGTACGCCGGCCCCTCCACGCTCGACGCCGGGCACCTGGCCCTGTCCACCTCGGGCGGGCGCACGGCGCGCGGCCTGACGAGCCACCCCCGGTTCTTCAGCGGCCTGCTGACCGAGGCCGCCCCCGCCGCGGCCGGGCTGCTGGCCGTGGCGAACGTCGCGCGGGCCCGCTACGACCGCCCGGCCCCGACCTTCTCCCGCGACCCGGTGGTGACCTGCAACGGCGACCGGCTCCGGTTCGAGTCGTTCTCCGCCTGCGGCGGCGTCTACGCCCGCCTGGACGTGCTGGAACGCGCCCTCGACGGGGAGGTGGTCGACCTGGGCACCACCAACGTCGACGTCAACGGCCCGCTGCGCGAGGCGCTGGCCCGCGTCGGCGGCGCCGACCCCCTCCACCTGGGCGTCGGGCGCGACGAGCTGGCCGTCACCACGCTGGACGGCGCGGTGGTGGAGAAGAAGGTGCCGCTGCCCGAGCGGTGGCTGCGCGGCTTCGCCGAGGTCCAGCTCGTCACCGCCGGTTTCGACCTGCGGGCGGAGCTCGCCGGCCTCGAGGCGGTGCGCTTCCTGCGGGCGCTGCCCCGCCGGGTCGGCTCGGCCCTGTGGGTCCTGCCCTCGGGCCGCTCGCTGCGGCTGACCGCGAACCCGGTCCCCGGCGCCGTCTGCCTTCCCGGGCCGGACCGGCTGGCGACGATGCTCACGCTGCTGCGCTTCGCCAGGACCCTCAGGCTGTACGGGCCGGCCCGCCCGGAGGCGGCCGTGGCGAGCGCGTGGGAGCTGGAGCTGCCCGGCATGCGGTACGTGCTCACCCTCTCCCCCGACAGCCGCCGCTCCTTCTCCACCGAGGGCGCCGTCCTGCGGACGCTGGCCGCCGACGACGACGGCGCGGACGACGCCGGCCTGGTCGGCGCGCTGCTGGCCTTCGAGCCGAGGGTGGAGCCCGACCTGCTGGCCGAGCGTTCCGGCCTGGAGACGTCCCGGGTGCGGGACGCGCTGATCCGGCTCGGCGCGGCCGGCCGGGTGGGGTACGACACCGCCGAGGCCGGTTACTTCCACCGCGAGCTGCCCTACGACCGCGACAGGGTCGCCGCGATGAACCCGCGCGCCAGGGCCGCCCGCGAGCTCGCCGACGGCGGGGCCGTACGGTTCGACGGCCCCGATCGGGCCCTGGTGACCTCCGGCGACCAGGTCCGCGAGGTGCGCGGCACCGCCTGCACCTGCCCGTGGTGGGCCAGGCACCGAGGGGAACGCGGGCCGTGCAAGCACGTGCTCGCCGTACGGATCGTGAAGGAGACCCGGACGTGACCGCGTGGGACGACGTACGCGAGCTGATCGACAAGTGTGACGCCGACGGCGTCGCGGCGCTGGTCGTGACCCTGGACGACGCCGCCAGGCGCCAGGTCGCCGGGGAACTTCCCGGGCACCTGAAGGAGGTCCGGCTCTACCTGGACTCCTGGCGCGGCGCCGGGGAGCACGCCGAGGCGTTGCGCGCGGCGGGCGCCGGCACGATCGCCACCGCCACCTCGGTGGCGTCCTGGCTCACCCGGCGCGGCCTGGTCGGCTCCGGCGAGACGGTCGACGACACCCGGCGGCTGCTCGGCCTGGTCGGCACCCGCCCGCGGGCGTGGCAGGCCGAGCTGGCGACGCGCCTGGCCGGCAGGCTCCGCGGGGGCGACCCGAGCTACGGGCTGACCGCGGCCCTGATCCGCCGGACCGGCGTCGAGCCGCCCACCGACGACGGTTTCGTCGTGGGCTGGGTGTCGGCGGTGCTCGGCGGGTGGCGGGTGTCCGACACGCTGACCGCCGACCCGCTGGCGGACGCGCTCCTGCCGAGGATCTTCCACGCCCAGGGCGTCGGCGAGGTCCTGCAGTGGGAGGGGGACCCCACCGACGGCCGTACCTGGCTGGGCGGGCTCCGCGCGCTGGCCGCCACCGGCCGGGTCGACCGCGCCATGCTGCTGGAGGGGTGCGTCGGCCGGTTCCTGCGCGGTGGCACCGCGCTTCAGCTGCGCTTCTTCGTCCGCCTGCACCAGGCGCTCGACCCCACCCCGGCCGAGGTGGCGCCCCGGGTCCGCGACTACCTGCGGCTGCTGCCGTCCGCGCCCGGCCCGGTCGCCGAACTCGCCCTGGGGCACCTGCGCGCGCTGCCCACCGTCCCGCCCGGCGACTTCGCCGAAGCCGTCGACGCGCTGATGTACCGGCCGGAGAAGAAGCTCGTGCGCGCCTGCCTGTCCTGGCTCGACCGGTCCGTGCGCCTGGGACCCGAGTACGCCGGGGCGGCGACCGCGGCCCTGGCGGCCGCCTTCGGCCACGACTCCTCCGACGTGCAGGAACGCGCCGTACGGCTGGCCGCCAGGCACGCCGCGCACCTGGACGCGGCACCGCTGCGCGAGGCGGCCACCGCCCTGCCCGCCGACCTGCGCGCGCTCCTCGGCGTCTCCCGGACACCGGCGCGGGACGAGAGGACCGCCGGGGAGGAGACACCGATCCCCCTGATCGCCCCGGCACTGCCCCCGGTCGAGTTCCCGTCCCCCATCACCACGACGGCCGAGCTCGCCGCGGAGTTCACCCGCCTCGCGAACGACCCTTTCAGCGAGCTCGGCTGGCTGGACACCGAACGGTTGATGGCGGCGCTGGTCGAGCTCACCCACCGCGATCCCGCGGCCGTACGGGCGGCCCTGGCGTCGGTGCCGGAGAGCGAACTCGACCGCGAGGTCCGCGAAAGCGAGGACACACGGGCGGCTCTGGCGTTGATGGCGATCCACCAACCCTGGGGATGGAGCGTGGGTGAGAAGCCGTTGGCGTGGCTGTGGACGGCCATGCGGGCCGTCGTCTCCCCGCAGGCGCCGCCCGCGCCCCGTTTTCCGGACCAGCTCTCGGCGCCGAACCTGCTGATCCTGCGCCGGATGGCCGAGCTCGTCGCCGCGGCGCGGGCGGGCGACCTGCCGCCGGTGCTGCTGGCCACCCCGACGAGTGTCAGCGGCCATGTCGACCCCGCCGAGCTCCTCGCCCGCCTCGAACGGCTGGAGGCCGCGGGCCTGGAGCCGTCGGACGCCGACCTGCAGCAGGCGCTGCTGCGGATCCCCCGGCGGGTCGACGCCGGTGTGGCCGCGAGGGCCGCCCTGCTCACCGGTTCCGCCGGTCGGCTCGCGGCGCGCTGGATGGCCGGGGACGGACCGGCCGACCCCGTCGTGACGGTCCGGTACCGCTACACCGACGGCGGCTCCCATCGCTGGTTCGACGAGGGGCGACCGCCGGACTACCACCGCGACCCGTGCGCGTCCTCGTTCGTCGCGGCTTCGCCGGCCGGGCTCGACCTGATCGACCTGCTGTGCCGCGACCCCGATGCGTACTTCCACCATCGCGGCGGGTACATGAGCTGGTGGGCCGGGGTCATGCCCTCCCGTCGCGAGGTCGTCGCGGCCCACCTGCTGCCGTTCTTCGACTGGGAGTGGCGCGAGCGCGGCCCCGACCTGTCGATCCTTCACGACCTCGCCCGCGCGGACGGTCCCCTGGGCCCGGCCTTCGCGGCCGCCCTGATCTTCCATCTGAACGACGAGGACCCGGCCGGGCGTACGGCGGCCCTGGACGTGCTCCTCGCCCTCGCCGCGGCCGGCGACCTGCCCGACAGCGACGTGGGAGACCAGCTCGGCCACCTGGTCGGGAACGGGATGGTGACGCTGAGCCGCGTCACCCCCTCGCTGGCCGAGGCCGAACGCGCGGGGGCGGGCGCCCAGGTGTGGCGGATCGTCGCGGCGGCCCTTCCCCGCGTCCTGCCCGCCCCCGGCGAACGGCCGCCCAGCGGCCTGGCCGACCTGATCGCGCTCGGCGTCAGGACCGCCCCGCCCGGCGGCACCACGCACGTCCCCGGCCTGGCCGGGATCGCCGCACGCGGCGGATCGAGCCGGATGGTCCGCGAGGCGGCCCGTCTCGTCCGGCTCCTCCCGCCCTGACCCACCGGGGCACCCGCTTACGCCGTCATCGTCAGCCGACGCTGGCGATGACGGCGAAACGCGCGCCGAAGGGGTCGGTGACCACGGCGAAACGGCCGACGTCCTCGATGTCGGCGGCGGGTGCGACGACGTCGCCGCCGAGCTCGCGCACCCGGTCGACGGCCGCGTCACAGTCGGCCACCTCGAAGTACGACAGCCAGTGCGGCCGGTCCCCCTCCTGAAGCCGCATGACGCCTCCCAGGTCCTGGCTGTCGTCCCCGGCGGTCGACAGCAGCAGGTAGGGCATGTCGCCGAACCTGATGTCCTGGATCCTCCAGTCGAGGACCGCGTGGTAGAAGGGCTGGACGGCGTCGGGCTCGGGAACGTAGAGCTCCAGCCAGGCCAGGGAGCCGTTCTCGGTGACGAGGTCGAGGCCCTTGATCGTGCCCGGTTGCCAGACGGCGAACTCCGCGCCACCGGGGTCGGTGAACCCGGCCATCCGCCCCTTGGTGAAGACGTCGTCCGGCGCGATGCGCACGGTCCCGCCGGCCTGTTCGACCGCCTTCGCCGTGGCGTCGGCGTCGGCGGTCCGGAAGTACGGCATCCACGCCGAGACCGCCCCCTCCTGGGTGAGCGGCCCGGCGGCGGCGACGACCTTGCCGTCGAGCTCGAAGAAGCCGTAACCGCCCGAGTGCGGCCCGGCCGACTGGAAGCTCCAGCCGAGCAGGGAGCCGTAGAAGGCGGCGGCGGCATCGACGTCGGGCGTACCCAGGTCGATCCAGTTGGGGGCACCGGGGACATAGCGGGTGGTGAGCATGGACCTCTTCCTTCGACGCGTTCACATGCCGGTGACCCGTCTTGCGGGCCTCCGTGCGCGGGGGAGCCGTTGATCCGGTCACCCGCCAGCCTGACAGAGCCCACCGACGGTTTCCGATCACCCGCGCCCGGCGCCCGGGCGCCTCACCCGGTGACGCCGCCCCCTCCGCGCACACGCCGTACGAGGTCGCCGGCCGCCTCCGGCCACCGGGCGTGCTCGAAGGCGAAACCCGCCTCGAGCAGGCGGCCGGGGACGACCCGGCGGCTCTTCAGCAGCAGTTCGGTGTCCGAGCGCAGCGCGAACGCGCCGAGTTCGGTCATCCACCGCGTCGCGGGCAGGCCGACCCGGACGCCCCACGCCGCGCGCAGCGCGCGCATGAACGCCCGCTGCGGCAGAGGGTCGGGGGAGGCGAGGTTCACCGGCCCGGAAAGGTCGTCCCGCCCGGCCAGGAACGCGACGGCGCGGACGAGGTCGCGCTCGTGGATCCAGGACATGTACTGCGCGCCGCCCGCGACCGGGCCGCCCAGGCCGAGCCGCGCCATCCGCGACAGGACGTCGAAGACGCCGCCGCGATCGGGGCTCATCACCATGGCGGCGCGCAGGGCGACCTTGCGCGTGTGCGGGGTCTCGGCCCGCTCCTGCTCCCGCTCCCACGCCTTCGCGATCTCGACGCTGTACCCCCAGTAGCCCGGGACGCCGGGTTCGGTGCCGCCGAGCACGCCGGTCGCCTCGTCGTTGGGCGCGTCGAAGCGGTGGGCGTAGACGGTGGCGGTGCTCATCTGCAGCCAGACCCGGGGAGGCCGCGCGGCGGCCGCGATCGCCTCGCCCACGACCCGGGTGGAGTTCACCCGCGAGTCCATCATGGCCTTCAGGTTGGCGGGGGTGTAGCGGCAGTTGACGCTGCGCCCGGCCAGGTTGACCACGATGTCGCCGCCGTCGATCTCCTCCGCCCAGGGCCCGAGGGTCTCCCCGTCCCAGCCGACCTCGCGCTCCCGCGCCGGCCGTCTGGTCAGCACCACGACGTCATGCCCCTCGGCGGTCAGCGCACGATCCAGGATCGCGCCCACCTGACCGCTTCCGCCGGGTATCACTATCTTCATCGGTCCCCCAGGGTGTGTGGTGCGAGCCTAACGCGACGTACTGAACGCGTTCAAAAGAGGGGTGGGCATTCGTGGGCGTCGACGCGGTGGTCGACCCTGCGGGCCACGGCTGGGGGGTCGAGCCGCCGCATGACGATCGCGTGAGCACGAAAAATCCACAGGACACGATTCTTTCCAGCTATAAGGTGCGTCCGTGGACACTCTGGAAAGCCTCGTCATCGCCAGGCGGCTTCGAGTCCCCGTCGACGCCCCCGACGCCCCGGGCTGGGGAGAGGTTGCCGCGCGCCAGCTCGACGCCGCGCTGCTGAGCGTCGGCTTCACGTGCTCGCCGGCCCTGCTCGAACGCCTGGGCAGGCTGCCCGGGGAGACGGTGGTCGATCTCGGTGTACGGGTCCTGGCGGCCGTTCGCCACCTGGTCGGCGACCACGTCCGGCACAACGCCTACTTCGTCGACTTCCCGAGGAACGTGCCCGACACCGTGGAGTTCTGGGCCGGGTTGCTGCGCCAGGCCGTGCTCGACCCGGTCGCCGCCACGCCCGTCCCGTCGCCGGCGATCGACCTGCTCGCGCTGCCCGGCTACGGCCGCTACCGGCACACCTACGCCGACCTGCTGGCCGCGCACGCCGAGCTGATCCCGCTGGCCGGCGACCGGGTGACCGTGCTGGAGCTCGGCGGAGGCCTGGAGGCGGAGGCGCGCGAGCTCTACCTCTCGCTGGCGGGCTCGCAGGTACCGCTGCCCGCCGAGGACCTGGCGGCGCTGCGGTCGCTGGCCGCGTTCTGCGCCGACGAGCCCGAGCGCGTCCCGGTGCGCGAGAACCGCGCCGTCCTCAACGAGGCCCGCCTGGCCGCGGGCCGCCCTCCGCTCGTGGACACGGTGACCGACGTGCTGCGGCTCGCCTGCGGCCTCTCCGGCGGTGACGTCACGCTGGCCGTTCCCACCAGGTTCCGCTCGTTCCCCCGGGCCGAGCGTCGCGCCCTCCTGCGGGCCCTGGACGCGGTCGCCTCCCCGGGCGCGCTCGGCGACGTCCCGCGGCACCGCGAGCAGTGGAAGCGGCTCGGCGAACGGCTCCACCCCGGCGAGCACCCGCGCTTCCCACGCGCCGCGCGGGTCTTCGAGGTCGCCAGGGGCCTGCGCCGGGCGCGCGGTCTGGACAGCCGGGTGGAGGAGGCCCTGTCGGCGGGCCGTACCGGCGACGCCGTCGAGCTGCTGGAGAGGGCGCCCGGCGCGCTGCTGCGCCGCCTCGACCATCTGCTGCGGACCGGCTCGCCGGTCTCGGCCGTGCTGGACGCCGCCGAGAGGGCCGCGGCGGGCGCCTCCGGCCGGGTCCTGCTGTCGTTGCGCGAGCACCTGCAGAACCGGCTCGCCCCCGCGGCCGGGCGCGTCTTCGTCAACCGGCACGGCAGGGCGTGGACGGCGGCCGACGCCCGCCCCCCGATCGAGGAGGACGTCGTGTTGCGGGCGGCGGCCGTCCTGGACGAGGAGATCGTCCGGCGCCTTCCCGACCCCGGCACGCTGATCGTCGATCCCGAGGCGCTCGACATCGCCCTGCCGCTGTCGGGCAAGGCCGCCGCGCCCGGGCTCGGCATGCTGCCGCGCGGCTCGCTGTCGGCGGTGGACGGGGAGTCGCTGCGGTTCTTCGTCCACTGGCGGCAGGCCGTGCGGCGCACCGACTACGACCTGTCGGCCCTGATGCTGGACGCCTCCTACGGCGACCCGGAACACATCTCGTGGACGAACTACGGCAACGGCTTCGCCGACTACTCCGGTGACCTCGTCGACGCCCCCGAAGGCGCGAGCGAGTTCATCGACATCCGCCTCGCGCGGGCGACCCGGCCGATCGTCATCCCGCAGGTGAACATCTTCAGCGGCGAGGCGTTCGACGAGGCCGCCGAGGCGTTCTTCGGCTACATGACCAGGGACGCCGAGCAGGAGGGCATGCCGTTCGAGCCGCGTACCGTGCGGATGAAGTCCGACCTGCGCGGGTCGGGGCGGGTCGCCCTGCCGCTCGTCTTCCTGCGCGGCGACGACGGATCCTGGCGGGTGAAGTGGCTGCACCTCTACCTGAGGGGCGCTCCCCGCTTCAACCAGGTCGAGGGCAACCGCCTCACGACCTCCCTGCTGGTGCGCTCGATCGTCGAACGCGACCACCTGCGCGTCGGGTACCTGGCCGGCCTGCTGCGGCGGAAGGGCTCACCGGGCGAGCACACCACCTACATCGGTCTGCGGGCGCCGTCGGATCCGCCGGCGGGCACGCGGGTGTACACGCCAGGGACGCTGCACGAGCTGATCCCCGCCTGATAACGTGACGACCGCGAGGCCATGGGAGGGCTTCCTCTTTCCAAAAGCTCTAGCCTTCCCGCCTTCCTCGCGTTCCGGTCGTGAGGCCATTCGGAAGCTTCCTTCTACCTGGTTCAAATCCAGGTAGGTCCAATCGGGCCTACTGGCATCTCAGCTTCCGAGCCTTCCTCACGACCGGCCGACCTCCGGTGTCGTCGTCTTTTCGCTCAGTCCTCGGTCGTCGTCGCCCGGTGTTCGAGTT
>NZ_JBFABE010000093.1:0-23325 GCF_040640155.1 Streptosporangium sp. NPDC023615
TCGACGGCCCCCTCGTCAGGCAGGAACAGAGCACGCAGAGGCCGGGCGGACGGGGCGACCCTCGTCCGGGAGAACTCTAGGGTCGCGGCCGGTGAGCACCGGGCCCGCTGTACGGGTTCTTTACCCGGCCGGGCCGCGGGGTTTCCCCGAGGCCGGGGCACGGGTCCCGCGCGCGGCCGAGGGGCGTGACCCTCGTCCGGCCGCGCCCTACGGGGTTCGCGCGGCCGGGCGGCCGGGTCCTCACCGGTCGGGGTGGCAGAGCCGGAGGACGTTGGCGATGATCTTCGCTCCGGCGTCGCCCTTGGCGGTGAGGATCGACTCGGGGTGGAACTGCACGGCGAAGCGGCGCCGCTCCACGTCCTCGATCGCCATCACCGCGCCGTCCGGCGTCAGGGCGGTGGCGGTGAAGCCGACCACGCCCGGCTGCTTGGCGTGGACCGAGTGGTAGCGGGCCGCGGTGAACTCCTCGGGGAGCCCGTCGAGCAGGGCGCTGTCGCCCAGCCTGCGCACCGTGCCGCGCTTGCCGTGCTCGGGGTAGGAGAGCAGTTCGAGCGCGCCGCCCGCCTGCTCCACCATGCCCTGCAGGCCCAGGCAGACGCCGAACACGGGCAGGTCGCGCTCGTAGAGCGCGCCGACCAGGCCGGACAGGCCGAAGTCGGAGGGCCAGCCGGGGCCGGGCGAGAGCACCACGAGGGACGGGTCGATCTCGTCGATCATCTCGGCGGGGAAGCCGTGGCGGAGCGTGACGACCTCGGCGCCCTGCTGCCGGAAGTAGTCGGCGAGGGTGTTGACGAAGGAGTCCTCGTGGTCGACGAGCAGCACCTTCATCCCGTCGCCGGGCCGCTCGGCGGCCGGGGAGGGCTCGGCGTCCTCCTGCGGCGTCGCGCCGACCGCGGCCAGGGCGCCGAGCAGGGCGCTGGCCTTGAGCTCGGTCTCGCGCTCCTCGGCCTCGGGGTCGGAGTCGTACAGCAGCGTGGCCCCGGCCCTGACGGTGGCGATCCCGCCGCGGATCTGCGCGGTCCGCAGGGTCAGGCCGGTGTTCATGGAGCCGTCGAAGCCGATGTAGCCGACCGCCCCGCCGTACCAGCGGCGGGTGGTGGCCTCGTGGTCCTCGATGAACTGCATCGCCCAGGTCTTGGGCGCGCCGGTGACGGTGACGGCCCACATGTGGGTGAGGAAGGCGTCGAGCGCGTCGAACCCGGGCCGGAGCCTGCCCTCGATGTGGTCGACGGTGTGGATCAGGCGGGAGTACATCTCGATCTGGCGGCGGCCGATCACCTTGACCGAGCCGGGCACGCAGATCCGGGACTTGTCGTTGCGGTCCACGTCGGTGCACATGGTCAGCTCCGACTCCTCCTTGACGCTGGACAGGAGGGTGCGGATCGCGTCGGCGTCCTCGACCGGGTTGCCGCCGCGGGCGATGGTGCCGGAGATCGGGCAGGTCTCGACGCGGTCGCCGCTGACCCGGACGTACATCTCCGGTGAGGCGCCGACCAGGTGCTCGCCCTCGCCGAGGTTGAACAGGAACTCGTACGGCGCCGGGTTGACCTTGCGCAGTCCCCGGTAGAAGGCGGCCGGGTCGGTGCAGGGGGCGTGGAAGACCTGACCGGGGACGACCTCGAACAGGTCGCCGCGGGCGAACCTCTCCTTGGCCGCCGCCACCACCTCGGCGTAGGAGCCCTTCACGGGGTCGGCGGGGAGCTGGGACGGCGCCGGGGGCAGCGGCACGTCCTCTCCCTCCCGGGCCAGCCCGTGCGTGGAGGCGCCGTCCACGGTGAACTCGTAGCGGAACTCCTTGCTGGTCTCCCGCTTCCGGTCGATCACCATGATCCGGTCGGGCAGGTGCAGGACCAGGTCGCGCTGGTCGGCGGCCCGCGGCAGCACCTGCCTGATCGGCTCGAACTGGAAGGCCAGGTCGTAGCCGAAGGAGCCGTACAGTCCCAGGTGCTCGTTCTCGCCCCGGAACGCGGCGATGACCTCGCGGATCGCGGTGAAGACCGTGGGGCGGCGGCTGCGCAGCTCCTCGGGGAGGATCTCCTCGGACTCGGCCACGTGGACCTCGACGTGGTCGGCCGTCGGCTCCTCGACCGGTTTCCCTGCCGCCAGCAGGCAGGAGACGACGGCGGGCAGCACCACCCTGCCACGGGCGTTCAGCGCCCTGGCGGAGATCCTGCGCCCCCGGGCGACGATCTCCAGGCACGGGTCGACGTAGGCCAGATGCCATCTGCTGTAGCGGCCGGGGTACTCCATCCCCGAGGAGAGCACCCCTCCCCGGCGCTCGCCGAGGGTCGTGACGACGTCCTCGAGCACCGTCTCCGGCACGTCGGACGCGGTGACCTCGACCCCTATGCCGCCGGCGGTGGTATATCGGCTCGTCTCCACTGCGGTATCGCCCCTTTGATCTTCTGATGCCCAGAGAGGGAGCGGACGCAGAAAAGGCCGCCTCTCCGGACGGCCGTCTGTCTGCTCGCGAATGCGAAACCTGCGCCGCCTAGAAGCGGCGCCACCACTGAAGGGTAAGCGGGTGTCGCATGGGGCCAGGGTACCGGCGAAAACGGTGATCATGCAAGGTGGCCGCGCCGTGACACCGGCGCCCCTGCCGGGCACGGCGATCCTGCCGGCGGGCGGACGCGGACCGACGGACGAACGGGCGAGCGGGCGGGCGGGCGGACCGACGGGTGGAAGTGATGTTCCTCGCACCCGTTCGCACTGGTCTCGTCGAGCCTCGTTCTGTTACCAGTAGGTAGTGAGTCCCGCAGGTGGTGGCGGGGAGCGGCGCGAGGGGGAGGCGCATGGCGACGATCACATGGCCGAGGACGGCCGTCCACCGGGTCTCGGTCGAACGCGATCTTCCGGTACCGATGCCCGACGGGGTCACGCTGCTGGCCGACCGCTACACGCCGGTCGGCGCGGTCCGGCCCCCCACGATCCTGATCCGCTCGCCGTACGGCAGGCGCGGCGTGTTCGGGATGACGTTCGGGCGCGGGTTCGCCCGCCGGGGCTTCCAGGTCGTGATGCAGAGCTGCCGGGGCGGGTTCGGCTCCGGCGGGCTGCTCGACCCGCTCGGCCACGAGCACGAGGACGGACTGGCCACGCTGGCCTGGCTGCGGAGCCGGCCCTGGTACGGCGGGAGCCTGGCCATGCACGGCCCCTCCTACCTGGGGTACACCCAGTGGGCGATCGCCCCGTTCGCCGGGCCGGATCTCAAGGCGATGTCCACCTCGGTGACCGCCTCCCAGTTCCGGGACGCCGCCTACGTGGGCGGGGCGTTCGCCCTGGAGTCGTCGCTGATGTGGAGCACGCTGACGGCCCTCATGGACCGGCCGTTCGGCGGGACCGCCGCCCTGCTCGCCCCGCGCAGGACGCGGCGCGCGGCCCTGTCCGGGCGCCCGCCCGGCGAGATGGACGTGCTGTCGGCGGGCAGGGGGATGCCGTTCTTCCAGGACCTGCTGGCCCATCACGCAGACCCGGCGGCCTACTGGGGCCGGCGTGACTTCTCCGCCTCGGTGGGCGAGGTGGAGGCCGCCGTCACCATGGTCGGCGGCTGGTACGACGTGTTCCTGCCCTGGCAGGTCCAGGACTACCTGAGGATGCGGGCGGCCGGGCGGCGCCCGCAGTTGACGATCGGCCCGTGGTACCACGCGGACGCGCGCCACGGCCGGGTGGCCAACGCCGAGGCCCTGGCCTGGTTCAGGGCCCACCTGCTCGGCGACCCGTCGGGGCTGCGTGAGCAGCCGGTCAGGCTGTACGTCACGGGCGCCGACGAGTGGCGCGACCACCCCGACTGGCCGGTCCCGGGCATGCGGGAGCAGCGCTGGCACCTGCGGCCGGGGTTCGGCCTCTCCCCGGACGCCCCGTCCGGCGCGGCGTCCGGGCCGGACCGGTTCCGCTACGACCCGGCGCATCCGACCCCCTCCCTGGGCGGGCCGGTCCTGCTGGGCGACTCCGGGCCGCGCGACAACCGGAGGCTGGAGGCCCGGCGCGACGTGCTCGTCTACACCGGCCCCGCGCTGCGCCGGGACACCGAGATGATCGGCCCGGTCTCCGCCGACCTGTACGTGCGCAGCGGCACCGGGCACGCCGACGTGGTGGTCCGGGTCTGCGACGTCCATCCGTCCGGCGCCTCCTACAACGTGTGCGAGGGCGTGCGCCGACTGGCCCCCGGGGACCCCGTCGCCGGGTCCGACGGCATCCGGCGGGTCCGGGTGGACCTGTGGCCGATCGGCCACCGTTTCCGCCGGGGCCACCGGATCCGCCTGCACGTCGCCGGCGGCGCCTACCCCAGGATCGCCCGCAACCTCGGCACCGGTGAGCCGCTGGGGACGGGCAGGACGATGGTCGCGACCGACCACGAGGTCTTCCACGACTCGTCCCACCCCTCCGCGATCGTGCTGCCCCTCGTCCCCTCCTGAGCCGCCCCCTCTCCGCCGATCGCGGGGCGGGCGCGCCGCGTTAGGGTCGGGGGATGCGCGCGGCCAGGTTGATGTCGTTGGTGCTGCTGCTCCAGGCACGCGGCGGGATGACCGCGGCGGAGCTCTCCCGGGAGCTGGAGGTCTCCGAGCGGACCGTCCACCGCGACGTGCTGGCCCTGTCGGAGGCGGGCGTGCCGGTCTACGCCGACCGCGGGCGCGGTGGCGGCTACCGGCTGCTGGACGGGTACCGCACCCGCCTCACCGGGCTGGACCGCGCCGAGGCCGAGGCGCTGTTCCTGTCGGGTGTCCCGGGCGCCCTGCGGGAGATGGGCCTCGGCGAGGTGGCGGCCACGGCGCGGCTGAAGGCCTCGGCCGCCCTCTCCCCCGATCTCCGGGACGCCCCCGCGACCGCGGCGCAGCGCTTCCACCTGGACGCCCCGGGCTGGTTCGTGAGCGAACGGCCTCCGCCGGCCGCGCTGGCACCGCTGGCCAGGGCGGTCTGGGGCGATCACCCGATCACCGCCGCCTACCGGCGCCCCGCGCGGGACAAGGCGGCCGTGCCCGCGAGACCCGTGGAGCGGGAGGGGCGGGGCGGCACCGCGGGCACCGCGGGCACCGCAGGCACCGGCGAGGGGGACAGGCGGTGCCTGGAGCCGTACGGCCTGGTGCTCAAGGCGGGGGTCTGGTACCTGGCGACCCGGTACGCGATCTACCGCGTGGACCGCTTCGGCGAGATCGAGATCCACTCCGACCGGCGCTTCGAGCGGGACGACACCTTCGACCTGGCGGCGTTCTGGAGCGAGAGGGCCGCCCGGTTCGCCGGTTCGCTGCTGGCCGAGCGCGTCACCGTCCGGCTCAGCCCCGCCGGGCACCGCCTGCTCCCCCTCTTCGCCGACCCCGCGGCCCTCGGCGAGGCGCTGGCCTCCGCGACCGGCCCCGACGGGCAGGGCCGGATCACGGTCCGCCTGCCCGTCGAGTCGCTGGAGGTGGCGTTCGGCCAGATCCTCCGTTTCGGCCCGGACGCGGAGGTCCTCGGCCCGCCCGCCCTGCGGGCCCGCTTCGCCGAGGCCGCCGCCCGCCTGCGCGACCTGTACGGCTGACGGGGCCGGTCGCGCGGGCACCGCGGCAGGGACACGGCCGTCGATCGGTGATCAGGTGCCGGAGGTCAGCGGTAGCCGGTGGCGTCGGCGGGCTTGCCCTTGCTCTCCACCTCCTCGATGTAGCGCCAGGCGTCGGGCCTGCTGCCGTCGAGGTCGGTGAAGCCGTACACCCGGGCGAGTTGCCCGCTGGACACGCTCTGCCCCGACCAGCGCATCCGGTCGTCGTCGCCGGCCAGGGCGACGACCGCGCGGCCGGTGTAGGCGGGCGACTCGGAGATCACGAAGTGCGGCTGCGCGACCGTGGCGTCCCGCCAGTTCTCCTCGGTGACGCCGAAGCCCTCCAGCATGCTCTCCGAGCGGAGCCAGCCCGGGGTCAGCGAGACCGCGCCGCACCCGTGCGGGCGCAGCTCGTGGGCCTGGCTGAACGCCAGCCGGTTCACCGAGAGCTTGGCCAGGTCGTAGAAGGCCGAGAGGCGGTAGTTGGCGAGGTTGTAGGCCAGCGTGCCGTCGGTCACCTCGACCACCAGGCCGCCGGGGTTCTCGATCAGCAGGGGCAGCGCGTGGTGGCTGGTGATCAGGTGGGTGTCGACGGCCAGCCGGAGGATCCGCAGGCCGTCGTCGAGGGAGTGAGTCCAGACCGGGACGTCCCACTCCGTGATCGGGTCGGCGCCCCAGACGTCGTTGACGAGCAGGTCGAGCCTGCCCTGCTCGCTCCTGATCCGCTCCACCAGGACGCGTACCTGTTCCGGCTCCAGGTGGTCCACCCGGACCGCGATCCCCTGTCCGCCCGCGCCGGTCACCAGTTCGGCCGTCTCCTCGATCGTCTCCGGCCGGTTCATCTCCGAGCGTCCCTGCCGGGTGCTCCTGCCGGTGCAGTAGACCGTGGCGCCCGCCGCGCCCAGCTCGACCGCGATTCCCCGGCCCGTCCCCCGCGTCGCCCCGGCCACGAGGGCGACCTTTCCTTCCAGCGTTCTGTTCATGAGGCGAGCGTGGCGTGAAAAGAGGACACCTCCTGTCATGTTTCGGCGCCTCTCCGGGGAACGCGGAGGACGCGGGGCACGTGGAGGACGCGAGGCACGACGGGGACGGCGGGCGCGGAGGGCGCGGCGGGCGCGGCGGGCGCGGCGGGCGCGGCGGGCGCGGAGGGGACGTGGAGGGGACGTGGAGGGAGTCTCAGGCCTCCGACAGCACCTCCTCCATCCTGCTCAGGACGTGGGACCGCCAGCCCCCGTCGAGGATGGCGTACGTGCTCCGCTGGAGCGGGTCGTCGGGGTCGAACCCGGCGTGTTCCAGGAACAGCCTGGTGCCGTGCCCCTCGGCCTCCAGCGTCCAGGTGACGGTGGTGTCGAGCCCTCCGCCGCGCCAGGAGATCCGCATCAGGCGTTCGGGGTCGAGGTCGAGGACCTCGCAGCGCACGACGCCGTCGAAGCCCCGGTTCGGCCGCGGCTCGGTCCGGAACGTGAACCGGTGGCCGACGACCGGCTCGAAGTCGCCGGGCATCAGCCAGCGTGCCAGCAGGCCGGGGTCGGTGAGCGCGCGCCAGACCTTGCGCGGCGGGTGGGCCAGGAACTGGTCGGTCCTGATCACGGTGGGGTCAGTCGTCGCGGTCATCGTCGTCCTCGGTGTCCAGGAGGTCGCGGAGGCTGGAGAGTCTCTCCCGCCAGAACCGCTCGTACGGTGTGAGCCAGGCGGACATCTCCCGCAGCGGCTCGGGACGCAGGGAGTACAGGCGCTGCCGGCCGGCCCTGCGCTCGACCACCAGGCCCGCGTCCTTGAGCACCTTGAGGTGCTCCGACAGGCTCGGGCGGCGCATGTCGAAGTGGTCGGCCAGTTCCTGCACGGGTTTGGGGCCGTGCTCCAGGAGCAGGCCGAGCAGGCGGCGCCGGGTGGGGCTCGCCACCGCGGCGAACACGTCCGCCTCAGCCACGGGCGGGCACGTGCGCCGCCGTGGCCTGCAGCACGATCCCGTTGCCGTCGGGGTCGTCGAACGTGACGTAGCGGCCCCACGGCGACCGCTGGATGCCGCCCTCGACGACCACGCCGCGGTCGCTCAGCGCGGCCACGTCGCCCTCGAGGTCGTCGGTCTCCAGCACCAGGCCCTTGAGGGAACCGGGCGGCATGGTGCCGAACCAGGTCACGAGCGTGATCGACGTCTCGGCGCCCTTGGGGGCCACCTGCACCCACCGCCGGTCGGGGCCCATGGGGTTGTCCCCGACGAGGTCGAAGCCGAGCGTGTCGACGTAGAAGCTCTTCGCCCTCTCCTGGTCGGTGACGGGCAGGGAGAGCAGCTGGACGTGAGTTATCGTCATACCCGAACAATAGGTAGGAAATATCCTACCGGTCAAGCCGTCCGGGACGGGGGTTCTCCGGAGCCCGCCGCCGCGAGCAGGTCCCGCAGCAGGCCGGCGAGCCGCTCGCGGCCGTGGGCGGGGAGCCGGTCGAACACCTCCCGCTGGGCCGCCAGGCCGGCCGCCACCGCCTCGTCGGCCACCTCGCGTCCGCGGCCGGTGAGGGTGATCACCAGGGCGCGCCGGTCGGCCGGATCGGGCGAGCGGGTGACGAGCCCCGCGCGCTCCAGCCGGTCGAGCCGCCCCGTCATGCCGCCCGAGGTCAGCATCAGCGAGGCCGCGAGCTCCTTGGGGGAGAGCTGGAACGGCTCCCCCGCCCGCCGCAACGTCGCCAGCACGTCGAACTCACCCCGGGTGATCCCGAATCGCGCGTACACCGCCTCCTGGATGTCGCCGGCGACGCGGGCCAGCCTGCCGATGCGGCCGAACACCTCCATCGCCCCGGTCTCCAGCTCGGGGCGCTCACGCGCCCACTGCATGACGATGCGGTCGACGTCGTCGCGGGGCGTGTCCTCTGTCACACGGCCATGGTAGCTTGCCGGTAATTAGCTTAGAGCTAAGATACTTAGTCATGAGAGATATGCGGCTGGTCGCGACCAGCGCCCTCGCGCCCCTGCTGTGGGGCACGACGTACCTGGTGACCACGGAGCTGCTGCCCGCCCACCGCCCGCTGACGGCCGGTGCGATCAGGGCACTGCCGGCCGGCCTGCTGCTCTGCGCCGTCGTCGCCGTGCTCGACGGGCGGCTCGCGCTTCCCCGGGGGGGCCTGGTGGTGGCGTTCGGCCGTCCTCGGCACCCTCAACATCGGCCTGTTCTTCGCCCTGCTGTTCGTCGCGGCGTACCGCCTGCCCGGCGGGGTCGCCTCCGTCCTGGGCGGGCTCGCCCCCTTCGCGGTCGCGGCCCTGGCGTTCCCGCTGCTCGGCGAGCGCCCGCCCTCCCGGTCGGTGACCGCCGCCGCGATCGGGGTCGCCGGGGTGGCGCTGCTGGTGCTGCGCTCGGCCGTCACGCTCGATCCGCTCGGGCTGGCCGCCGCCGCCGGCGGGGTGGTCACGATGTCGCTGGGCACCGTCCTGGGCCGACGCTGGGGCGCCCCGCGGGGGTACGCGCGGCGGAGTACCGCCCTGCTGGCCCTCACCGGATGGCAGCTGACCGCCGGAGGGCTCCTGCTGCTGCCCGCCGCGCTCGTCGTCGAGGGCGCGCCGCCGGCCCTGACGGGGGCGAACCTCGCCGGTCTCGGCTACCTGTCCGTCGCCGGTACGGCGCTGGCGTACTTCCTGTGGTTCCGCGGGGTGACCTCCCTGGCCCCGACACGGATCACCCTGCTGGGGCTGCTCAGCCCGGTGGTGGCCGCCGGGCTCGGCTGGGCGGTGCTCGGGCAGTCCCTGTCGGGCGGCCAGCTCGCCGGGGCGGCCGCCGTGCTCGGCGCGGTCCTGCTCGGCGCCTCCACCGCCCGCCGGAAACGGTCCGGCTCGGCGCCTCGGCCCACCGGGACACCCGGCCTCGCCACGGTCCGCCGCCGGAGGAGCGAACCCGTCCGGCTCGGGGCGTTCGTCCCGGCCCGGGACGTGGTAAGCAGATGATTACCGCGTGCGGGCCGTTCCAGGAGAGGCGGGAAGACCATGGCGGACAACACGGAGTTCGAGCTTCGCGGGATCAACCATCTGGCGCTGGTGTGCTCGGACATGAAACGGACGGTCGACTTCTACTCCGGCGTCCTGGGCATGCCCCTGATCAAGACGATCGAGCTGCCGATGGGCTGGGGGCAGCACTTCTTCTTCGACTGCGGCGGCGGCGACGCGCTGGCCTTCTTCTGGTTCCCGGACGCGCCCGAGGGGGTGCCGGGGATCTCCGCGCCGAAGAACCTGCCCGACCGGGGCGAACTGCTCTCCGCGGTCGGCTCGATGAACCACGTCGCCCTCGACGTCGCCCCGGACCGGATCGAGGAGTACCGCGACCGGCTGATCTCCAAGGGCGTGGACGTGGGAGTGGTCCTCAACCACGACGACAGCGAGTTCGGCGTGGCCCCGGCGATGCACGAGGGCGTGTTCGTCAGATCGATCTACTTCAAGGACCCCGACGGGATCCTGGTGGAGTTCGCCGCCTGGACCAGGAAGCCGGCCTCGCCCGAGGACGTACGGCACGAGCCCAGGACGGCCGCCGAGCGGACCGTGTGAGACCCCGGCGTGACCTGCGCGTCCGCCCTTCCTCCCCCATGTCAAGACGAACGCAGGTCGAATCGGCCGCCGGTCGGAAATCGTCGCCGAGTCGCGGGCGGCCCCGAGGCCGTGCCTCCGTGACGTCGACGAGGTCCGGAACGGGAGCATCCACCTACCGTTCGTCGCGCAGACCGCCCCGCTCAGCGCTCGGTGACCTGAATGAAACGGTCGTTTAATTACGCTGCCGGTCAGCCGAACGGGACGCTCCTGTCGGGACGTCCCTTTCCAGATCGAGGAGACCGTGTTGACCGCTCCCAACGAGGGTCGAAGCGATCGCAGCCCGTGGAACTGGCTGCTCATCGTGCCGATCGTCCTGCCTTTGCTGCCGTTCCTGTATAACTCCGACGAACCACGGCTTCTCGGTTTCCCGCTGTTCTACTGGCTCCAGCTCGCCTTCATCCTGGTCGGCGTCACCTGCACCTCGATCGTCTACCAGATGACGAAGCGGCGGCGGTGACCCGATGGAAGCGCATCTGACCGAGATCATCGTTTTCTCGGCACTGTTCCTGCTGGTCAGCGGCATGGGTTTCATGGCCGCGCGCTGGCGGCGTCCCAAGGACCTGGCCAGCCTCGACGAGTGGGGTCTGGGCGGCCGGAACTTCGGCTCCTGGGTCACCTGGTTCCTGGTCGGCGGCGACCTCTACACCGCCTACACCTTCGTGGCCGTGCCCGCCCTGCTCTGGGGCGCGGGCGCCATGGGCTTCTTCGCGGTGCCGTACACGATCGTGGTCTACCCGATCGTGTTCCTGGTGCTGATCCGCCTCTGGTCGGTCTCGCACGTGCACGGTTTCGTGACCCCCGCCGACTTCGTGCGGGCCAGGTTCGGCTCCCCCACGCTGGCGCTGCTGGTGGCGATCACCGGCATCGTCGCGACCATGCCCTACATCGCGCTCCAGCTCGTCGGCATCGAGGCCGTGCTGAAGTCGATGGGCGTGACCGGCCACCTGCCGATCATCATCGCGTTCGCGATCCTGGCCGCGTACACCTACCAGTCGGGGCTGCGCGCGCCCGCGCTGATCGCGTTCGTCAAGGACACGCTGATCTACATCGTGATCCTGGTCGCGATCTTCGCGATCCCCGCCCAGATCGAGGGCGGCTGGTCGGGCATCTTCGACGCCGCCCAGGCCAAGTTCACCGCCAGCCCCGCTCCCGGTGACGGCATCCTGCTCAACGCCAACAACCAGCTCCAGTACGTCACGCTGGCCCTGGGCTCGGCGCTCGCGCTCTTCCTGTACCCGCACAGCATCACCGGCGTGCTCGCGTCCAAGAACCGCGACGTGATCAAGCGGAACATGTCGGCGCTGCCCGCCTACAGCCTGCTGCTCGGCCTGATCGCGCTGCTGGGCTTCATGGCCATCGCCGCCGGCATCACGCCGATCGGCAAGGACAACAACACGATCGTGCCGCAGCTGTTCGACAAGATGTTCCCCGACTGGTTCACCGGCGTCGCGTACGCCGCGATCGGCATCGGCGCGCTCGTCCCCGCGGCCATCATGTCCATCGCCGCGGCGAACCTGTTCACCCGCAACATCTACAAGGAGTACTTCAAGCCGAACGCGAGCGACGCCGACGAGGCCCGGGTCTCGAAGATCACCTCGCTGCTCGTCAAGGTCGGCGCGGTGCTGTGCATCCTGTTCCTGGACACCGGTTTCTCCATCGACCTGCAGCTCATCGGCGGCGTCATCATCCTGCAGACGCTCCCGTCGGTGGCGCTCGGCCTCTACACCCGCTGGTTCCACCGCGTCGGCCTGATCGCCGGCTGGGTGGCCGGCATGGGGGCCGGCATGCTCATGCTCTACAACATCGGCAACCCGGCCACCGGCAAGCTGCACTTCGCCGGATCCGCGTTCCCGCTGGAGAAGCTGGGCCTGGACACCAAGATGACGATCTACGCGGGCATCGTCGCGCTGGCGGTCAACCTGGCCGTCGCCGCGATCGGCACGCTCGTCGCGCGCGCCGCCAAGGCGCACGACGGTGACGACACCACCGAGCCCGACCACTACTTCGCCGACGAGGGCGACCCCAGGATCAAGGACCTGGACCTCGCTCCCCACTAGGTTCCGTCTCGAGGATCACCGAACGCCGGGCGTGGGCCGCCGTCGTGCGCGGCCCGCGCCCGCGCCGTCCCGCGGGGTCCGCGGGGAGCGCGGGGAGCGCGGGGAGCCGGACGGTGAACACCGCCCCGGCTCCCGGGCGCCCGTCCGCGGTGACGGTCCCGCCGTGGCCGTCCACCACCTCACGGACGAGGGCGAGACCCAGGCCCAGGCCTCCGCTGCGGCCCCCGCCGACGAACCGGGTGAAGAGGCGTTCGGCGTCACGCGGGTCGAGACCCACGCCGTCGTCGCGGACGTCGAGCCGGACCGTCTCCGGGCCTGCGGAGAGGACCACCTGGATGTGGCCGCCCGCACGGGTGTGGGCGAGCGCGTTGTCGAGGAGCGCGGAGATCACCCTGCGCAGCGCGGACTGCGCCCCGCGCACGACATGACCGCCCGGCCCAAGGCGCCGCACCTCGATCGTCACGCCGTGCGCGTCGGCGCGGGCCGCCTCGGCCAGGACGAGCTCCTCGGCCAGCGCGGCGAGGTCGACCGGGCCGAACGGCCGGCGCAGCTGGCCGAACTGGGCCGACAGCAGCAGGTCCTCGACCACGTCGCCCAGTTGCCGGGTACCGTTCACCAGCCGGTCGACCTCGTCCGCGACGAGAAGCGGGTCGTTCCCCCGCCGCAGCCCGCGGGCGACGATCTGGGCGCGGACGTGCAGGCGGGTCAGCGGGGTGCGCAGCTCGTGGCTGACGTCCGCGGCGAACAGGCGCCGGCGTACCAGGGCCTCGCCCAGCGGCGCGATCGCTCCCCGGGCGACGAGCCGGCCGACCATCAGCGCCGCCACCAGGCCCGCGACCTCCGCGGCGGCGAGCGTGCGCAGCAGGCGGTGCCGCTCCGCGACCTGGAAGTGCAGGTTCATCGCCGCCTGGACCACCACGCCGCCACGCCACTGGGTGCGTACGAGATAGGACTGCCCGGCGATGTCGACCCGGCCGACCCGGGGCTCGTGCCCGGCGGCGGCCCGCCGCAGCGCGGCGCGCACCGGCAGCACCGCCGGCGCGCCGGGAGAGCTCAGCACGGTGCCGCCCCGCAGTTCGAACAGCCAGACGCAGGGCGGGGGCCGCGAGAGGTAGGCGCGCTGGGCCGCGACGGCCAGGTCGCGCCGCGCGGAGGCGTCCTGGTCGCCGGTGACGACGCAGTACACCGTCACCCCGATGAGCGCGAACATCACGGAGATCGCGCCCGCCACCTGCGCGGTGATCCGGCGGCGGGCCCGGACCAGCAGTCTCCGCTCCGGCCCGTGGGGCGGACGCCTCCTCACAGCCCGCCCAGGCGGTATCCCACGCCCCGCACGGTGCGCACGACGCCGGCCCCCAGCTTGTTGCGCAGGTAGTAGACGTAGGTGTCCACGATCGACTCCGTCCGTGCGCCGTCGAAGACGCGCTGGCGCAGCGAGGCGCGCGTGTGCACCTGCCGCGGACGGGTCGCCAGCGCGCTCAGCAGCCGGCACTCCTGCCCCGAGAGCGTCACCTGCTCGCCGGTCGGCAGTCCCACGATGTGGGAGTCGGAGTCCAGCCAGCCCGCGCCGAGCGGCAGCAGCCTGGCGTGGTCGAGGTTCCTGCGGTGCAGCGCCCGCACCCTGGCCAGCAGCTCGTCGATCTCGAACGGCTTGACCAGGTAGTCCTCCGCCCCCGCGTCGAGCCCGGTGACCCGGTCGGCGACCGTGCCGAAGGCGGTCAGCACGAGTACCGGCACGGTGACGGCCCGCCGGCGCAGCCGTGTCAGCAACTCGATGCCGTCGACCACCGGGAGGCCCCGGTCGACGATCATCACGTCGTACGGGCGGCTCAGGCCCAGGTGCAGGCCGCGCTGCCCCTCCGGGGCCAGGTCGACCGTGTATCCCTGGTCGGTGAACAGCCCGACCAGCATGTGCCCGAGCTCGAGGTCGTCCTCGACGAGGAGCAGCCGGCGGGCGAGCGAGCCGGATGCCCCCGATGTCACAGCCACGAAACAACCGTGGCATTCCTTCCGCCGAATTACCAGGGATTAACAGAATAATTGAAAGTTACACGGCAATGCTCGCAGCGTGTTCGGACGATCACGAAACGATATTCGCGCTGCGTTCAGGACGATCGCCGCGTTCAACGCATTCGAACGGTCACGAGGAATGGGATTTCTCGGCCTTTTCCTCCAGGGGGTGTGTGCCCGGCCCGGCGGCCCCGGATCCATGGACGCGTTCGTGACGCTCCGGGAGCGCCAGTTTGTACAGCGGCAGGGCTCCCGCGGTGGTGATGATGGCCACCAGCACGAGGATGGCGAAGAGCTCCTGCGTGATCATGCCCTGCGCCAGGCCGATGTTGATGAAGATGAGGATCATCAGCCCTCGCGCGTTCATGAGCGCCCCCACCGCGTAGGACTCGCGCCAGCCGAATCCCAGGGCCCGCATCGACAGCGAGCAGCCGAAGTACTTCCCGCAGAAACCCGCGACCAGGATCGCGGCGAACGCCAGGAGCATCGGACCGCCGGTGATGCCGTCGAGATGGGTGTTCAGCCCGGAGAAGGTGAAGAAGACCGGCAGCAGCAGCGTCGAGACGACGTCCATCATGCGGCCGTGCAGCACCGTGCGGAACGCCGGGTCGCGGGGCATCGCCAGCCCGGCGATGAAACCGCCGAAGACCGCGTAGACCCCGATCCAGTCGGTGAGCCAGCCCGCCGTGAGCGGGACGAGGACGACGACGTACATGGCGCCGGGGCTCAGGCCGCCGGTCCGCGCGACGCCCTTGCCCAGGGGCCGCAGCAGCGGCGCGACCACCTTCAGCATCACCACCGCGAACAGCACCGTCAGGGCGATGGTGCGCACCGCGTCGCCGGGACCCGCGTCGAGGTGCATCGCCGACAGCACGGCGAGGAGGCACCAGGCGAGGGCGTCGTCGATGGCGGCCGCCACCAGGGTCAGCCTCCCGAGGGGGGAGTTCTCCAGCCCCCGCTCGTACAGGATCCTGGCCAGCATGGGGAACGCGGTCAGCGACAGGGCTCCCCCGACGAACAGGGCGAACTCCCACCGGCTGACGTCGGGGCGCGAGAGCGTGTCCCAGAGGAGCAGGCCGACGCAGGAGCCGAGGAGCAGGGCGGGGACGATACCGGAGACCGCCAGCGTCGCCGCCCGGCGGCCCTGGCCGTCCGTCCCGGTGCCGTGCTCCAGGCCGGCACCGACCAGGAACATGTACAGCGTCAGCCCGATGGTGCTCAGCACGTACAGGACCGGCCTGACCTCGGCGGGGAACACGGCCGCCTGGGCCTCGGGGAACAGCCGGCCGAACAGCGTCGGGCCGAGGAGGACGCCGGCGACCATCTCGCCGAGGACACGCGGTTGCATCAGCATGATCGCCAGCCGGCCGCAGATCGCCGCGGCCAGCAGGATGACGACCAGGGCGGGCAGGACTTCGAGGATCAGCTGGAGGTTCGGGTCACCGGCGGCGACCTGTGCCAGGTGGGGCATAACCGTTTCTCCGCTCATGGTCCGGACGATCATCTGCTCTCCGTGGCGGCCCGACGGTCGGCCTCCGCGAAGTGGCGCTCACACAGCCGCTGCCTGCGCGCGTCCCAGACCATGTAGGTGCCGAGGACGAGCTGTACGAGGCTGCGCCAGACGTCCTCCCAGCGGTCGCGGAACCGCATGAACCGCAGCGCCGCCCGGTGGGCCGCCCCTGTGGGGGCGCCCCTCGGGACGAGCAGGCACGGTCCCCGGTTGGGCATCGACCGGGTGTGGGAGGCGGAGGAGTCGAGGGCGTACGCGCGCAGGATCTCCCGCGTCGCGACCCGCATGGTGATCGGCGCCAGCCGCCAGGCGGGGCAGGGGCGGTTGGCGGCGACGCCGAACGGGATGTGGTTGAGTTCCCGGACCGCGGGCCGGTCCGGGAGGGAACGGCCGGAGGCGGGGCAGCCGGGGACCGGGCGGTCCTGGGCCGGGCGGTCCAGGACGGGGCCGTCCCGGCCGGAGCGGTCCGGCTCCGGGCGGTCCTGGGCCGGCCGGTCCAGAGCCGAACGGTCCAGATGCGAGTGGTTCGCGTGCGATCGGTCCGTGCCGAAACGGCCGGGGTCGAAACGGTCGGGGTCGGAGAAGCCCGCCCGGTGGAAGGCGGGATAGTCGAAACACAGGACCGAGCCGGCCGGGATCGTCGTGCGCTCGTCGAGGGGGATGTCGCCGGTGGTGACGCGGTGGGCGACCCCGAAGAGCGGGTAGAGCCGCAGCGTCTCGGAGATGACGCGGTCGAGGTGGCGCTCGTCACCCCGCCCGTCACCCCGCCCGTCGCCCCGTTCGTCGCCCGCGAGCACCCCGGCCTGGGCGTCCGGGTGCTGGGCGAGGACCATCAGCAGGTGGGCCATGGCCTCCGACATCTGGACGACCGCGGTGTTGAAGAAGGCTCCCTGCAGGTAGAGGGCCTGCTCCCGGGCCGACAGTCCGGCCGGGAGCCGGTCGCGTACCTTGGGCAGCAGGCCGGTGAGATGCCGGGTCAGCCGGTCGCGCCGGTCCATGTGCCGCAGCCCGCAGCACTTGAGCGCGGTCACGACGTCGTCCGCGTTGCCCACGATCAGGTCACGCGCCACCGGAGGGCACGGCTCGCCGAAGACGAGCTCGTAGTAGAACTCCGCCCAGACCGGCATCATCAGGTCGCGCAGCCGGACCAGGCCTCCCGCGTCCCGCAGTGTCCGGGCGACGCAGCGGCGGGTGAGCTCCTCGGCCTCCACGCGCGGCACGGAGAGGAAGCCGCGCGTGGCGCGGGCGACCGCGTCGTACCGTTCCCCCGCCTCGATGTGTTCCTGGTGCAGCTCGGCGCCGGGTGACAGCCAGTACCAGAACAGGTCCGACAGCGCGGCCCCCCGGCTCCGGCCGCCGGCCGCCGGGTGGGAGTAGACCTCACGGAACCTCTCGACGCCGATCAGGTCCCCGGGGACGGCGATCCCCTCCTGTCCGTTGATCCGGGCGAAGACCCGCGTCCGCAGCGCCACGATCCTGCCGGGGAGCCACCGGGGCAGGCTCAGCGCGGTGGCGGCGGCGACCGCCACCGCCGCGGCCCTGACCGGCGCGGTCACCGGCATGACCGTCGCACCATGCCCGGGTCGAGGTCGTGGACCGACGCGCAGCCGCACAGGGTGAGCGCGTGCTCGACCTCCGAGCGGAGCAGGTCGAGCACGCGGGTCACGCCGCGCTCGCCGTCCGCGGCCAGGCCCCAGATCACCGGGCGGCCGACCGCGACCGCGCCGGCGCCCAGCGCCATCGCCTTCAGGACGTCGGTGCCGCGCCGGACGCCCCCGTCCATCAGCACCGGGACGGCCCCGCCGACGGCGGCCACGATCTCCGGCAGCAGGTCGACGGCGGCCGGGACCGTGTCGAGCTGGCGGCCGCCGTGGTTGGACACCAGCAACCCCGAGACGCCGTGGTCGAGCGCCAGGCGCGCGTCGGCGGGATGCGCGACGCCCTTGAGGACGATCGGGAGCGCCGTCATCTCCCGGAGCAGGCCGATGTGCTCCCAGGAGATCTCCGGCGACATGACGATCGGCCGTACCCGCCCGCCGTCGCGCAGGTTCTCGCAGGCCATCCCCTCGGGCAGGTCCCGCAGGCCGTGGTGGCGCTCCCGGTCCCGCAGGCCGCGGGCCGGTGAGTCGACCGTGACGACCAGCGCCCGGCACCCGGCCGCCTCGGCGCGCCGCACGAGCGTCTCGGTGAAGGCCATGTCCGGCTGGACGTAGAGCTGGAACCACAGGGTGGCCCCGGGCGCCGCCGCGGCCACGTCCCCGACGGCGACGGTGGAGGCCATGCTCACGATCATGATCGTCCCGACGGCGGCCGCCGCCCGCGCGGTGGCCCGCTCGCCCTCGGGGTGGGCGAGCCGGTGGAACGCGGTCGGCGCCACCAGCACGGGCACGGCCGCCCGGCCGCCGGGCAGGGTGACGTCGGTCCGGGGTCTCCCGGCGCCGCGCAGCACCCGCGGCAGCAGGGAGAGCCTCCCGAACGCGGCCTCGTTGGCCCGTACGGTGACCTCGTCCCCCGCCCCGCCGGCGAAGTAGTCGTAGTACTCCGGGGCGAGGCGCGCGCGGGCCACGGCCTCGAACTCGCGCGGGGCCTCCGGGGCCTCCGGGGCCTGCGGGGCCGCCCGTGTCCTCGCCTCCGTCACACGCGGGGAACGCCCGCCCGCCACCCGCGGCGCCCTCCCGTCCGTCACGCCGGGACCGGGGCGACCTGGCGGGCGAAGAACGCGCGGAGCGGTTCGACGTGGGTCTCCGGGGAGGTCCACTCGTTCTCCAGGTTCTCGGTGACGTGGTGGACGACCGGCGGCGCGCCGGCCCGGTGGTGCCGCACCACCGGATGCAGGTAGTGGCCCTCGGCGGCGCGCTCGGCGTCGTTCTGCCGGATCCGGCCCACCGTGATGTCGAACGGATCGACCTTGTCGTGCTCCGGCCCGTACTCCAGCGTGATCGTGAAGTGGCCGCCGTCGCCGATCGGCGGCCCCTCCAGGTCGACCGGCAGTTCTTCCAGGTAGCGTGCCCCGCCGTGGCCGTCGAGGACGATGACGTCGCCCAGCAAGCCGAACTGCTGCCACAGCGCCGAACTGCGGTTGACCCGTTCGAGCACCGCCGCCGCGAGCGCCTCCGGGTCGGCCGGGAGCTCCCGGCCGGGCCATTCGGCGCCGTGGTACCTGTTCTCCAGGACGCGGTGCAGCGCCCGGGTGCCGTACCGGAAGCCGTGGATGAACCCGCTGGTGCCGCGCTTGAAGTCGCGGGACTGCGTCACGGTCCCGGCGAAGTAGAGGTCGGGCACGTTCACCGACTCGTAGGCGGGTGTGAGCGCGGGGAACCTGTCGCGGATCGTCAGTTCCGGACGGCACCCGTCGGAGAAGATCGAGGCGTCGATCCGGAAGCCGGTGCAGACGATCACCCTGTCGTACGGGATGTCCTTGGTGACCTCGTCCGCGCGGGCGAAGCTCACCGTCACCAGGTAGGAGCCGTCGGCCTGGCGCTCGATCCGCTTGACGTCGCCGTCCAGCACCGCGTTCTGGGACTTGAGCTGGTAGGTGTCGAGGAAGTTGTTGTTGACCGCGCGCAGGTGCCCGACGAAGTGGGTGCGCCACGCCAGCCGGACGGAGTTCGGCCCGGCGACGTGGATCACCGCGGCCGTCTCCACCAGGCTGTCGGCCGTCTCGAACGCCGAGTTGCCCTTGCCGATGACGAGCACCCGCTGGTTCACGTACTCGGACGGGTCGGTGGAGACGGTGCCGTAGGGTTCGGCCGTCTCGATGCCCGGTATCGGCGGGATGTTGGGCCGGCTGACCCCGGTCGCGACGACCAGCCGCCTGGCCTCGTGGGTCCGGCCGCGCTCGTCGGTCACCAGGAAGTGGCCCGTGCCGGAGTCCCGGGTGACCCGGGAGACGCGGGCGTCGTAGGTGACGCGCAGGTCGCAGGCCGCGGCGAAGTCGGCGAGGTAGCGGACCATGTCGTCGGCCCCGGGGAAGTAGCGGTCGCTGTAGTGGGTGAACAGCAGGGCGGGATCGTCCGACAGCAGCGAGTTCCAGTCCATCCGCAGGTTGAGCTCCGGGTCGTCCGTCCCGTTGTACCTCTTGTTGATCGAGATGAGCTGCCGGTGGCGGGGGAAGGTCCGGAAGAAGGTGCCCGGCGCGGGGCCCGCCTCCAGGATCAGGTAGCTTCGTCCCGCCTTGCCGAGGAAGTACCCCAGCTGCAGCCCCGCGGGGCCTGCACCGATCACCACGTAGTCCAGCGCGTCGTCCGGCACGTACACCTCCGTCACAGCGATCCGGTCGAACGGACGTCCCCAGTGTTGGCGGGGAATTCTCAGAGAACGATCAGAGAGCCCTCGGGTCGAGCAGGTCCAGCAGCGCCCGCTTGTCGGGCTTGCCGCTCGCGGCGACCGGGACGGAGGCCAGCACCGTGATCGTCCGGGGGACGCTGCCCTCGCCGAGTTCGTCGCCCACCAGCGCGGCCAGCGCGTCGCGGTCCGGGTCCACGCCCTCGGCCGGCACGACGAACGCGTGGACGGCCTCTCCCGTCAGCTCGTCCGGGGCCCCGGCCACGTAGGCCTCGGCGACGTCGGGGTGGCCGCTCAGCACCCGCTCGACGGCTCCCGCGTACACCACGATCGCGTTGACGATGATCACGTCGCGGGTGCGGCCGGCGAGGTGCAGGAAGCCCTCCTTGTCCAGGTGACCGAGATCCCGGGTGCGCAGCCGGCCGTCCCTCAGGGTGTCGCGGGTCTCCTCCGGGTCCCCCCAGTACCCCGCCATCAGGTACGGGCTGCGCACGTGGACCTCGCCGGTCTCCCCGACGGCCACCTCGCGGCCCTCCTCGTCGCGCACGCTGATCTCGACACCCGGGTACGGCCGGCCGACCGAGGCCAGGACGTCGTCCGGGAACGCGGTGATGTCCGCCGGGGTGAGCACCGAGATCAGGCCCGCCTCGGTCTGCCCGTACCCCTGGTAGACCACCGGGCCGAGCCGGTCCACGGCCTCCGCCAGACGTCCCGGGCCGAGCGGCGACCCGGAGACCATCAGCGCGCGCAGGCAGCCGACGTCGATCGGTGCGTCCCGGAGCAGGTCGAGCATCTTGCACAGCCGCGGCACGGTCACGATGGAGCCGGTGATCCGATGGCGTTCGATCGCGTACGGGAACAGGGGCCGCCCGTCGTCCTCGGGGATCACCGCGGTGCCGCCGCCCAGCAGGCACAATGCCAGGAAATCCATGATCACCATGCTGGCCATGGTGCCGAACAGCAGGTAGCGCCCGAAGCCCGCGGCCAGCTCCTCCGTGACCGGGGACCACAGGCGGGGCTGCCACGACCAGTGCTCGCCGAGCGCGCGGTAGGTGATCGCGCAGCCCTTGGGGAGGCCGGTGCTGCCGCTGGTGAAGCTCAGGGCGGCCACGTCGTCCGGGTGGGCCAGGGCGACGAGGGGCCGCCCCTCGCCGGTGCCGGCGAGCAGGTCGACCGCCGGCACCGGCGGGGGACACGGCCCGAGCGAGAGCAACGTGACGGGTCCGGCGGCCCGGAGCAGCTCCGGCGTCACGGTGGACCGGTCGACGAGGAGGGCGTCGACCCCCATCCCGAGCACGTGGGCGAGATGCCCCGGGGGGTAGCCGGGGCGCACTCCCACGACCCGGCAGCCCAGCGCGTGGGCGGCCAGGTGGGCGGCGAACGCCTCGGGGGAGACGGCCGTGCGGACGGCGACGGCCCGGCCGGGCCCCAGTCCGGCGTCGAGCATCGCCCCCGCCAGCCGCCGGACCGTCTCCAGCAGCTCGCCTCGCGAGACGATCCTGTCCCCCTGCTCGAAGGCCGGGTCGCCGGGCGAGCTCCGCAGCGCTTCGAGGAAGGAGTGCGGGAAGGGCGGCTCGACGGGGACACTCATGTCGGCTCCTCTGGGTTCACGCGGGCCACCGCGGCGTCTCCGCGATTCCCGATCGCTTCGGGGTCTCTTCCGAGGTGTTTCCTGGACCCTCGCGGGCCTTCGAACTCGTCCGAAGTGGCAGGCCGTCGTACGACCTGCATGTCGCTCACCACGACGCTAGACAGCGCAGATCAGAGAATCATCAGAGATCTCGCCCCGCCGGCCGCCACGTCCACGGGGCACGGCCCGCAGGCGGACGGCGCCGGGCTCTGCCCGCCGTCTTCCATCGCGGCGGGCGGGCTCCGTGGCGGACGTGGGGGCGGTGCGTGCGGGCGGGTCGTGCGAGCGGGCGGTGCGTGCGGGCGGGTCGTGCGAGCGGGCGGTGCGTGCGGGCGAGCGGTGCGTGCGGGCGGGTCGTGCGGGACGGGTTCACCCGTCCGCTTCCTCCGGGACGTTCCCTTCCGGGCCGCGGGCTTGTACCGTCAGGACCTCGACGGTGCGGGCACACGGAAGGGGGAGATCGCATGCGTGCGGCCCTTCTGGGCGCGATCTCCCTGGTGATCGCGGTGACCGCCTGCTCCCCCTCCCCCCGTGCGGCCGTGACCGCCACCCCCGGCACACCTCACCCCTCCGGCACACCACGGCCATCCGGGGCCGGCTCGCCCGAGGCGCCGGGAACGGCCTCCGAGGTCCAGGCCGTGGCGGACGACCTGGTGTCGTCCGGATCCCCGGGGGCCGTCGTCCACGTCCGTGACGACGGCAGGATCCGGGAGGCCGCAGCCGGGTTCGCCGACCTCGACGCGAGAACCCCCATGCGGGTCGACCACCGTTTCCGGATCGCGAGCGTCACCAAGACCTTCACCGCCACGATCGTGCTGCAACTGGTGCGCGAGCGGCGGCTGACGCTCGGCGACACGCTGGGGAAGCTGCTCCCCGGCGTTCTTCCCGGCACGGACAGGGTGACCGTCGAGCAACTGCTCACCCACACCAGCGGAATACCGGACTACCTCACCGACTCCCGCTTCACCGACGTCGTCGTGGACGGTGGCCAGTACACCCGTGACTGGCCACCGCGCGAGCTGCTCGGCTACGGCGGGAAGCCTGGCAAGAGGGGGGTCAATCGTTACTCCAACAGCAACTTCATCCTTCTCGGCATGATCATCGAGAAGGTCACCGGGCAGAGCTACCCCGAGGCGCTGTCGGAGCGCGTCACCGGCCCCCTGCGGCTACGTGACACCGAGCTCCCTCGGGACCTTCTGCCGGGGAGGCTCGCCCGGGGCAGGCAGGGCGACGGCCCGGGATCCACGACCGTGAACTCCTCCATCTTCTGGGCCGCCGGTGGGTTGGTCTCGACCACCCGGGACGTGGGCACCCTCTACGAAGCCCTCTTCGCCCCGGGACCACGAGCCTCCGGCAGGGGTACGGGCCCCTCCGGCGTGCGGACGCGGGTCCTCGGCAAGGGGCGGGGAAGGACGACGCCTCTGCCGGACGGGTCCGCGTTGAAGCAGTCGGGCGGCATGGGTGTGTACGCCGACAGGTTGTCCTGTGGCGCCCGCGTGTGGAACCACTCCGGGCTGATCTACGGGTACTCCGGAGTCGCGATGAGCAGCGAGGACGGCCGCCGGCAGGTGGTGGTGCAGCTCAACTCCCCGTCGGTGGGGCAGGCGATCGCCGCGGCGGGAAAACTCATGTGCCGGTGACGGGTGCCCGATTCTCTCCCGCGGAGGAATCCTGACGACATCGTACGGGGAAAGCCTCAAAAGGTCCCGGAAACACGAAAGGCCCCCACCGACGGTGGGGGCCCTTCACGAAAGATTG
>NZ_JBFABE010000094.1:0-23208 GCF_040640155.1 Streptosporangium sp. NPDC023615
GATCGCGGGCCGTACACCACCGGGCCGAGAGGTGAGGGTTCCAGCCGAACCGCACGAACCATGTTCCCCTGATGAGTGATCTACGACGCTTCCGGCACTCCTCGCGAGATCAGGCCGTCCGTGCCTTCGCGCGCGGTACGGACTGCGCGGGCGGGACGGGCTCCCCGTGCGGAGCGAGCGGCGTGGGTGGCGCGGGCGGGACGGGCGGCGCGGGCTCGGTGGAGGCCCCGGGGCCGACGCGGACGGCCGACTCCGGGGTGCGCTCGCGCACGTCCTCGCCGCGGATCGCCATCACGGCGGGCGGGCTGCCCAGGTCGCCGTACCGGGCGGCGACGGCGGCGGTGATCGCCCGACCGGCGTCGGCCACCGTCTCCTTGGCCGAGCCCGGCGGGTGGGCGGCCGACAGGTGGCCCAGCAGCGCCGCGAACCGCAGCTCCTCGGTCACCGCGACGGAGAGCCCGTCGTCGTCCGGCGGCGGCAGCGGCCGGTCCAGCCAGAACACCCCGCCGCGCAGCAGCGCGGGGTAGGTCACCTCGCCCCGCTGCAGCGTGCGCACCGAATCGACCAGCAACTCCCCGAACTCCGTCAGGTCGGTGTCGGGCGGTAGATCGGTCGTGACCAGCAGCGAAACCCTGAGCGCGTCCACCATGAGCGGCCATCCCTCCTTCAGATGGCTCATGGTAAAGGTCGCCACCGACAGTTACGGCGTACCCGGCGGACCATGGTGAGATCCGGAACCGATCCGGGACCGGTCGCCGCCCGGGACGCGTTCGGGACGCGTTCGGGACGCGTCCCGAACGCGGCCTGGCGTCGGCGCTCAGAGCGGCCTGGAGGCCGGCAGGGTGATCCTGTCGACCGCCTCGCGCCGGCGGCGTTCGGGGCGCCGGTCGTAACGCGCCGTGGTCGCGGGGGAGGAGTGGCCGACGAGGGCCTGCGCGGTGGCCAGGTCCACCCCGGCGTCCAGCAGTTCCCCGATGAAGGTGCGCCGGAAGTCGTGCGGGGTGCGGGTCGCCGCCCCCGCCTGGGCCAGGCGCCTGGCCAGGATGTCGGCGACGGCCTGCCCGGTCATCGGGGCGGGCCCGCCGTCCCGGGTCCGCAACCGGCCGAGCCTGCTGATCGGGCAGAACAGGGCGCCGGCGGGACGTCCCCGTACGGCGAGCCAGCGTTCCATCCTGGCCACCGCCTCGGCGGTGAGGTAGACCAGCCGTTCCTTGTCGCGCTTGCCGCGTACCCGCAGCGAGCGCGACCCCGGGTCGTAGTCGCCCAGGGCGAGCCCGGCGATCTCGGCGCGGCGGCAGCCGGTGGAGTACAGCGCCGCGAGCAGGGCCGCGTCCCGGACCCCGGCCGGGGAGTCGTCGCGGTCGCACGCGGCGAGCGCGGCGCCCACCACCTCCGGCGGGACGTGCTGGCCGGTGGGCAGCCGGGTGTGCTCGACGGTCGGCAGGTCGGCCGCGCGCTGGTACTCCTCGGCGGTCATCAGGCCCAGCCGCCAGGCCTCGCGCAGCACCCTGCGCAGCGCGACCAGGTGCTTGTTGACGTAGGAGGGCGACCAGCCGCGCTCGTTCATCAGGGCGCGCAGGCGCACGGTGTGCTCGTAGCGCAGCAGGTGCCAGGGGCGCCCGGCCCCGGAGGAGACCTCACCGCCGGAGACGAGCCCGGCCAGCCTGTCGAGGCAGCCGCGCATGGTGCGGCGGGACTCCGCGCTGGTCAGCGAGTCCAGGTACACCCGGTAGGGGTCGCGGGCGGGTTCGAGGACGGGGCTCGGCGAGGCCGGGACGGCGGGCACGCTCACCGTGCCGACCCTACCGGGCTCGGGGAATCTACATCGTAAAGGGCTCCTCGTGACACAAGAACGATCATGAGGGGGGTTCCGTCACCCCGGTACGGCGAGGCAGTATCGACGCATGACGAACGCGGAAGTGACGGCGGTCGGCCGCAGTGCCACCCACACCTTCGGCAAGGCCCTCCAGCCCGCGATCCGGTTGCTGGAGGGGCTGGGGGTGGAGGGGGACGCGCACATGGGGGTCACCGTGAAGCACCGCTCGCGCGTGGCCCAGGACCCCACCCGGCCCAACCTCCGCCAGGTCCACCTGATCCCCGCCGAGTTCCACGACGAACTGCGGGCCGAGGGTTTCTCCGTGGGTGCCTGCGAGCTGGGGGAGAACATCACCACCCGCGGCGTCGACCTGCTGGAGCTGCCCGCGGGGACGCTGCTGAGGCTGGGGGAGGAGGCCGTCGTGGAGGTGACCGGGCTGCGCAATCCGTGCGGGCAGATCGAGGGTTTCCGCACGGGCCTGCTGCAGCGGATGACCGCGCTGAACGCCGACGGCGAGCGGGTCCGCTGGGCCGGGGTGATGGGCGTGGTGGTGTCCGGGGGAGAGGTGCGTCCCGGCGACCCGATCGGGGTGGAGCTCCCCGCGCCCCCGCACCGCCGGCTGAGGCGGGTCTGACGTCGTCGGTCCCCCGTCCCGGAGGGGCCGACGCGCAGGTCGCGGGTGACGCGGAGGGCGACCCGGAGGTGGGAGAACGCCATGTCGGCGGCGGTGAGTCTGTGGTTGGCTGTCCGTAATGGACACCTCATCGCGGGCCTCCGCCTACCTACGGGCATATCACGACCAGCTCCGGGGGCGGCCGATACCGGGCCGTACCGCCAAGCGGATCGGGCCGTTGCTGCGGACCGTGTCGAACGGCCACGGCCAGGGACTGCTGTCCTACCGCGATCTGGACGGGCTGGACGGCGAGGAGCTGGACCTCCTCATCACGCGTGAGAGGGACTTCTTCACCCGGATCGGGCGCGAGGTGGAGTGGCAGTACCACGCCTACGACCTGCCCGCCGACCTGCCCGGACGGCTCGCCGCCGCAGGCTTCGAGCCGCGCGAGCGGGAGACGTTGTTCGTCGGGCGGGTCGCCGAGCCGGCCGGCGCCCACGCCCCGCCCGCCGGGGTGCGGCTGCGGGAGGTGGCCGGACGGGACGATCTGGAACGCATCCGCGAGCTGGAGGAGACGATCTGGAACGCCGACCACGCCTGGTTGCCCGGCATGCTGGAGCGCGAGATCGCCGGTCCCGGGGACCCCTGCGCGGTGGTGGTCGCCGAGGCGGACGGACAGGTGGTGTGCGCGGCGTGGGTGCGTTTCCACGAGGGCACGGACTTCGTCTCGCTGTGGGGCGGCTCGACCCTCAAGGAGTGGCGGGGCCGGGGTGTCTACCGGGCGATGGTGTCGTACCGGGCGGAGCTGGCGGTGGCGCGGGGGTTCCGCTTCGTCCGCGTCGACGCCACCGGCGCCAGCGGCCCGATCCTGGCCAGGCTCGGCATGGAGGCGATCACCACGGCCACGCCGTACGTCTGGGTGCCGCCGGCCCTGTGAGGTCCGGGTGCCCTGTGACGCCGGGGTGCCGACGCTCCCGCCGAGAGGGCCTTCGGCCGGGTGCCGCCACGCGACGAGCCGGCACGCGATGACCGTCTCGCACCGAACCGCCACGCGATGAACGTCCCGCAGTGAAAGGAACGTATGCCCGAGGTACTCGACCGGCGCGCGCTGAACCGCGCCACCCTGGAGCGGCAACTGCTCCTGGCCCGCGCCGGGCTCTCCGCGCTGGAGGCGGTCGGACACCTGTACGGCATGCAGGCCCAGGCGCCCGACCCTCCCTACATCGGGCTGTGGACCCGGCTGGCCGGGTTCGTCCCCGGCGACCTCGCCCGGCTGATCGACGAGCGCCTGGTGGTCCGGCTGGTGCTGATGCGTTCCACCATCCACCTGGTCACCGCCGAGGACTGCCTGGTCCTGCGCCCGCTGATGGAACCGGTGATGGCACGGGCCCTGCGCGGGACGCACGGCAGGGGCCTGGCCGGGGTGGACCCGGAGGAGCTGGCCGCCACCGGGCGGAAGCTGGTGGAGGAGCGCCCGCTGACCTTCCGCGAGCTCGGCGCGCTGCTGGGCGAGCGGTGGCCGCAGGCCCCGGCCGCCGACCTGGTCGCCGGGGTGCGCAACACCCTGGCACTGGTCCAGGTGCCGCCCCGGGGGATCTGGGGGGTGGGCGGGCAGGCCGCCCACACCACCGCCGAGGCCTGGCTGGGCCGGCCCCTGGCGGAGCGGCCCCGGCCGGAGGAGGCGGTCCGCCGCTACCTCGCCGCCTACGGTCCCGCCACGGTGATGGACCTCCAGCAGTGGTCGGGCCTGACCCGGCTGGGGGAGGTCGTCCGCGAGATGGACCTGCGGGGCTTCGTGACCGAGGAGGGCGCGGAGCTGTTCGACCTGCCCGAGGCGGGGCGCCCCGACCCGGAGACCCCGGCCCCGGTCCGTTACCTGCCGGAGTACGACAGCACGCTGCTGTCGTTCGAGCGGCGGACCAGGACCCGGATCTGCGCGGAGGAGTACCGGGGGCGGATCTTCACGGTCAACGGCATCATCAAGGCGACGGTGCTCGTCGACGGCTTCGTCCGGGGCATGTGGAAGGCGACGCGGGGGCGGCGGGAGGCGGCCCTGGAGGTGGAGCTGTTCGCGCCGGTGAGCGATCGGGAGCGGGCGGACCTGGAGGCGGAGGGGGCGCGCCTGCTCGATGTCCTCGCCCCGGAGGCGCCCTCCCGCGACGTCCGCCTGCGCGACGCCTGAGCGGGCGCGCCGGGCGTCGCCCCGCGCGCCGGGACCCGGCGCACGGGAAGCGCGTCACGACGCGGGCGGGCGGTCGCCGAGGAGTCCCTGCTCGGCGGCGTAGGCCTCAAGGCGGTCCGCGAGCTCGCGCGGGCGGCTCAGCGCGGGGGTGTGCCCGCCGTCGATCTCGTCGGGGGTGATGCCCAGACGCTCCCGGGTGACGCGGCGGAGGAAACCGGCGGGGAACAGGCGGTCGTCGCGGCAGATCAGGACCCGCGTGGGGACGTCGGGCCAGGCCCGCAGCGGCGACGGTTCCCCCATCCGGGCCTCGGACTGGTCGCGCCCCCGCCTCAGCGCCTCGGCGGCCAGCTCCGGCGGGACGTCCTGGTAGAACAGGGCGATCGTGTCGTCGTACCGCTCCCGCGCCTCCTCGCCGTATCCGGTGCCGGCCCAGTAGTCGGCGGGCGACTCTCCCGGCGCGGGGATCATGGGCGCGACCAGGACGAGCAGTCTCACCGCCACCCGGTCGCAGAGCAGCGGGGCGGTGAGGCCGCCGGCCGACTGCGCGACGACGACCAGGCCGGTCCGGTCCCCGATCGCGCCGGCCACCGTGTCCGCGTACTCGGGCGGGCCCGCGGAGTCGTCGTCGCACGGCAGATCCGGCGCGACGGTGTCATGGCCTCGCGCGCGCAGTTCGGCCTCCACCAGATGCCAGTACCACCCGACGTCACCGGCGCCGTGGATCAATACGAACGTCGCCATACCCGTCCCCTTCCGCGTACCCGTCCCACCGTTCGTGTCACCGTCCGTGTCACCGTCCGTGTCACCGTCCGTGTCGCCTTCCGTGTCACCGTCCGTCCCGCAGCCGGTCTCAGTGCCGGGCCCGACGGCCGACGAGGTCCAGCAGGTCGGAGGCGGACATGCTCCCCGGTGCCCGGCGTTCGCGGGCGAACGCGTTCGCCACCCGCTGGAGGGTCTCGTTGACCGGTGCCGCGATCCCGTGCAGCCGCGCGAGCAGGGTGATCTCCCCGTTGAGGTGGTCGGCCTCGATCGACCCGGTGCCCCGGGCCAGGCTCTGCCAGGACGACCCGCCGCCCCGTTCGGCCCCCTCCACGTCGAGCAGGCGGATCCTGTCGCCCCGCACGCGCCTCTCCTCCTCCGGAGGGGTGTAGGCGATCCCGGCGGCGTCGAGCACGGCCCTTCCCTCGGCGATCACCCGCCGGTACAGGCCGCGCGACTCCTCGCCCTCCACCGGCTCACAGACCGCCTCCAGGGCGTTGGGCAGGTTGGCCAGCAGCTTGGCGTACTTCCAGCGCATGACGTCGGGGACGACCGGGGCGAGGAACGCCGACGCCTCCAGGTCGGCCGAGATCCGCTCCGCGGTCCGGTCGGTGCCCGACGGGTAGCGCCCGACGTGCAGGATCCCGGTCAGCGGCGATCCGAAGGCCGCGACCCGTCCCGGCTCCAGGTGCGTGGCCGGCAGCCAGACGCACATCCCGTACACGTGCCGGAAGCGCCGCAGGGCCAGCCGCTCGTTCTCCACCGCGTTCTGCGCGCAGACCAGCGGGAGCTCCTCGCCGGCGGTGCCGCCGCCGGCCACGGGACGCCCGGCCCAGCTCTCCAGCAGGGCGGTGCTGTCCTGGGTCTTCACCGACAGGACGAGAACGTCGCCGGGGCGCAGCTCGACGGCCTCGGGCCCGCCGACGGCCGGGATCGGCAGCGTGAGGGAGCCGTCGGGGACCGCGAGCCGGAGCCCGCCGTCACGCAGGGCCGCGAGGTGCGCGCCGCGTGCCACCAGCACGACCTCGTGGCCGGCGGCGAAGAGCCGCCCGCCGATCGCGCCGCCGACGGCCCCGGCTCCGATGATGATGTATCGCATCGGCCGACCCTCGCACAGCCGGCGCCGCGGATCCAACCGGCCCCCCCACCGCGCGGGACGTCACGCCATGTCCCAGAGCAGGCGGTAGTAGGTGATGCGCTCCGGGTCGGGGGCGATCCCGTAGGCGTCGTACACGACGCCGTCGTACCCGGGACCGTAGTTCCACTCCGTGCTCCAGGCCGCGACCGCGAGGTCGGCCCACCGGTCGGCCACCCCGAGCGAGCCGAGGTCGACGTGCGCGGCGAACGTGCCGTCGTCGTGCAGCAGCGTGTTGGGGACGCACGCGTCGCCGTGACAGACGACCAGGCGGTCGATCGCGGGTGGCTCGCCGATGCGCGCCCGGGCCTCGGCCGGGTCGAGGTGGCGGTGCTCGGGGAACAGGTCGGCCGCTCCTGCGCCGCCGGCGACGCGCCGGTCGGCGTTCACGAGCCGCCGGTCGACGCTCCAGTCGAACGGGCAGCGCTCCACGGGCAGCGTGTCGTGCAGCAGGCGCAGCCCCCGGCCGATCGCCGCCGCCGCGGTCGCGGGGTCGGCGCGCCAGCGCGGGTCCACGGCCGGGCGGCCGGGGATCGCCACGGTGACCAGCCACGCGCCGTCGGCGTCCTCGCCGTGCTCGACGACGCGCGGGACGGTCACCCATTCCCGCGCCCAGGTCAGGCGCTCGGCCTCGGAGGCGAGGTCGATCTCCGGGGTGCCGGCGGGGACCCACTTGACGTATCTGGCGCTGCCGTGCCCGTCCTCGAGGCGGAACGTCAGCCCGCCGAGCTCGTTGCGCCACACCGGAGTGACGGTGTCGCCGCCGGCGAGCACGGCGACGGCGCCGGGAACGGCCACCGGGCCGGTCGGGATCTCGGAGATGACGGGACCGCTCATGGATCCGTGATCCTCCCAGCGGGCGAGACCGGGCGGCAAACGGTTTCCCGCTCACCCGAGGTCGCGGGCCGGCGTCGTGGTCTCAGGTCCCGCGCGAACCGGCCGCCGCCCGGTCTCGCCACGCGCCCCGGGCGGCGGCCGCGGCGGCGTACGCCTCGAAGCTCCCGGGGGCGCGCCCGGTCACCCGGCGCACCACGTCGCCGGGCCGCTCGTCGCCGAGCTTGCGCAGCATGGCGAACGCCTCGACCTCGCCCGCCGCCTCGGCGCGGGAGCGGCCCATCGCCTCCTGCGCGTCGAGATACGCCTCGTCGGTCCCCAGGAAGCGCACCGGCCGGCCGGCCGCGCGGGCGACGATCGCCACCGCCTCGGCGAACGACAGGGCGGCGGGACCGGTCAGCTCGTACCTCCGGCCGGCGTGGCCGGTCGTCGTCAGGGCCGCCACCGCGACCGCGGCGATGTCGTCCGCGTCGACGAACGCCTGGCGCAGGTCGCCCAGCGGGAGCGCGAGCTCACCGGCCATGACGGCCTCGCGGAAGATCCCCTCGTCGAAGTTCTGGTCGAACCAGCTCGGCCGCAGGATGGTCCAGGCCGTGCCGGAGTCGCGGACCGTGCGCTCGGCCGCCATCAGGCGCTCGTCGCCCATCGCCTCGATGGCGGCACTGGACAGCAGCACGATGCGCTGCACGCCCCGCTCCACCGCGCACGCCACGAAGGCGGGGTCGACCGGCTGCTCGTGGGGGGCCATGAGATACATCTTCGACACGCCGTCCAGGGCGGGTCTCCAGGTGTCCGGCCGGGTCCAGTCGAAGCGCGTCTCGCCGCCGCGGGAGGCGGCGCGCACCGGATGGCCGGCGGCCCGCAGGAGGGCCGCCACCCGGCGGCCGGTCGATCCGGTGGCTCCCAGGACCAGGATGGGTCGCTCAGTCATGACCGCCACCCAACCATCCGCCACCGACAGAATCCGGCGTCGCGCCGCAGGGGCGCGCCTTCGGCCGTCACACCGGGGGCGGACCCTGCCCGATGATCCGTTCGCCGAGCCTGGTGAGGAGCTGCGCGCGTACCAGGGACGGGAGGGTGCAGCCGTGCACGACGAGCGTGTCGAGCGCGGGCAGGTCCAGCAGGACGGCCCAGTCCTGGACGTCGTCGCAGTAGGAGACGTCCAGGTGGCGCAGCTCGCCGAGCGACTGCAACGGCGCCAGCGACCGCACCGGGGTGTTCCTGACCGACAGGTGCTCCAGGGTGCGCAGGCCCTGGATGCCGTCCAGGGCGGTCAGCGGGGTCTGCTCCAGGTCCAGCCGGGTCAGCGCGGTCAGGGCGGAGATGTCCTCGGGAACGCGGTGCAGGCGGCTGCCGGACAGGTCCAGCTCGGTCACCCCCGAGGGCGCGGCCAGGGCGGCGAGCAGCAGCGCCGGGGGCGGGAACACCACCGGCCGGGGCTGGGCGAGCATCGGCGAGCGCCCGGCGGCCGCCTCCTGCAGGACGCGCCACCTGTCGATCGGATCGCCGGGCGTGCCGAGGCGGACGTACCCCGAGGGCAGCCACGGCGCCAGCCGCTCGGCCACCACGTCGGCCCGGTCGCCGGCGCCCACGACCCCGGCCCGCAGCTGGCCGTAGTGGGCGTAGGCGTGCTCGGCGGGGACGAACAGGTCCGCCATGACGTCCCCGCCGGTGACCATGACGCCGTCGTTGCCCGAGCAGAAGACCACGTCCGCCGACAGGGTGCCGAGCACCAGGTGGTCCGCCGAGCTGTGGACCGCGCGGGCCCGCACGTCACCGGCCACCGCGAGGTAGCTCTCGGAGGCGTCGCCGTCGTCGAGCAGCCCCTCCACCGCCAGGTGGCCGATCACGATCAGCGGCGCCTTCAGGTCGAGCCACCCGGGGACGTAGGTGTCGCCGAACCAGACGGTGGCCCGGTGCACGGTCCAGCCGGCCTCGGTCCGCTCCGCCCCCTCGGGGAAGGCCGGGGGCTCGTGGTCGGGGAACGCCAGCTCCCACGCCTGGGCGAACAGCAGGCCGTAGACGGGGGGCATGATGTGCTGCGGCCACTCCCGGGTCTGGGCCGGGCGCCGCAACCAGGATCCGATCGCGTGCAGCTCCTGCGCGATGTCGCCGAAGTAGCCGAGAGCCTCCGCACCCGCCCCGGCCCGTTTCCGGAGCATCGCCAGTGCGTCACCGAGACGCTCCGACGCCCCGAAGAAATGCTCTTCCGTCAGATCCATTCACATACCGTACTCATCACGGCGAATGCACAGTGCCGATCGAACGACGCCCCCGGACGGCGGGCGTGTCGGAAGGACGCGCGGGGCGACCGTCTCGCGACGGAGGGCGAAGTGGATCTTCGCTGCCGCCTCGGGTACCGTGCCCGGGGCTCCGGAGCACTCCGGTAGCCCCTCGGAACGATCGTCGCGACGGCGAACGCCGCCGTGACGGCGAAGGAAGGACAGACATGGAGGCCGGACCTCACCGGACCCTGCGGTTGCTCGTCACCGGAGGCGGGACCGGTGGTCACACCTATCCCGCGCTGACCACCGTCGCCGCCCTGCGTGACCACGCCGCCGCGCGCGGCCTGGACCTGGACGTGCTCTGGGTCGGCACGGCGACCGGCCTGGAGGCCCGTGTCGCGGCCGAGAACGGCATCGCGTTCCGGGCCGTCAAGGCGGGCAAGCTCAGGCGGTCGCCCAGCCCGCGCGAACTGCTCACCAACCTGGCGGACATGTTCCGCATCCCCGTCGGCGTGATCCAGGCCTTCGGCATCGCCGCCCGCTACCGCCCCGACGTGGTGCTGTCGACCGGCGGGTACGTCTGCGTGCCGCTGGGCGTGGCCTCCCGGGTGCTGGGCCGCCCGCTGGTGATGCACGAGCAGATCACCTCCCTCGGGCTGGCCAACCGCATCCTGTCGCGCTTCGCCCGGCGGATCGCCCTCACCCACCCCTCCTCGATCGAGCACCTGCCCGCCGCCGTGCGCGACCGGGCCGTCGTCACCGGCAACCCCGTCCGGCCCGCGCTGCTGCGCGGCAACGTGGACGCCGCGCGGCACCGCTTCGGGCTCTCGCCCGACCTGCCCGTGGTCTACGTCACCGGCGGCGCCCAGGGGAGCCGCCAGATCAACACGATGATCGAGACGATCCTGCCCGACCTGCTGGGCCGCGCCCAGGTGCTCCACCAGTGCGGCCCCGGCTGGATCGACCAGCTCGCCCGCGCCGCGGACGCCCTGCCCGGATGGATGCGCGACCGCTACCGCCCGGTGCCCTACGTCGGCGCGGAACTGGCCGACGTGTTCGCCGTCGCCGACGTCGTGGTCTCGCGCAGCGGCGCCGGGACCGTCGCCGAGCTGACGGCGGTGGGCAAGGCGTCCGTCCTGATCCCGCTGGTGCCCTCCGCCGCCGACGAGCAGCGCCAGAACGCCCGCTACCTGGCCGAGGCGGGCGCCGCCCGCGCGCTGCTGGAGAACGGCCCCGCCGCCGAGCACCTGATGGCCGAGCTGGACGCGCTGCTGAGGGACCCGCGGGCCCGCGCCGCCATGGCCGCCGCCGCGGGCGCCCTCGGCCGCGTCGACGCCGCCGACACGCTCGCCCGCGTGCTCCTGGAGGAGGCCGGAGCCGACGCCAAGGGCCGGTGAGGCGTCGGCGGCGCGACGGTCGGCCGGTCTTCGCGCCGGTCTCGCGGGCGGTTCCCGCGCGGCCGGCGCGCGTCCTCCTCCGAGGGGACTACGCCGCTTCGACCTGCCCTATCCCGTGAACGAAGATTTACCGAACATGCCCTGGGTGTACCGCAACTCCCGGTGTGCGCTCTGAGTAATCTGGCGACCGCACCACGTGCAGTGCGGTGAAACCGGCAACGTGGTACGGCGAGCGCCCGCTCCGTGACCGGAGACCGCCGGGCCCGGGGCGGACGGCCCGCCCGGCCCCGGTCGACGGCCGGGTGACCGGCCGGGGCCGGGTGTCCCCGCCGTCCTCGCGCCGTCCTTTCCCGTCACGGAACCTCATGCGGACCGCCCCTGAGAGGCAGGTTGGACTATGACCCGGCAGGAGAGATCCTCACCCGAGGAGACCGGCGAGACCCCCGGCCGCCTCACCGGTTCCCACGACGGCGCGACCGGCGCGACCGGCGCGACCGGCACGACCGATGCGGCCGACATATGGGCGGGCACGTCCCGCGCGTGGGCCGAGAAGGCCGATTCCCGCGAGGACGCCTCCGACGTGTGGGCCGATTCGGCCGGCTCCCGTGAGGACGCGTCCGGCGTGTGGGGCGGCACGGCCGGTTTCCCGGCCGACACCTCCGGCGCGCACGACACCGTGTCCGGCTTCTGGGCGGACACGTCCGGTTCCTGGGCCGGTGCCCCCGGCTCCCCGGCCGGTGCGCCCGAGGGCCGCGCGGACGCGTCCGGCGGCAACCTGCACGCCGGTTACTGGACCGACGAGTACGACGAGGCGTCCGCGGGCGAGGCGACGGACCGCCTCACCGACCTGGTGGCCGAGCGGCTGGAGGTCCTTCCGGGAGACCACGTCCTGGACGTGGGCGCGGGCACCGGCAGGCCCGCCGTGCGCATCGCCACGGCGCGCGACGTCCATGTCACCGGGGTCACGCTCAGCGAGTACCAGGTGCGGCTCGCCCGGTCCCGCCCGGAGGCCGGCGGGGGTGTGGGGGAGGCCGACTTCCAGCTCGCCGACGTGATGTGGCTGCCCTTCGAGGACGACTCCTTCGACGCGGCGTACGCCATCGAGTCGCTGGCGCACCTGGAGAACCCGTCGGCGGCCCTGGACGAGATCACCCGGGTGCTGCGGCCGGGCGGGCGTTTCGTGGTGGGGGAGTGGTACCTGCTGGAGCCGCTTCCGGGCGAGGAGACGGAACGCTTCGCCCGCGACTTCGACGTCCGCTTCCTGCCCACCGCGGATGATCTCTACCGGCGGATGGACCAGGCCGGACTCAAGATCGAGATTTTTCATGACATATGGGCGAACATCAGCCGATCGTTCGACCAGGTGGACGACGTTCTCCCGGGCGCCGCGGCCGGCCCGGCCGGTGAGGCCGCCGACCGCCCGACCGCCCGCAGGGAGATGTACCGGCGCTTCGGCCAGATCCCGCAGATCAGCTACGCCCTCTTCACGGCCGTCCGCCACTGAGCGGCCCGACCGGCCGCCCCGGGCCCGGACCGGGGCGGTCCGGGCCCGGGGGAAGGGTTACCGGATGGTGATGTGGCCGGGACACGGTGGCCCTGACCAGCCCGTGCCCTGGAACGTGCCCGGCGCGGGACGGCGGCCGGCCCCGCCCGCCCGTGCGGGCAGGTTTGAGAACCGACGCCCGGGTACGGGAGCGGCTCGGCAGGAGAACGACACGCGCCCCCTGGCGACGTACGCGAAAGGGATCCCGGATGAGATCGTGTCCCGGCGCCGGCGATCACGTCGCCGCGGCGCGCGGTGAGGCCGGCCTCACCGCCGCCCGCGGCTCACGTGGCCGCCCCGCGACGATCACGGGAGAGCGTGCTCCGCGACCGGCCGGCCTCGGCGTGATCCCCGTGGCCCCCATGGAGATCACGGCCGCCCCCCACACGCGCCCCCTTCCCGGGTCCCGCTCCGGGACGGGGTGCCGCAACGCCGCACCCAAGGAGAGATCATGAGCACCGCAGCACGCACTGGCAAGACCCGCCTCCAGCAGGCCGCGCTGGCCGTCGGGGTGGTGTTCCTGCTGGTCGGAGTACTGGGATTCATCCCGGGCATAACCACCAACTACGACAGCATGGAGTTCGCCGGGCACGAGTCCGAGGCACTGCTGCTGGGCATCTTCCAGGTGTCCATCCTGCACAACATCGTCCACCTGCTCTTCGGCATCGCCGGCATCGTCCTCTCCCGCACCTGGGGAGGGGCTCGTAACTACCTCATCGGCGGCGGGGTGGTCTACCTGCTGCTGTGGGTCTACGGCATGCTCGTCGGCCACGACACCGACGCCAACTTCGTCCCGCTCAACGGCGCCGACAACTGGCTGCACCTGATCCTCGGCATCGGCATGATCGCCCTGGGCGTGCTGCTCTCCCGCCGTAACCACGCCTCCCACCACTAGGGGGCGCGGCCCCCGGTCCGGCCGGGGTCACGGTGGTGTGCGGGGACACCCCCGGGAGGGGTGTCCCCGCACACCACCGTCGCGCGGTGGGTGCCCGTCCGGCCCCGGGGACCCGCGCGGACGAGGCGTCATCGGAAGAAGGGAATGTGACATGGCTTCGCTCATCAAGAGCCTGGCCGCGGCGTCGGCCGGTATCGCCGCCGCGGCGATCGGCCGGCGCGTGCTGTCCCGCAGGGCCACGCCGAACCCCGCCGAGTGGTACGCGCTCACCATCGAACGCTCACCGGAGTTCCTCACCGGGCCCGACCGGCCCCAGGAGCTGGCGAAGCTGGTCCAGGAGCACGAGGTGCGCTTCGCCGAGGCCCCGGGGGACCGCGGGACCGAGGTCGCGATCCGCACCGCCGAGGGCGCCCCCAGGGAGCGGCTGCGCGCGATCAAGCAGCTGATCGAGACCGGCGAGGTGCTCCGCGTCGAGGGCCAGACCGAGGGCCACCGGAGCCTGGTCGGCCGGACCGTGCTGCCCGGGGCCAAGCGGCTGATGAGGAGGGGGATCCGATGAAGGCCGTCTGCTGGACCGGCGTCAACGAGGTGTCCGTGGAGACCGTCCCGGACCCCGGCCTGCTCAACCGGCGCGACGCGGTGGTGAAGATCATCGCCAGTGCCACCTGCGGTTCCGACCTGCACCTGATCGACGGGTACGTGCCGACCATGATGGCGGGCGACATCCTCGGCCACGAGTTCCTCGGCGAGATCGTCGAGGTCGGGCCGGACGTGCGCGACCGCCGGGTCGGCGAGCGCGTCGTGGTCTGCTCCATCATCGGCTGCGGCGGCTGCCACTACTGCCGCCAGGAGATGTACTCGCTGTGTGACAACAGCAACCCCAACCCCGGCTTCCTGGAGTCGATGATCGGTCACGCGACCGCGGGAATCTTCGCCTACTCCCACGCGCTCGGCGGGTACGCCGGCAGCCACGCCGAGTACGTGCGGGTGCCGTTCGTGGACGTCAACGCCTTCCCCGTGCCGGAGGGGGTGAGCGACTCCAACGCGGTGTTCGCCTCCGACGCCGTCCCCACCGGCTGGATGGGCGCCGACATCGGCGGCGTCGGCCCCGGTGACGTGGTCGCGGTGTGGGGCTGCGGCGGGGTCGGCCAGATGGCCATGCTCGCCGCCAGGCTGATGGGCGCCGAACGCGTCATCGGCATCGACCGCTTCCCCGAGCGCCTGGCCATGACCGAGAAGCGGATCGGCGCCGAGACGATCGACTACGAGAGGACCGACCTGCTCGGCACGCTCAAGGAGATGACCGGCGGGCGCGGCCCGGACGTGTGCATCGAGGCGGTCGGCATGGAGGGCCACGGCACCGGCGCGCAGTACGCCTTCGACCGGACCAAGCAGGCCCTGCGGCTGCAGAGCGACCGCGGCCTGCCGCTGCGCCAGGCCATGCACGCCTGCCGCAAGGGCGGGACGGTCTCGGTGCTCGGCGTCTACCTCGGGTTCGTCGACAAGTTCCCCATGGGCGCGGTGGTGAACAAGGGGCTCACGATCCGCAGCGGCCAGCAGCACGGCCAGCGGTACATCCCGATGCTGCTCGACCGGATGGCCAAGGGCGAGATCGACGCGAGCCACCTGGAGACGCACCCGATGGGGCTCGACGACGGCCCTCGCGGCTACGAGATGTTCAAGCGCAAGGAGGACGGCTGCGTGCGGGCCGTCTTCTACCCGGACCGGTAGGGACGCGGAGGGCCGGTCCGCCGTCGCGGGGGACCGGCCCTTCGTCGTGCGCGGGGGTCCGGCACCCGCCGTCCGCCCTCGCGTCCATCCGCGCCGGACGAGACGGGCGCCCCTCCGGGGCCCCACCGGACGAGGAAACGGCCCGCCCCCACCTTTCAGGAGGAGCGGGCCGTTCGCCGTGCGCGTGTGCTCAGCCCGTCTTGCCCATGGCCTGGCGGATCACGTCGCGGGCCCGGTCCATCATCGCCACCGGGGTCCCCACCAGCAGGTTCTTGGTCGCCGACTCCACGCCCGCGTGCGGGTGGGTCGGCGCGATCGCCTCGGCCGCCTTCACCCCCACCGCCATGGCCCGGCGCTCGGCCGGGCTGGTCCGGGCGCGCAGCTGGGTGAACTCGTACCGCTCCTCGCTGCGGGCGTGGGCCGTCACCGCGCCCCGGAGCAGCGCCAGGTTCGCCGTGAACTCCGGATCGTCGACGCCTGCCTTGTCCATCGTCATGAGCAGTTGCTTGGCCTCGTTCTCCTCGGCCAGGCGGTCGTCCACCACCGCGTCGCCACCGTCGATCTTGCGGCGCGCGTAGGGGTGCACGATCTCCTCCTCGGCGGTCTCGTGCACCGCGAGCAGCCGCACCAGACGCTGGAACGCCTCGGGCCTGTCCTCGGCGGAGGCCCGCTCCACCTCGTCGAACAGGTCGCGGATCAGTGAGTGCTGCGCCAGCAGCAGCTCCACCACGTCTTTCTCGTCCATCAGTTCGGGTACGGTCTGACGGTCGGTCATCTGCTCCCTCTCCTTCGGTGGCACGGGGTGCCGTGGGTGTCCGCTCAGCCCTGGCCGGGCTCCTCCTTGCCGTAGCCGAGCGTCTCGGCCACGTCCGCCATGTTGGTGTAGGTCCGCTCGGGCAGTGAGCGCAGGGTGCCGAGCACCGCGTCGGGCGCGCCCTGCTCCTGGGCGCGGCCGATCAGGGTGTCACGGTCGGTGGGGAAGACACCGGCGCCGCTGATCCAGCGGGCCAGCTCGCTGCGTGCCTCCACGCCCTGCGGGTCGATGCCCTGCGGGGTGCCCGGCTCGTGACCGGGGGCGTGTGAGATCGGTGCCATGTCGCTCTCCTTCATGTGACCACGAGCCCCTCCCGCGCTTCATCCGGGAAGCGGACAAGGCGGGCGTCAACGCTCGTTTTTTGCTTTTCAGATGCGTTTTTCGGTGATTTCCGTTCTGGTGGTTCGTGTTCTCGAACGGATCTCCTTCGTCGTGCGAACAGGCCCTTACCCTCTTCACGATGGGCAAACATCGGCGCGGGCGAGGGGCCCGCGCCGCCTCAGCCGGACGTCTCGCCGCCGGGGGAGCCGAGGTCCACCCGCTCCAGCGGGGTCACCGCCGGCCCCTGCAGGACGGTGCCGTCCACGCCGAAGCGCGAACCGTGGCACGGGCACTCCCAGGAGCGTTCGGCCTCGTTGAAGCCGACCACGCAGCCCAGGTGGGTGCAGATGGCCGACACCGCGTGCAGGGCCCCGTTCTCGTCGCGGTAGACGGCACAGCGCTTGCCGCCCCTCTTGACCACGGTCCCCTGTCCCGCGGGCAGGTCGATCACGTCCTGGGCGCCGGTACCGGCGCTGGACAGGCGGTCGCCGACGAAGTGCCGGGCGACCGTCGCCTGCATCTTCAGCGCCGGGCCGGCCTCGCGTACCGGACGCAGCCGCCGGGGGTCGTACAGGCCCGCCCACGGCGACTCCCCGCCGGTGATCAGCGCGCTCAGCAGCAGGCCCGACATGACGCCGTTGCTCATGCCCCAGCCACCGAACCCGGTGGCCACGTAGGCGTGCCGGGCACCGGGGTGCAGGGGGCCGACGAAGGGCACGCCGTCGGTCGTGTCGTTGTCCTGGGCCGCCCACCAGTGCGTGAGGCGGGCCCCGACGAAGCGCTCGACGGTCCACGAGCGCAGCCGCTCCAGCCGGTCCTCGACGTTGCCGGAACCGGGCAGGAACGACTCGCCGGTGACGATCAGCAGGCGCTGCCCGTCCCCGTAGGGGGCGGTGCGGACCGAGCGCGTGCTCTGCTCGGTGGTGATGAACATGCCGCCGGGATCCTGATCGGCCGGGATCGCCGCGGCGACGACCAGCTCGCGGTGCGGCTCCATGCGGGTGAACAGCAGGGAGCGGTCGAAGACGGGGTAGTGGGTGGCCACCACCACGTCCGCCGCCGTGATCGTCTGCCCGCCGGCCGTGGTGAGGCGGCAGGGCGTGCCCTCCTTCAGGCCGACCACGCGCGTGCCCTCGAAGATGAGCGCGCCCTGCCCGGTCATGGCCTCGGCCAGCGCCAGGAGGTAGGCGCGGGGGTGGAACTGGGCCTGGTCCTCCACCCGTACCGCGCCCGCGATGGGGAAGGGCAGCGAGCTCGTCGTCACGAACGAGGCGGGCAGCCCTGCCTGTTCGGCGGCCTCCGCCTCCGCCCGCAGCTTGCCGACGCCGTCGGCCGACTCGACGTAGGTGAGGGAGGGGACCCGCTCGATGTCGCAGGCGGCGCCGAGTTCGGTGGCGGTGGCGATGAGATGGGCGATCGCCTCCCGCTGCGAGCGGGCGTAGAGGGCGGCCGCCTCCGGCCCGGCGGAGGCGGCGAGGTCGGCGTAGACGAGGGTGTGCAGGGCCGACACCTTGGCCGTGGTGTTGCCGGTGACCCCGGCCGCGATCCGGCCCGCCTCGACGACGGCCACCGACCTGCCCGCCCGGGTGAGTTCCCAGGCCGTGCTCAGGCCGGCGATGCCCCCGCCGACCACGGCGACGTCCACCTGAAGGTCACGATCGAGGACCGGGTACGGCACTCCGGGCGCTGATTCCATCCAATAGGACTCCATGGTCATACCGGGTGCGTGCCCCGGGGTGGGGGGCGCAAACGAGGCCCGCCCCGCCCCTCGGATCTCATCCCGGGGCATGTCAGGCGGGTTGCCGGGTAGGCCCGCTCCCATGGCAACGACTCGATCGGCCGGCCTGGTGCTCGGCCTCGGCATCGGCGGTTTCGTGGACGGGATCGTCCTGCACCAGCTCCTCGGCTGGCATCACATGCTCAGCGGCTGGTACCCGGACGACGAGCACGTCAACATGCTGGGAGACGGCTTCTTCCACCTGTTCAACCTCTTCCTCGTCCTGGGCGGCATCGCCCTGCTGGCCCGCGCCGCCCCCGTCTCCGGCCGCGCGCTCACCGGCTGGATCATCGCGGGATGGGGGCTGTTCAATTTCGTCGAGGGCCTCATCGACCACCAGATCCTGGGCGTCCACCACGTCAAGCACGGCTCCGACCAGCTCCTGTACGACCTGGCGTTCCTCGCCTCGGGGGTGCTGCTGATGGTCGTCGGCTACCTGGTCGCCCGCGGCGGCCGCCGCGCCGAGGACGTCTCCCCCGCGCGGCGGGGGTAGGGAGCCGGCCCGGGGGCGGGCCGCCCGGCCGGCTCAGTAGGCGATCCCGACCGTCCGTCCCACCGTGGCGGGGTCGTCCAGCACGGCGAGCATCGCGTGAGCCAGGTCGGAGCGGGCGACCGTACGGCCGGCGGGAAGGTTGGCGCCCACGGCCGTCCGGTACCTGCCGGTCACCGGCCCGTTCAGCAGGCGGGGTGGCCGCATGACCGTCCAGTCGGTGCCGCTCTCGGCGATCGCCCGCTCCATCGCCCCCAGGTCGGCGTAGACGTCGCGCAGGACGGCTCGCACCAGCGGGGTGACGATCCGGCGGTCGAGGAAGGGGTCGCCCGGCGGTGACGCGCCGAGGGGGGCGGCGCTCACCGCGACGAGGCGGCGCACCCCGCACTCCTCCAGTGCCGCCAGGATCACGCGCGTGACCGGGGCGGCGACACCCGCCCGGGCCTGCGCGCGGTCACGCGGGCCGAGACCGGAGATCACGGCGTCCCGGCCCTCGACCGCCGACCGGAGCGCCCGGGGGTCGGTCAGGTCGGCGGTCACGACCCGCGCGCCGGTGAGGCCGTCCGGCAGCCGGGCGGGGTCGCGTACCACCGCCGTCACCTCGTGCCCGGCCTCCAGTGCCTGCCGGACGACCTCCCGCCCGGTGCCTCCCGTCGCTCCGCAGACGGTCAGTCTCATGGCGCCCTCCTGTACGTTGGTGAGTACTCACTAACCAGTAGGGTGGGTGAACACCCGCCGTTCGTCAACTCCGGGGGAGCGCCCTGCATGAAGCCGACCCGGGTCCGCATCCTGGACGCCGCCGAGCACCTGATGCGGACCATCGGCCTGGCCCGTACGACCACCAAGGAGATCGCCCGCGCCGCGGGATGCTCGGAGGCCGCCCTCTACAAGCACTTCGAGAGCAAGGAGGAGCTGTTCGTGCTCGTCCTGCAGGAACGCCTGCCCCCGTTCGGCCCGCTCGTCGCCGAACTGGAGAGCGGCGGCCCGGACGGCCACGACGTCGAGGGGACGCTGGTCGAGGTCGCCCGGCAGGCCGTGGCGTTCTACGGGTCGAGCTTCCCGATCGCGGCCTCCCTGTTCTCCGACCCGGCCCTGCTGCGACGGCACGGTGAGGAGATGACGAGACTCGACAGCGGCCCGCACAGGCCGCTCGACGCGCTGACCGCCTACCTGCGCGAGCAGCGCGCGGCCGGGCGGCTGCGGTCCGACGCCGACCCGGCCGCGGCGGCGGCGCTGTTCCTCGGGGCCTGCTTCCAGCGCGCGTTCCTGCACTCCTTCGCCGGGGACCGTCCGCCCCAGGGGCCGGCCGCCCTGCCCGTCGACGAGTTCGCCGTCGCGCTGACCCGGACGCTCCTGGACGGCCTGCGTTAGCGTGGGGGCCTCCGGACAGAAGGACGGCGAACGACACGGGAGGGTCCGCGATGACCGTCGAGCTGGTCTACGAGACGCATTCGATCACCACGGACAACGAGGCGGGGATCGCCACCGGGTGGCTTCCCGGAGCCCTCTCGCCCCGGGGCCGTGAGCTCGCCCGCGAGCTCGGCGCGCGCCGGCGCGACGACGGCCTCGCGGCCGTGTTCGTCTCCGACCTGGCACGTGCCGTCGAGACCGCCACGATCGCCTTCGGCGGCTCCGGCGTCCCGGTCCACCGTGACGCCCGGCTGCGCGAGTGCGACTACGGGGAGCTCAACGGCATGCCGGTCGCCCGGCTGGCCACGGAGCGGTCCCGCCACATCGACGTCCCCTGGCCCGGCGGGCAGAGCTACCGGCAGGTGGTGGAACAGACCCGCGCCTTCCTCGGCGACCTGGTCGCGGCCTGGGAGGGCCGCCGGGTCCTGGTCGTCTCCCACTCGGCCAATCGGTGGGCACTGGATCACCTCCTGTGCGGGCGCGGGCTGGAGGAACTGGTGGACGCCCCGTTCGCCTGGCGGGAGGGGTGGGAGTACACGGTCCCGGCGGACTTCCCGGCCGGTGGCGAGAGGCCGTAGGAGAGGCCGCCGGGCGCCGGCGCGCGGGCCCGCGGCCGGGTGTTCGGTGTGCGGGGGCGCGGGTGGTGATCCGCGCCGGGGACGTGGCCGCGTGAGTGTCGCGGCCACGTGAGGTGAGCGGGTGCGCGTGAGGGTTCCGCGCCGGGGTGCGGCTCCGATTGTTAGCGCTACCAGAAGGGGCGTCAAGGGCCGCGCACATCACGATTCGGAAAGAACTACGGCTGGGAGGGGGGATCCGACCTGCCGACAAAAGGTGACTTCACCGGTATTGACACCGCGAGTGTTATCGCAAACACTCTGGTAACCCCAGCGAAACATGACGAGGACCCATGACATCGAGCGCCGACGACGGCAGAGCACGGACCAGGCCGGCCGTGCTGGACGACGTCGCCGAGCTCGCCGGGGTCTCCGCCATGACGGTGTCCCGGGCGCTGAACGCTCCCGACAGGGTGCGTCCCGAGACCCGGGCGCGCGTCCTGGCGGCGGTGAGCGAACTCGGCTACCGGCCCAACCCGGCGGCGCGCCAGCTCGTCACGGGCCGCTCGGGTGTGCTCGGTGTCGTCAGTTTCGACACCACCCTGTACGGACCCGCCTCCACGCTCTACGCGATCGAGCAGGCGGCCCGGCAGAACGACTACGTGGTCAACGTCGCCAGCCTGGCCGCGCTGAACCGCAGATCGATCGGAGAGGGGGTGGAGCGGTTGCGCGCGCAGTCGGTAGACGGCATCGTCGTCGTCGCGCCGCACGAGTCGGCCGCCGACGGCCTGCGCCACCTCTCACCGGGCCTGCCGCTGGTCGCGGTGGACGCCGGGGACGACATCCCCGTCCCCGTGGTCATGGTCGACCAGCGCGGTGGCGCCGTACGGGCCACCCGGCATCTGCTGAGCCTCGGGCACGAGACCGTCTGGCACCTGTCCGGCCCTCCCGACTGGATCGACGCCAGGGGGCGGGTGGAGGGGTGGCGGTCGGTGCTCGAGGCCGAGGGGCGGCCGGTGCCCGAGGTGGCGGCCGGGGACTGGAGCGCCTACTCCGGTTACCGGCTCGGCAAACGCCTGGCCGACGACCCATCGGTCACGGCCGTCTTCGCCGCCAACGACCAGATGACCCTGGGGGTGCTGCGGGCCCTGCGCGAGGCGGGCCGGCGCGTCCCCGAGGACGTCAGCGTGGTCGGCTTCGACGACGTGCCGGAGGCCGCCTACTTCTGGCCGCCGCTGACGACGGTCAGGCAGGACTTCGGAGAGGTCGGCCGGCACGCCTTCCGGCTGCTGATCGACCGTATCCAGGGCGCCGAGGAAGGAGGCCCGCGCATCGTGGAACCCGAGCTGGTGGTCAGGGAGAGCAGCGGTCCCGCACCCTGCTGACGCTCCCGCCCCGTCCGCCCGCGGATCCCCTTCCGCCCCGTCGTCCCCTCGCGCCGAGCCGTCCCCTTCCCCCACCGGTTCCTCCCTCGCCGGTTGCGGACGGTGGCCGGGAACCAGTTCGTCCCTATCTGAAAACCTCCTTCCCTCACATATCAGGAGAGAGTTCATGTTCAAGAAATTGCCCGCGGTACTGGCCGCGGGACTCATGGCCGTCGTGCTCACAGCCTGCGGCTCGAGCGGTGGAGGGTCCGGCACGACCGGCGCCTCCTCCGAGGCCGGCGGATCCGACACGATCACGCTCGGCTTCTCGCAGGTCGGCGCGGAGAGCGGCTGGCGTACCGCCAACACCAAGTCCGTCCAGGAGGCGGCCAAGGAGGCGGGCATCGAGCTGAAGTTCTCCGACGCCCAGCAGAAGCAGGAGAACCAGATCAAGGCCATCCGCTCGTTCATCCAGCAGAAGGTCGACGTGATCGCCTTCTCGCCGGTGGTCGAGTCGGGCTGGGACACCGTCCTGAAGGAGGTCAAGGACGCCAAGATCCCGGTCATCCTGACCGACAGGGCGGTCGACTCCACCGACACCTCGCTCTACCAGACGTTCATCGGCTCCGACTTCGTCCTCGAGGGCAAGAAGTCCGGCGAGTGGCTGGTCAAGGAGTACGAGGGCAAGTCGGAGCCGGTCAAGATCGTCGAGCTCCAGGGCACCACGGGTTCCGCTCCCGCCAACGACCGCAAGAAGGGCTTCGGAGAGGTCATCGCGGCCGACCCCAAGTTCCAGATCATCGCTTCGCAGACCGGTGACTTCACCCGCGCCAAGGGCAAGGAGGTCATGGAGGCCTTCCTCAAGGCCCACAAGGACATCGACGTGCTGTTCGCGCACAACGACGACATGGGTCTGGGCGCCATCGAGGCGATCGAGGGCGCGGGCAAGGTGCCCGGCAAGGACATCAAGATCATCACCATCGACGCGGTCAAGGACGGCATGCAGGCCCTGGCCGATGGGAAGATCAACTTCATCGCCGAGTGCAGCCCGCTGCTCGGCCCGCAACTCATGGACCTCGTCAAGAAGGCCGTGAAGGGTGAGCAGCTCGAGAAGCGGGTCCTCACCGAGGAGACCACCTTCACCCCCGAGCAGGCCAAGGAAGTCCTGGCCGACCGCAAGTACTGATCCGCCGGGGACACCGGCCCTCCGCGAGTGACGGGGGGCCGGGTCCGCCGGACGTCCGGGTGTACCGGACGGGCGCGCGTACCGGACGGGCCCACCGCCCGGGCGCGTACCCAACGACCGTCGACCGCCGGGGGCGGTGGGGTGCCGGACCGGCACCCCACC
>NZ_JBFABE010000095.1:0-23007 GCF_040640155.1 Streptosporangium sp. NPDC023615
CGGCCGAGGCGGTCGCCGCGGGGGCGGAGGCCACTCCGGCGGCCAGCGAACCGGCCAGCGCGGCACCGGCGAGGGCGGTACGGATCATGCTCATGATGTCTTCCTCCTGTGAGGCGGGGTCCTGCCGTTCGGACACCGCTCACGTTAGGAAGATTCAATGCCTTCTTCTGCGGAGGAATGCACATTCAAGCCGCAGAATGCACTATTACGGCTTTTCCGGCTTTTGTGACTGCTTGACGCCGTAGACGATCGTCGAGACCAACAGCACCACGCCCCAGGGACCCATCACCCACAGCGGCCAGGGGTAGGGGAAGTCGAACCCGGAGGTGAAACCGATGATGAGCCAGATCATCCAGTTGATGCCGCTGGCCATCCCCCAGGCGGCCCAGGCGGCCCCCAGGCCCTTGTCCGCCCCCGACGGGCTCTTGGCGGGGGTGGCACGCTGCGGGGCCTTGGAGGGGGTCTCGGGGAGGCTGCGCAGGTCCACCTCGGGAAGGTCGGAGGTGAGGGTGGCCAACTCCCCGTAGGTCTTGCTGGTGTAGAGCTGCTCCAGGCGCTCGTCGAACTCCTCGGTGGTCAGGCGCCCCTGGGCGTAGTGCTCCCGCAGGACCGAGGCGACCTTGTCACGGTCCCCGTCGGAGGCGCGCATCTCAGGGCCAGACGGCATGTCAACCACATCCACTCAGCACCGGGCCCGAACTAGCCCGCGTCTCCCAACAGGTCGGCAAGCCGCGCCTCTCCCCCGTCGAGCGCGGTCAGTACCCACGGACCATTATGTGTCACGGCGACGCTGTGTTCGAAGTGCGCGGACATCTTCCCGTCGACCGTCACCACGGTCCAGTCGTCGGCCAGCACCTTGGTCCGATCCGTCCCCAGGTTGACCATGGGTTCGACGGCGAAGCACATGCCGGGCTCGAACTTCGGCCCTCTTCCCGGTTTTCCGTGATTGGCCACCCAGGGGTCCATGTGCATCTCGGTGCCGATGCCGTGCCCCCCGTACTCCTGCGGGATGCCGTAGCGCCCCTGGGAGCGGACGTACCTCTCCACCTCGTGGCCGATGTCGGAGAGGTGGCGGCCCACGGTGAGCGCGGCGATGCCCCGCCACATGGCCTCCTCGGTGACCCGCATCAGCTCGGTCAGCTCGGGGGCCACCTCGCCGACCGGGACCGTCACGGCCGAGTCGCCGTGCCAGCCGTCCAGGATGGCGCCGCAGTCGATCGAGATGATGTCGCCCTCCCGCAGCTTGCGGCGGTCGCTCGGGATGCCGTGCACGACCTCGTGGTTGACCGAGGCGCAGATCGTGGCGGGGAAACCCTGGTAGCCCTTGAACGAGGGGATCGCCCCCTCTCCCCGGATGGCCTTCTCGGCGATCGCGTCGAGGTCCAGGGGCGTCATACCCGGCTGGACGCATCCGCGCAGCAGGTTCAGGGTCCTGCCGACCACCAGACCGGCCGCCCGCATCTTGTCGAGCTGCTCGGGCGTCTTCATCTGAATTCCGTGCTTGTTCTTCTTGAACAACCTGCACACCCCCTGGGGTGATTCAACGGGCGGATCGGGACCCCAATTCCCCCGATTCTGCCCTAAATGACAGCACGCCACCCATGGCAACCCATGGGTGGCGTGCGGGGCGCATATACCGCGTCCGACGGTGCCGTCAGCCTGCGTAGGGGCTCAGAGCCTCCATCGCACGCCGGGTGACCTCCTCCACCGGACCGGTGGCGTCCACGCCGACCAGGATGCCCTCGCCGGCGTAGAAGGAGACCAGGGGAGCGGTCTGCTCCTGGTAGACCTCGAGGCGGTGCCTGACGGTCTCCTCCTTGTCGTCGTCGCGCTGGTAGAGCCGTCCGTCGCAGGCGTCGCAGACGTCGTCCTTCTTGTCGTCGAAGTCGACGTGCCAGATACGGCCGCACTGACTGCACGTACGGCGTCCGGCGAGCCTGCGCACGACCTCCTCGTCGTCGACCACGAGCTCCAGGACGAGGTCCAGGGCCGCTCCGAACTCGGCGAGGATCTTCTTCAGGATCTCGGCCTGGGGCACGTTCCTGGGGAAGCCGTCGAGCAGGAAACCGTCCTGCGCGTCCTTCTCGGCGAGACGGTCGCGGACCATCGCGATCGTGACCTCGTCGGGCACGAGGTCACCGCGGTCCATGTATTCCTTGGCAAGCTTGCCGAGCTCCGTGCCGCCCGAGACGTTGGCGCGGAAGATGTCACCTGTCGAAATCTTCGGGATCGACAGGTTCGATGCGACGAACTGGGCCTGTGTCCCCTTACCCGCTCCGGGGGGCCCGACCAGGACGAGGCGCACTACTTCAGGAAACCTTCATAGTTACGCTGCTGCAGCTGGCTCTCGATCTGCTTCACGGTGTCGAGGCCGACACCAACCATGATCAGAATGCTCGTCCCTCCGAACGGGAAGTTCTGACTCGCGCCGACGAGCGCCAGCGCGACGATCGGCACCATGGAGATCAGGCCCAGATACAGCGCGCCGGGAGCGGTGAGTCGCGTGAGCACGAAGTTCAAGTACTCAGCCGTCGGGCGCCCCGGGCGGATGCCCGGGATGAACCCACCGTACTTCTTCATGTTGTCGGCGACCTCAACGGGGTTGAAGGTAATCGACACGTAGAAGTACGTGAAGAAGACGATCAGCAGGAAGAACGTGATCATGTACGTCGGGGTGGTGCCGCCGCCGCCGAACTCCTGGGAGATCCACTGGATGATCGGGTGCGGCTCGCTCTGCGTGTTCGTGAAGAGCGTGGTGATCAACTGCGGCAGGTACAGCAGCGAGGAGGCGAAGATGACCGGGATGATGCCGGCCTGGTTGACCTTGAGCGGGATGTAGGTGGAGGTCCCCCCGTACATCCGGCGGCCGACCATGCGCTTGGCGTACTGCACCGGGATGCGGCGCTGGGCCTGCTCCACCATCACGACCAGGGCGATCATCGCGATACCGACGACGATGACCACGGCGAAGACGAAGCCGCCCTTCTGGCGGGCGATGTTCAGCAGCTCGGACGGGAAGACCGCGATGACCTGCGTGAAGATCAGGATCGACATGCCGTTGCCGATGCCGCGGTCGGTGATCAGCTCGCCCAGCCACATGACGACGGCGGTGCCGGCGGTCATGGTCAGCACCATCGTGACGATGGCGAAGACGTTGTCCTTGTCGAGCAGGATCTCCTCGCGGCACTGCGGGAACAGCTGTCCGCTGCGCGCCAGCGCCACGAAGGCGGTCGACTGGAGAACGGCCAGCCCGACCGTGAGGTAACGGGTGTACTGCGTGATCTTCGTCTGCCCGGCCTGCCCCTCCTTCTTGAGGGCCTCAAGCCGCGGGATCACCACGACGAGCAGCTGCAGGATGATACTCGCGGTGATGTAGGGCATGATGCCGAGGGCGAACACTGAAAGTTTCAGAAGCGCGCCACCGCTGAACAGCTGCACCATTCCGTAGATGTTGCCCGCGTCCCCCGCTTGCGCCTGGGTGAGACAACGACTGATGTTCTCGGTATGCACACCCGGGGTAGGCAGAACCGATCCAAGTCGGAACAGCGCGATGATGCCCAAGGTGAAGAGCAACTTCTTACGCAGGTCCGGCGTACGGAACGCTCGGGTGAATGCGGTCAGCACGGTCCCTCCTGCGCGCCTGAAAGGCGAGGTCGGTCAGCGATGGTGCGGGGGTGTTCCATCTTTGCCATATCCAGTCAATGAGCCCGTGGAAATGAGTCGAGGCCCACTGTCCAGCGAACTCTAACGCACTACGGGCGCGGGAGCCCATTGCTGAGCCCCCGCGCCACGTGATGATGACACCTACAGCTCGGAGACGGAGCCCCCGGCAGCAGCGATCTTGTCCTTCGCGGACGAGGAGAACGCGTGCGCCTCCACGTTCAACGCCACGGACAGCTCGCCGGTTCCCAGAACCTTGACGAGCTGGTTCTTGCGCACCGCGCCCTTGGCGACGAGCGTCTCCACGGTGACGTCGCCACCGTCGGGGAACAGCTCGCCGAGCCTGTCGAGGTTGACGACCTGGTAGGTCGTCTTGAACAGGGCGTTGGAGAAGCCCTTCATCTTGGGCAGGCGCCGCTGCAGCGGGACCTGACCACCTTCGAAGCCCAGGGGAACCTTGTTCCTGGCCCTCGTGCCCTTGGTGCCACGACCCGAGGTCTTGCCCTTGGACGCCTCGCCGCGGCCCTTGCGGACCTTCGACTTGTTGGCGCCGGGGGCCGGACGCAGGTGGTGGATGCGGAGCGGAGTGTTCTCTGCCATGTCTAGTCGACCTCTTCCACGGTGACGAGGTGCGTCACCACGGTGACCATGCCACGGATCTCCGGGCGGTCCTCCTTGACGACGACGTCACCGATTCGCTTCAGACCGAGCGAGCGCAGCGAGTCACGCTGGTTCTGCTTGCCGCCGATCTTCGAGCGGACCTGGGTGATCTTCAGGCGTGCCATCGGTTAGCTCACCGCCTTCGCGGCCGCGGCCTCCGCGAGGCCCTCGGCGCGAGCCTTGAGCATCGCCTTGGGAGCGACGTCCTCGATCGGCAGGCCACGACGGGCGGCGATCTCCTCGGGCCGGCTGAGGCCCTTCAGAGCCGCCACGGTGGCGTGCACGATGTTGATCGGGTTGTCCGAGCCGAGCGACTTGGACAGCACGTCGTGGATGCCCGCGCACTCCAGCACGGCGCGCACCGGGCCACCGGCGATGACGCCGGTACCGGGCGAGGCCGGACGCAGGAAGACGACGCCCGCGGCCTCTTCGCCCTGCACGATGTGCGGGATGGTGCCCTGGATACGGGGGACCCTGAAGAAGTTCTTCTTGGCCTCCTCGACACCCTTGGCGATCGCCGCGGGCACCTCCTTGGCCTTGCCGTAACCGACGCCGACCATGCCGTTGCCGTCACCGACGATGACGAGGGCGGTGAAGCTGAAGCGACGACCACCCTTCACGACCTTGGCCACTCGGTTGATCTTCACAACGCGCTCGATGTACGAGACGCCCTTGTCAGCGTTGCCACCGCGGCGGTCGTCACGACGACCGTCACGCCGCTCGCCACCGGCGGCGCCACCGCGACGCGGAGCTCCAGCCATTAGTGGTTCCTCTTCTCATTCGTAAGACGGGCCATCGGTTGCGGTCCTCGGAAAGGAGTCATCAGAACTCCAGTCCGCCTTCGCGGGCGCTCTCCGCGAGCGCCGCGATACGGCCCGCGTAGCGGTTGCCACCCCGGTCGAACACGACCGCGGTGATCCCGGCCGCCTTGGCCCGCTGAGCGAGAAGCTCGCCGACCTGCTTGGCCTTGTCGGTCTTGGCGCCGTCCGCCGAACGCAGCGAGGAGTCCATGGTGGACGCGCTCACCAGCGTGTGGCCCTGGGCGTCGTCGACGATCTGCACGAAGAGGTGCCTCGTGGAGCGGTTGACGACCAGGCGCGGACGCGTGGCCGTGCCGACCACCTTCTTGCGGACTCGGCCGTGGCGGCGGGCCCGCGAGACGGCGCGGGCGGCCGTGTGCTTGCCGAACGCAGTCTTGCCAGCCATGCCTACTTACCAGCCTTTCCGACCTTGCGGCGGATAACTTCACCCTGGTAACGCACACCCTTGCCCTTGTACGGGTCGGGCTTGCGCAACTTGCGGATGTTCGCGGCGATCTCGCCGACCTTCTGCTTGTCGATGCCGTCCACGTGGAACAGGGTCGGCCGCTCGACGCGGAAGGTGACGCCCTCGGGGGCGTCGACGATCACCGGGTGACTGAAACCGAGAGCGAACTCGAGCTGAGTCGGGCTCTTGGCCTGGACGCGGTAACCGACGCCGACGATCTCCAGGGTCTTGGAGTACCCCTGGGTCACACCGGTCACCATGTTGGCGACCAGGGTGCGGGACAGGCCGTGCAGCGCACGGACCTTGTTCTCGTCGTTGGGGCGGGTGACGGAGAGGTTCCCGTCGTCGCCCTTGGCGATCGCGATGGGTTCCGCGACCGTGTGTGAAAGCGTGCCCTTAGGACCCTTGACCGTGACGTCCCGGCCGTCGATGGCGACGTCCACTCCGTTCGGTACGGGGATGGGCAGCCGTCCGATTCTTGACATGCTGTTCGTTCTCCCCTCTACCAAACGAAGGCGAGGACTTCCCCGCCCACTCCACGCTTGCCGGCCTGCTTGTCCGTCATGAGACCGCCGGACGTCGAGATGATCGCGACGCCCAGTCCACCCAGGACTCGGGGCAGGTTGTCCTTCTTTGCATAGACCCGCAGACCGGGCTTGGAAACCCGGCGCAGGCCCGCGAGCGACCGCTCACGGCTCGGCCCGAACTTGAGCTCCACCACGAGGTTCTTTCCGACCTTGGCGTCTTCGACGCTCCAGGCCTGGATGTATCCCTCCTGCTGGAGGATCTCGGCGATGTGCGCCTTGATCTTCGAGTACGGCATCGCCACGCTGTCGTGGTACGCCGAGTTCGCGTTTCGCAGACGCGTCAGCATGTCTGCGATCGGGTCGGTCATCGTCATGGCCGGTGGCCTTCCTCACCGCGGTTTCCACAGGGGACCTACGGTGCGGTCATGGGCGCTTCGATCAGCGCCCGGTGAGTATCGAGATTCTATGTGGGGCCGGAGACCGCGCGGACCCGTGGGGTCACGGGACCGCGCGGAGCGCTACCAGCTCGACTTGGTGATGCCGGGCAGCTCGCCCCGGTGCGCCATCTCGCGGAAGCAGATGCGGCACAGGCCGAACTTCCTGTAGACGGCGCGGGGACGGCCACAGCGCGAGCAGCGGGTGTAGGCCCGGACCTCGAACTTGGCCTTGCGAGCAGCCTTGACCTTGAGCGACGTCTTCGCCATGATCAGGCCTCCTTGAACGGGAATCCGAGCTGCTTCAGCAGCGCCCGGCCCTGGTCGTCGGTCTTAGCGGTGGTCACGACCGTGATGTCCATGCCCCGCTGACGGTCGACCTTGTCCTGGTCGATCTCGTGGAACATGACCTGCTCGGTGAGACCGAAGGTGTAGTTGCCGTTGCCGTCGAACTGCTTGGGCGACAGGCCCCGGAAGTCACGGATACGGGGCAGCGCCAGCGAGAGCAGCCGGTCGAGGAACTCCCACATCCGGTCGCCGCGGAGCGTGACGTGCGCGCCGATCGGCATGCCCTCGCGCAGCTTGAACTGGGCGATGGACTTGCGGGCGCGGACGACCGCCGGCTTCTGACCGGTGATCACGGTGAGGTCGCGGACGGCGCCTTCGATCAGCTTCGAGTCGCGCGCGGCCTCGCCGACGCCCATGTTCACCTTGATCTTGGTGATCGTGGGCACCAGCATGATGTTCTCGAACCCGAACTCCTCGTTCAGCTTCGCGATGATCTCTTCGCGGTAGCGCTGCTTGAGGCGCGGAAGGGCCCGCTGCTCGTTCTCGGTGGTGTTCGCGGTCATCACTTGTCCTCACCCGTCTGGCCGGAGGCGGCCTGGGCCGGCTCGGTCTCGGCGGGCTTGTCGTCCTTGGCGGGCTCGGCCTCGTCCTTGGCGTCCTTGACGTCCTTGGTCTCCTTGGACGCCTTGGAGGACTTGGCGGGCTTCGCCTCGTCCTTGGGCTTGGCCTCGTCATCCTTGAGCTTCTTGACGTTGCTCACGTGGATGGGGGCCTCCATGGTCTGCACGCCGCCGCTCTTGGCACCGCGCGGACCCTGGTTGGTCTCCTTGGAGTGCTTCTTGACCATGTTGACGCCCTCGACCACCACGCGCTCGTCACGCGGGTGGGCGGCGATCACGCGGCCCTTGGCGCCCTTGTCCTTGCCGGCGATGACCAGCACCAGGTCGCCCTTTTTGACGTGCAGCTTCGGCATTACAACACCTCCGGCGCGAGCGAGATGATCCGCATGAACTTCTTGTCACGCAGCTCACGTCCGACGGGACCGAAGATGCGAGTGCCTCGCGGGTCGCCGCTGTCCTTGATGATGACGGCGGCGTTCTCGTCGAAGCGGATGTAGGAGCCGTCGGGCCGGCGGCGCTCCTTGACAGTGCGGACGATGACGGCCTTGACCACATCGCCCTTCTTCACGGTGCCGCCCGGGATGGCGTCCTTGACCGTGGCGACGATGATGTCGCCGATTCCCGCGTAGCGCCGGCCCGAACCACCGAGCACACGGATGCAAAGGACTTCCTTCGCACCGGTGTTGTCGGCGACCTTGAGCCGCGACTCCTGCTGGATCACTTGAACTCCTGTTTGTCTCGCCGGTTCTCACCCTCGGGTGAGCCTTGCGGAACCTGCTGGGTCTTGGTCCTGCGACCACAGCCCTGACGGACCGCGGCCGAGGCGGGGCGGAGATCGCTCCGCCCCCTTGGACGCCGTCGTGGGGGGTGACACCCGTCACCCCCCACGAGGCGTGTGGCCTACTTGGCCTTCTCGAGGATCTCGATGACGCGCCAGCGCTTGCTGGCCGACAGCGGCCGGGTCTCCATCAGGAGAACGCGGTCGCCGACGCCGCAGTCGTTGGCCTCGTCGTGCGCCTTGTACTTGGTCGTCCTGCGGATGACCTTGCCGTACAGGGGGTGCTTGACGCGGTCCTCGACGGCGACCACGACGGTCTTGTCCATCTTGTCACTGACGACCAGACCCTCGCGGGTCTTGCGGTAGTTCCGCGCCTTGGTCGTGCTGTCCGTGCTCTCTACGGCCTCAGCCATCGATCGACTCCTTCTCTACCGTGACGATTCCGAGCTCCCGCTCGCGCATCACCGTGTAGATACGGGCGATCTCGCGGCGAACGGCGCGCAGCCGCCCGTGGCTCTCCAACTGGCCGGTCGCGGCCTGGAAGCGGAGGTTGAACAGCTCCTCCTTGGCTTCCTTCAGCTTCGTGACCAGGGTGTCCTGGTCCTCCACCCGCAGCTCACCGGCGGTCAGGCCCTTAGCCATCACGCCTCACCCATTTCACGCTTGACGAACCGGCACTTCATCGGCAGCTTGTGCATCGCACGCCGCAGGGCCTCGCGAGCCACCGGCTCGGCGACACCCGACAGCTCGAACATGATGCGGCCGGGCTTGACGTTGGCGATCCACCACTCCGGCGAACCCTTACCGGAACCCATGCGGGTCTCGGCCGGCTTCTTGGTGAGGGGACGGTCCGGGTAGATGTTGATCCAGACCTTTCCGCCACGCTTGATGTGACGGGTCATCGCGATACGAGCCGACTCGATCTGGCGGTTGGTCACGTAGGAGTGCTCAAGCGCCTGAATGCCGAACTCGCCGAACACGACCCTGGTGCCGCCCTTGGCGGCGCCGTGACGGTCGGGCCGGTGCTGCTTGCGGTGCTTGACCCTGCGCGGGATCAGCATGGTCAGCTCCCTTCAGCACCCGGCTGCGCAGCCGGGCCGGTCTCGGGGGCGGCCTGCGAGGCCGCCTCGTTCCTGGGTGCGGACGGGGCCGCGGCGCGGTCACCACGACCGGCACCGGCGCCACCGCCACGACGGGCGCCACCGGCGCCGCCACGACGGGGACGGTCGCCGCCGCCGCCACCGGCACCGGGGCCACGACGGTCGTCGCGGTCACGGCGCTGGCCGGCACGGGCACCGGCCGCGGCCGCCTCGCGCTCGGCGCGGCTGGTCGGAGCCTCACCCTTGTAGATCCACACCTTCACGCCGATGCGGCCGAAGGTGGTGCGGGCCTCGTACAGGCCGTAGTCGATGTCCGCGCGGAGCGTGTGCAGGGGCACGCGGCCCTCGCGGTAGAACTCCGAACGGGACATCTCGGCGCCGCCGAGACGGCCCGAGCACTGCACCCGGATGCCCTTGGCGCCGCTCTTCATCGCCGACTGCATCGCCTTGCGCATGGCGCGGCGGAACGAGACACGGCTGGAGAGCTGCTCGGCAACACCCTGGGCGACGAGCTGAGCGTCGATCTCAGGGTTCTTGACCTCGAGGATGTTCAGCTGGACCTGCTTCTTGGTCAGCTTCTCGAGGTCACCGCGGATCCGGTCCGCCTCGGCGCCGCGGCGGCCGATGACGATGCCCGGACGGGCGGTGTGAATGTCGACCTGTACCCGGTCGGTGGTCCGCTCGATCTCCACCTTGGAGATGCCGGCCCGCTCCATGCCCTTCTTGAGCATTCGGCGGATCGCCACGTCCTCGGCCACGTACGACTTGTAGAGCTTGTCGGCATACCACCGGCTCTTGAAGTCGGTCGTGATGCCGAGGCGGAACCCGTGCGGGTTGACCTTCTGACCCACTAGCGGGTCCTCCCCTTCGGCTCGCGGGACTCCACGATCACGGTGATGTGGCTGGTCCGCTTGTTGATCCGATAGGCGCGACCCTGGGCGCGGGGACGAAACCGCTTCAGCGTCGGGCCCTCGTCGACCCAGGCACGGCTCACGAAGAGCGTCTCCCGGTCGAGCTTGAAGTTGTGCTCCGCGTTGGCAATGGCGCTGGACAGCACCTTGTACACGGTCTCGCTCGCCGACTGGGGAGCGAACTGCAGCACGGCCTGCGCCTCCGAAGCGGGCAGCCCGCGAATGAGGTCCACCACGCGGCGGGCCTTCATGGGCGTGTGGCGCGCGAACCGCGCCTGAGCCCTGGCTTCCATCGCTTACTCCTCTTACCTTCTGCTTCGTGTCGGTCGGGTCCGTCTTGCCCGGTGGTGACCGGTACGGCTCTCGCCGTCCGGTCGTCTGCGGGCGGGACGAGCCCTCCCTGTGAGGCGCTTTATCGCCGGCTGCGGCGGTCTTCCTTGACGTGGCTGCGGAAGGTTCGCGTCGGGGCGAACTCACCGAGCTTGTGGCCGATCATCGACTCGGTGACGAACACCGGGACGTGCTTGCGGCCGTCGTGAACGGCGATCGTGTGGCCGAGCATGTCGGGCACGATCATGGAGCGCCGCGACCACGTCTTGATGACGTTTTTGGTGCCCTTCTCGTTCTGGACATCCACCTTCTTCTGAAGGTGGTCGTCCACGAAGGGACCCTTCTTGAGGCTACGTGGCATTTTGGCTGCTCCTACCGCTTCTTCCGCTTGGTACGACGGCGGATGATCAGCCGGTCGCTGGCCTTGTTCGCCGCACGAGTACGACCCTCGGGCTTGCCCTTGGGGTTGACGGGGTGACGACCGCCGGAGGTCTTACCCTCACCACCACCGTGCGGGTGGTCGACCGGGTTCATCGCGACACCGCGGACGGTGGGGCGCTTGCCCTTCCACCGCATGCGTCCGGCCTTACCCCAGTTGATGTTCGCCTGCTCGGCGTTGCCGACCTGGCCGATGGAGGCCCGGCAGCGGACGTCGACCTGGCGCATCTCACCGGAGGGCATACGCAGCGTGGCGTACTGACCCTCCTTGGCCAGGAGCTGGATCTGCGCGCCGGCGGACCGGCCCAGCTTGGCGCCGCCGCCCGGACGGAGCTCCACCGCGTGGATGAAGGTACCGGTCGGGATGTTGCGCAGCGGCAGGCAGTTGCCCGGCTTGATGTCGGCCGTGGGGCCGTTCTCGATGTTGTCGCCCTGCCGCAGGCCGGTCGGGCAGAGGATGTAGCGCTTCTCCCCGTCGGCGTAGTGCAGCAGCGCGATACGGGACGTGCGGTTCGGGTCGTACTCGATGTGAGCGACCTTGGCCGGGATCCCGTCCTTGTCGTGACGCCGGAAATCGATGATCCGGTAGGCGCGCTTGTGGCCACCGCCCTGGTGACGGGTGGTGACACGGCCGTGGACGTTACGGCCACCCTTGCTGTGCAGGGGTGCAAGCAGCGACTTCTCGGGCGTGCTGCGCGTGATCTCGGCAAAGTCCGAGACGCTGGCGCCGCGGCGACCCGGGGTCGTCGGCTTGAGTTTACGGATGCCCATCTTTTTCGTTCATCCTTCGTCGGTTAATCCGGTCGAATGCCCCTCACCGGCTGGTGAGGGGCTTTCTCCCTGTACGTACTGAGCGAGCGCGTCAGCCGATCTGACCGAAGATGTCGATCCGGTCTCCCTCGACCAGGCTGACGATCGCCCGCTTGGTCGCGGGGCGCTGGCCGTAGCCGAACCTGGTCCGCTTGCGCTTGCCCTGGCGGTTGATGGTGTTGACGCTGGCCACCTTGACACCGAAGATCTTCTCTACGGCGATCTTGACCTGCGTCTTGTTGGCCGTCTTCCGCACCAGGAACGTGTACTTGTTGTGCTCGTCGATCAGGCCGTAGCTCTTCTCGGAGACCACCGGCTTGATGATGATGTCGCGCGGGTCGGCGATCTTCTCCATCAGGCGTCTTCCTTCCCGCTCTTGCTCAGGCGGGCCACGACCTGGTCGTAGGCCGCCTGGGTGAAGACGACGTCGTCGTAGCAGAGCACGTCGTAGGTGTTGAGCTGCCCGGCGTCCAGCAGGTGGACCTCGGGGGCGTTGCGCAGGCTCAGCCAGGTGAGCTCGTCACCCTCGTCGACCACGACGAGGACGCTACGGGCCTTGGTGATCCTGCGAAGCGACTCGAGAGCCGCCTTGGTCGCCGGGGTCTCCCCCGAGACGAAACCGCTGACCACGTGAACGCGGCCACCGTTCGCCCGGTCGGACAGGGCGCCGCGCAGGGCGGCGGCCTTCATCTTCTTGGGAGTCTTCTGCGAGTAGTCCCGCGGAACCGGGCCGTGGACGACGCCACCGCCGGCGAACTGCGGGGCGCGGGTCGAGCCCTGACGGGCGCGGCCGGTGCCCTTCTGGCGGTACGGCTTCTTGCCGCCGCCCCGGACCTCACCACGGGTCTTGGCCTTGTGGGTGCCCTGCCGGCGAGCGGCGAGCTGGGCCACGACGACCTGGTGGATCAGCGGGATGTTGACCTTCGTGCCGAAGATGTCCTCCGGCAGGTCGACGGTCCCGGCCTTGCCCCCGCTCACGTCGAGGACGTCAATGGTGCTCACTTGGCAGCCCCCTTCTTGGCGGCGGTGCGGACCAGGACCAGGCTGCCGTTGGCGCCGGGGATCGCACCCTTGATCAGGATGAGGCCCCTCTCGGCGTCGATGGCGTGAACCTTGAGGCTCTGGACGGTCGTGCGGACGTTGCCCATCCGGCCGGCCATGCGCACGCCCTTGAAGACGCGGCCCGGGGTGGCGCAGCCACCGATGGAACCCGGCGAGCGGTGCTTGCGCTGCGTACCGTGGGAGGCGCCCAGGCCCTTGAAGCCGTGGCGCTTCATGACGCCGGCGAAGCCCTTGCCCTTGCTCTTGCCCGTCACGTCGACGAACTGGCCGGCCTCGAAGGTGTCGGCGGAGAGCTCCTGGCCCAGGGTGTAGTCACCGGCGTCATCGGTACGGATCTCCGCGAAGTAACGGCGCGGGGTGATGTCGTGCTTGCGCAGGTAGTCGCCGAGCGGCTTGTTGACCTTCCGTGGGTCGACCTGCCCGAAGCCCAGCTGAACGGCGGAGTAGCCGTCCTTCTCGGGGGTACGGACGCGGGTCACGACGCACGGACCGGCCTCGACGACGGTCACCGGGACCATCCGGTTGTCCGCGTCGAAGACCTGGGTCATGCCGAGCTTCTTGCCCAGGACGCCCTTGATCTGCTTAGCCATGTCAGTGCGTTCCCTCAGAGCTTGATCGAGATGTCGACGCCGGCCGGAAGGTCGAGCCGCATGAGCGAGTCGACGGTCTTGGGCGTCGGGTCGATGATGTCAATGAGCCGCTTGTGCGTGCGCATCTCAAAGTGCTCGCGGCTGTCCTTGTACTTGTGCGGCGAGCGGATGACGCAGTACACGTTCTTCTCGGTCGGCAGCGGCACCGGGCCCGCGACCTTGGCGCCAGTCCGTGTCACCGTCTCGACGATCTTCTTGGCCGAAACGTCGATGACCTCGTGGTCATAGGCCTTGAGCCGAATGCGGATCTTCTGTCCCGCCATAATGGCCTCGGTGTCCTTCGCTGTCGTCTGAAAAAGTTACGTGCGGCCTGTTGCCGCTGTGCTTGCGGGGCGGGTCCGCCTCACGGCGTCCCCTCCACCTCGTACGGAATCCCGTGTCCCCCGTCGGAGGGGGCGTTCTCCGTACGTCTCCCACGTAGCAGACGCTGTGAGTCCGCGCTTTCTTCCGTGATCTGGCAGTCACTTCGGCAGATTTTCCGGCCGAAGCCACTGCGAGATCACGGTTCGTGGGTCCTGCAGGGTCCGCGCCCTGCGGCGCGGGCCCCTCGTGGCGCGGCGGCCGGTCCCGTTGTGGAGGCCGGCCGCCACTCCGCGATCGTACTACTTGAGGATCTTGGTCACTCGACCCGCACCGACGGTGCGGCCACCCTCACGGATGGCGAACTTGAGACCGTCCTCCATCGCGATGGGCTGGATGAGCTGGACGTTCATCTCGGTGTTGTCGCCCGGCATGACCATCTCGGTGCCCTCGGGGAGGTTCACCACGCCGGTCACGTCGGTGGTGCGGAAGTAGAACTGCGGGCGGTAGTTGTTGAAGAACGGGGTGTGGCGGCCGCCCTCGTCCTTGCTCAGGATGTAGACCTGGGCCTCGAACTCGGTGTGCGGGGTGGTCGTGCCCGGCTTGATGATGCACTGGCCGCGCTCGACGTCCTCGCGCTTGATGCCACGGAGGAGCAGACCGACGTTGTCGCCCGCCTGGCCCTCGTCGAGCAGCTTGCGGAACATCTCGACACCGGTGACCGTGGTGGTGGTCTTGGTCTCCTTGATGCCGATGATGTCGACGGTCTCGTTGACCTTGACGACACCGCGCTCGATACGGCCGGTCACGACGGTGCCGCGGCCGGTGATCGAGAAGACGTCCTCGATCGGCATCAGGAACGGCTTCTCGGTCTCACGGGTGGGCTCGGGGACGTTCTCGTCCACGGCGGTCATGAGCTCGATGATCGAGTCGCCCCACTTGGTGTCGCCCTCGAGCGCCTTCAGCGCCGAGACGCGGACGACCGGCAGGTCGTCGCCGGGGAACTCCTGGGCCGAGAGGAGCTCGCGGACCTCGAGCTCGACGAGCTCCAGGATCTCCTCGTCGTCCACCATGTCGGACTTGTTGAGGGCCACGACGATGTAGGGGACGCCGACCTGGCGGGCCAGGAGGACGTGCTCCTTCGTCTGCGGCATCGGACCGTCGGTGGCGGCGACCACGAGGATCGCGCCGTCCATCTGAGCCGCACCGGTGATCATGTTCTTCACGTAGTCGGCGTGACCGGGGCAGTCCACGTGGGCGTAGTGGCGCTTCTCGGTCTGGTACTCGACGTGCGCGATGGAGATCGTGATACCACGAGCCTTCTCCTCGGGCGCCTTGTCGATCTTGTCGAACGGGGTCGCCTCGTTGAGGTTCGGGAAACGCTCGTGGAGCACCTTGGTGATCGCCGCGGTCAGAGTGGTCTTGCCGTGGTCGATGTGCCCAATGGTGCCGATGTTTACGTGCGGCTTGGTCCGCTCGAACTTGGCCTTGGCCACTGCTCTCTCCTTAGAGATTCTGACGTGACTTGCGTCTTCAAATACGGATGCCGGACCGGATCGCCCCGCACCCCTCCGGTGGCGGGGCGGCGATCTCCTCGCCTCCCCGCACCCGGAACGGATGCCGAGCTATTCGCCCCGCACCCTCCGGTGGCGGGGTGGCGATCTCCTCGCCTCCCTGCACCCGGAACGGATGCCGAGCTATTCGCCCCGCACCTTGGCGACGATCTCCTTGGCGATGTGCGCGGGCACTTCCGCGTAGGAGTCGAACTGCATGCTGTAGCTCGCGCGTCCCTGCGTCTTGCTACGGAGGTCTCCCACGTAGCCGAACATCTCGGAGAGCGGCACGAGCGCCTTGATGATGCGAGCACCGGAGCGCTCGTCCATCGCCTGGATCTGCCCGCGGCGACCGTTGAGGTCGCCGATGACGTCACCCATGTAGTCCTCGGGCGTGGTGACCTCGACGGCCATCATGGGCTCCAGGATTACGGCGTCCGCCCTGCGCGCGGCCTCCTTGAAGGCCATCGAGCCAGCGATCTTGAAGGCCATTTCGGACGAGTCCACCTCGTGGTAGGCACCGTCCTGCAGGGTGACCTTGACCCCGACCATGGGATAGCCGGCCAGGACACCGAACTCGGCCGCCTCCTGGGCACCGGCGTCGACCGAGGGGATGTACTCCCTCGGGATACGACCACCGGAGACCTTGTTGGAGAACTCGTAGCCGTCGTTGCCCTCGCCCAGCGGCTCGATGTCGATGATGACCTTGGCGAACTGGCCCGAACCACCGGTCTGCTTCTTGTGGACGTAGTCGACCTTCTCCACCTTGCGGCGGATGGTCTCCCGGTAGGCCACCTGAGGCCGGCCGATGTTGGCCTCGACCTTGAACTCGCGGCGCATCCGGTCGACGAGGATCTCCAGGTGGAGCTCGCCCATACCCCAGATGACCGTCTGCCCGGTCTCGTCGTCACGGCGGACCTGGAAGGACGGGTCCTCCTCGGCCAGCCGCTGGATCGCGGTGCCCAGCTTCTCCTGGTCGCCCTTGGTCTTGGGCTCGATGGCGACGCTGATGACCGGCGCCGGGAAGTTCATCGACTCCAGGACCACGGGGTGAGCCGGGTCCGACAGGGTGTCACCGGTGGTGGTGTCCTTCAGGCCCATCACGGCGACGATCTGACCGGCGACCGCCGACGGGCGCTCCTCGCGCTTGTTGGCGTGCATCTGGTAGATCTTGCCGATCCGCTCCTTGCGGCCCTTCACCGAGTTGACCACGGCGGTGCCGGTCTCGAGCGTGCCCGAGTAGATGCGGATGTAGGTGAGACGGCCCAGGTGCTGGTCGCTCATGATCTTGAAGGCGAGCGCGGAGAAGGGCTCGTTCACGTCGGCGTGACGCTCGATGATCTCCTCTTCCTTGCCGACCGCGTGGCCCTTGAAGGCCGCGATGTCGATCGGGGCGGGAAGGTAGGCGACGATCGCGTCGAGCAGGGGCTGGACGCCCTTGTTCTTGAACGCGGTGCCGGTCAGGACCGGGTTGATGACGCTCTTCAGCGTGGCGCGGCGGATGGCCGCGACCAGCTGCTCCTCGGTGGGCTCGACACCCTCCAGGAAGAGCTCCATCAGCTCGTCGTCGTTCTCGGAGACCGTCTCGACGAGCTTGTCACGCCACTCGCGGGCGGCCTCGGCGTGCTCCGCCGGGATCTCCACGGTCTCGTACATCTCGCCCTTGGCCGCCTCGGCGCTCCAGAGCAGGCCCTTCATCTTGACCAGGTCGATGACGCCCTTGAAGTCGGCCTCGACGCCCCAGGGAAGCTGGATGACGGCGGGGGTCGCGTTCAGACGGCTGACCATCATGTCGACGCAGCGGTGGAACTCCGCGCCGACCCGGTCCATCTTGTTGACGAAGCAGATCCTGGGTACTTCGTAGCGGTCGGCCTGACGCCAGACCGTCTCGGACTGCGGCTCGACACCGGCGACGCCGTCGAACACGGCGACGGCACCGTCGAGGACGCGGAGCGAGCGCTCCACCTCGATCGTGAAGTCCACGTGGCCCGGCGTGTCGATGATGTTGATCGTGTGGCCGAGCCATTCGCAGGTGGTGGCAGCGGAGGTGATGGTGATACCACGCTCCTGCTCCTGCTCCATCCAGTCCATCGTGGCTGCGCCCTCGTGGACCTCACCGATCTTGTAGTTGATACCGGTGTAGAACAGGATGCGCTCGGTCGTCGTGGTCTTGCCCGCGTCGATGTGGGCCATGATCCCGATGTTTCGGACCTTGGCCAGGTCAAGAGCGGTCGTGGTGGCCACTTCTCTCGCGTCCTCGTCGTCTCGTCGAACCCGCTGTTACCAGCGGTAGTGGGCGAAGGCCTTGTTGGACTCGGCCATCTTGTGGGTGTCCTCGCGCTTCTTGACGCTTGCGCCGAGGCCGTTGCTGGCGTCGAGCAGTTCGTTCATGAGGCGCTCGGTCATGGTCTTCTCGCGGCGGGCGCGGGAGTACTGCACCAGCCAGCGCAGGGCCAGGGTGGTGCTGCGCGCCGCGCGCACCTCGACCGGGACCTGGTAGGTCGCGCCACCGACACGGCGGCTGCGGACCTCAAGGGTGGGCTTGACGTTGTCCAGCGCGCGCTTGAGGGTGACGACCGGGTCGTTGCCGGTCTTCTCCTTGGCACCCTCGAGGGCGCCGTACACGATGGACTGGGCGATGGAGCGCTTGCCGTCCAGGAGCACCTTGTTGATGAGAGCGGTGACCAGGGGCGAGTTGTGAACCGGGTCGGCCATGAGCTGACGACGGCCAGGAGAACCCTTGCGAGGCATTCCTACTTCTCCTTCTTCGCGCCGTAACGGCTACGGGCCTGCTTGCGGTTGCGGACACCCTGGGTGTCGAGCGAACCACGGATGATCTTGTAGCGAACACCCGGGAGGTCCTTCACACGACCACCACGGACGAGCACGATGGAGTGCTCCTGGAGGTTGTGACCGACACCGGGGATGTAGGCCGTGACCTCGATGCCGTTGGTCAGCCGGACACGCGCCACCTTGCGGAGGGCGGAGTTCGGCTTCTTCGGGGTCGTGGTGTAAACGCGCATGCAGGTGCCGCGTCGCTGAGGGCTGGCCTTGAGCGCCGGGGTCTTGGTCTTGGTGACCTTGTCCTGGCGGCCCTTGCGGACCAGCTGCTGAATCGTGGGCACCGCGTCTCCGTTCGTGCTAGCCGGTTATTCGAATGTGGTGCATTTGCAGGTACTGCCGGTGTCATGACCTGCGGTTCTTCCAGCTCCTCCGACCCACGCGTTCGGGCGTGTCGCGGGGTGTCGCGCCACTCCCGGTCAAGGCCGGTCCGGTGGAGGAGGCCACGCGGCGCCTCTGCCGACTCCTCAGATGGGAAACCGTCGACGCGCACGCATGAGGACCCACGAAGACATGGGCACGAAGGGAAAGACTACCCAGCCCAGTGCGACACGTCAAAACGGCCGCACTCACCGGGCGCCGTCACACGCGCTCGCATTCGTGCCCTGACTCCCGCGACCGGTTTCCGACCGATCGCGTCCGGGTCCATGTCGAGTTTACCCGGCCCCGGACACTTCTCCGGCCGTTCTCCGCATTGCGGTACGGCCCCGGCCGTGACGTCCGGGCAAAAGGAACGGCGCCCGGCCCCCTTCGCGGGGACCGGGCGCCGTCTCGGCCACTGGAGCGGGCGTGCCCGCTCCAGTGGCCGTACCTCAGCGGTTGTACTGACCGAAGTCGTACTCCTCCAGCGGCACGGCCTCGCCGGAGCCCGAGCCGAAGGTGTAGTCGGCCGCGGAGCCGTCGTAGCCGCCGACCGTGTACATCGCGGCCTTGGCCTCCTCGGTGGGCTCGACCCGGATATTGCGGTACTGGGGCATGCCCGTACCCGCCGGGATGAGCTTTCCGATGATGACGTTCTCCTTGAGACCGAGCAGCGAGTCCGACTTGGCGTGGATCGCCGCGTCGGTGAGCACCCGGGTGGTCTCCTGGAAGGACGCCGCCGACAGCCAGGACTCGGTGGCGAGCGAGGCCTTGGTGATGCCCATCAGCACCGGGCGTCCCGAGGCCGGCGTGCCGCCCTCGGCCACGCACTCGCGGTTGATCCGCTCGAAGCGCGGCCGCTCGACGAGCTCACCGGGCAGCATGTCGGCGTCGCCGGACTCCAGCACGTTCACGCGCTTGAGCATCTGCCGCACGATGATCTCGATGTGCTTGTCGTGGATCGACACACCCTGGGAGCGGTAGACCTGCTGGACCTCCGCCACGAGGTGCAGCTGCACGGCGCGGGGGCCGAGGATCCGCAGCACCTCGTTGGGGTTGACCGCACCGGCGATGAGCTGCTGGCCGACGCCGACCCGCTGCCCGTCGGAGACGAGCATGCGCGACCGCATCGACACCGGGTACGCGACCTCCTCGGAACCGTCGTCCGGGACGACCACGATCTTCCGCGTCTTGTCGGTCTCGTCGACGCGGACCCGGCCCTCGGCCTCGCTGATCGGGGCGACGCCCTTGGGGACGCGCGCCTCGAAGAGCTCCTGGACACGGGGCAGGCCGTGGGTGATGTCGGCGCCCGCCACACCACCGGTGTGGAAGGTCCGCATCGTCAGCTGGGTGCCGGGCTCGCCGATCGACTGGGCGGCGATGATGCCGACCGCCTCGCCGACGTCCACGAGCTTGCCGGTGGCCAGCGAGCGGCCGTAGCAGGTGGCACAGACACCGATCTTGGCCTCGCAGACGAGGGCGCTGCGGGTCCTGACGGTCTCGATGCCGGCCTCGACCAGCGCGGTGACGTGGGCGTCGTTGATGTCGACGCCCATCTGCACGACGACCTTGCCGTCGACCTCCACGTCCTCGGCGAGGATGCGGCCGTGCACGTTGCTCTCGGCGTTCTCCGCCTTGACCAGGTTGCCCTGGGCGTCGCGGTCGGCGACGTGCAGCGGCACGGCCCGGTCGGTGCCGCAGTCGATCTCGCGGACGATGACGTCCTGCGCCACGTCCACCAGACGACGGGTCAGGTAGCCGGAGTCGGCGGTCCGCAGCGCGGTGTCCGCCAGACCCTTCCGCTGGCCGTGGGTGGAGATGAAGTACTCCAGCACCGACAGGCCCTCGCGGAACGAGGCCTTGATCGGACGCGGGATCGTCTCACCCTTGGTGTTGGACACCAGGCCGCGGATGCCGGAGATCTGCCGGACCTGCATCAGGTTCCCTCGGGCGCCCGACTGGACCATCATCCAGACCGGGTTGGTCTTCGGGAACGCCTTCTGCATGTCGTCGGTCACGTCACTGGTCGCGTGCGTCCAGATCTCGATGAGCTCCTGACGGCGCTCCTCGTCCGTGATCAGGCCGCGCTCGTACTCCCGCTGGACCTTGTCGGCCCTGCGCTCGTACGTCTCCATGATGTCGGCCTTGTTCGGCGGCGCGATGACGTCCTCGATGGAGATCGTCACACCGGCCCTGGTCGCCCAGTAGAAGCCGGCGTCCTTGAGGGCGTCGAGCGCCGCCGCGACCTCGACCTTGGGGTACTTCTCGGCGAGCTCGTTGACGATGACCGAGAGCTGCTTCTTGCCGACCTGCGAGTTCACGTACGGGTAGTTCGCCGGCAGTGTCTGGTTGAACAGGCACCGGCCCAGGGTGGTCTCCAGGCGGTAGGTCTCGCCCGGCTCCCAGCCCTCGGGGGCGGTCCACTCGCGGGGCGGCGGGACGTCGCCCTTCATCCGGATCTGGATCAGCGACTGGATGTCCAGCTCGCGGCGGTCGAAGGCCATGAGCGCCTCCGACACCGAGCCGAAGACCCGGCCCCTGCCCGCGCCGTTCTCGTCCTCGTCCTTGAGCGTGGTCAGCGAGTACAGGCCGATGATCATGTCCTGGGTGGGCATGGTCACGGGCTTGCCGTCGGCCGGCTTGAGGATGTTGTTGGTGGACAGCATCAGGATGCGGGCCTCGGCCTGCGCCTCGGCCGACAGCGGCAGGTGCACGGCCATCTGGTCACCGTCGAAGTCCGCGTTGAACGCGGTGCACACGAGCGGGTGGATCTGGATGGCCTTGCCCTCGACCAGCTGCGGCTCGAAGGCCTGGATGCCCAGGCGGTGCAGGGTGGGCGCGCGGTTGAGCAGCACGGGGTGCTCGGTGATGACCTCTTCGAGGACGTCCCACACGACCGGCCGGGCACGCTCGACCATCCGCTTGGCCGACTTGATGTTCTGCGCGTGGTTCAGGTCCACCAGGCGCTTCATCACGAACGGCTTGAACAGCTCCAGCGCCATCTGCTTGGGCAGGCCGCACTGGTGCAGCTTCAGCTGCGGGCCGACGACGATGACCGAACGGCCCGAGTAGTCGACGCGCTTGCCCAGCAGGTTCTGGCGGAACCGGCCCTGCTTGCCCTTCAGCATGTCGCTGAGGGACTTCAGGGGACGGTTGCCGGGCCCTGTGACCGGGCGGCCGCGGCGGCCGTTGTCGAACAACGCGTCGACGGCCTCCTGGAGCATCCGCTTCTCGTTGTTCACGATGATCTCGGGGGCTCCGAGGTCGAGAAGGCGCTTGAGGCGGTTGTTCCGGTTGATCACCCGGCGGTACAGGTCGTTCAGGTCCGAGGTCGCGAACCGGCCACCGTCGAGCTGCACCATGGGGCGCAGGTCCGGCGGGATGACCGGGATGCAGTCCAGGACCATGCCGTTGGGCGAGTTGCGGGTGTTCAGGAACGCCGAGACGACCTTGAGGCGCTTGAGCGCGCGGGCCTTCTTCTGGCCCTTGCCGCTGCGGATCGTCTCGCGGAGGTTCTCGGCCTCCAGGGCGAGGTCGAAGTTGGTCAGCCTCTCCTGGATGGCCTGGGCGCCCATGCCACCGCGGAAGTAGCGGCCGAAACGGTCGCGCATCTCGCGGTAGAGCAGCTCGTCACCCTCGAGGTCCTGGACCTTGAGGTTCTTGAAACGGCTCCAGACCTCGTCCAGCCGGTCCAGCTCGCGCTGGGCCCGGTCGCGAAGCTGCCGCATCTCGCGCTCGGCACCCTCACGGACCTTGCGGCGCTGGTCGCCCTTGGCACCGGCGGCCTCCAGCTCGGCCAGGTCGGTCTCCAGCTTGCGCTGGCGGGCCTCGATGTCGGAGTCACGGCGCTGCTCGACGTGCTGCCGCTCGACGGAGATCTTCGCCTCCAGCGACGGCAGGTCGCGCTCGCGCATCTCCTTGTCGACATGCGTGATCATGTAGGCCGCGAAGTAGATGACCTTCTCCAGGTCCTTCGGGGCCAGGTCGAGCAGGTATCCCAGACGGGACGGGACGCCCTTGAAGTACCAGATGTGCGTGACCGGAGCGGCCAGCTCGATGTGGCCCATCCGCTCGCGGCGCACCTTGGCACGGGTCACCTCGACGCCGCAGCGCTCACAGATGATGCCCTTGAAGCGGACGCGCTTGTACTTGCCGCAGTAGCACTCCCAGTCCCGGGTGGGGCCGAAGATCTTCTCGCAGAAGAGTCCGTCCTTCTCGGGCTTGAGCGTGCGGTAGTTGATGGTCTCGGGCTTCTTGACCTCACCGTGCGACCACTGGCGAATGTCGTCGGCGGTCGCGAGGCCGATCCGAAGCTCGTCGAAGAAGTTGACGTCGAGCACTTGTAATCCCCCTCAGCTTCTAGATCAGACCTCTTCGACGCTGCTCGGCTCGCGCCGGGACAGGTCGATGCCGAGCTCC